>NZ_JANOAL010000212.1:0-20915 GCF_031411155.1 Polaromonas sp. | reverse complement strand
CACAACTCCAAAGTGCAGGCCGGTGAAAACGCGGGCGAGTTCTTGAAGCACGACTTTGTGGTGCGCCAGTACACACCGGCGGGCGACTACAAACCCGCTGAGGGCAATGCGCAAGCGCCGCAAAAACTCGGTTTTCGCAGCATTGCGCCCACGCCCGGCCATGCGCGGCAGGTCAACCTGGTGGTGTTCGAGCCAAAAACCGGCAGCACCCTGCAGGCGCTGAGCCTGCAATGCGCGAGCTAGGGACTGACGGTTCCCCGCTCGTGACTTGGCTGGGCAAAACCCGCCGTTGCTTGCGGCTCAGGCCGCGGCGAAAACTCAGCCAATGGCAGGGTGAACCGCACCCGGGTGCCGGCTCCGGGTTTGCTTGAAATCAGCAGTTCCCCACCGATCAGCTGGGCGCGCCGGCGTATGCCCTGCAGGCCCTTGCCACTGCCGGTTCGTGCGCCAGTTGCGCCATTTACGCCATTCCCGCCAGTTGCGCCATTCCCGCCGTTGCCAGCCCCCCCGATACCGTGGCCGTTGTCGCGCACCTCCAGCACCAGGCTGCGGGTTTCCGGCACATAGCGCAACACCACCCCCACCAACGAGGCATGGGCATGGCGCATGACATTGGTCAGGCACTCTTGCGCAATGCGCAGCACCTGCTGGGCCGGCTCGCCGTGCACGGCTTCAAGCTCGCCGCAGATTTCCACCTTCCACAGCATGCGGATGCCCAGTTTGTCCAGCGAATGCTGCATCCGGTAGCGCAAGCGGCCCAGCGCTTCCAGCACGTTGTCGTTGGCGCCGTCAATGGCATCCACGGTCATCTTCAGGTCAGACAGGCACTGCTCCAGTGCCAGCATCACGGCCTGCTGCCCAGGCGCGTGGCCATCCAGCGTCGACAGGATATTCACGAGCTGCGAGCCCACGCCATCATGCAAGTCCAGCGCGATGCGGCGGCGCTCGTTGGCCACCGCTGCGTTTGCCAAGTCGTGTGCGTCGCCAAAGCCGGACTGCGCTTCAAACAGGGAACTGCGCTGGAAATCGGGCGTCATGCTCAGGCGATGGCCGGGGTCCTCGACCCGCTGCTTGATCAGATGCCAGACCACCAGCAAGAAGGCGGCGTAAAAGTGATGCGCCAGGGTGGCGATGTGCTGCTCATGGTCGGCCTGCAACAAGTCATCGACACCCAGCCCCAGGCCGAACAGGCAACCGGCCAGCGCAAGCCAGCACGGAAAGCTGCGGGTCAGGTAAACCCGGTACGCGACCGCCAGCGTCAACACCATCGTAAACGCCAGGTTGATGGCAATCCAGGCGACGTAATCCTGCGCCAGCGTGCTGTCGCCCCAGTGATACCTGTGCAGCGCCACGCCGCCCGCCACGGCCTGCAGTCCCAGCACCGAGTAAGTCACCGCGTTGCTGGCGCCGGCACAGGTCAAAAGAAAAAAGGCCACGCTGATGATCAGCAACTGATAGCCCAGGCCGGCGATATAGGCGCCCGGAAGCTCGGTCGTGGTGAAAGCGAATGTGGTGGTTGCCAGCAGTTGCCCCAGCCAGACCAGCGCGGTCACACTCAGCGCCCGGTCTATCGGGTGGGGGTGGCGCAACCATGCGCCGCGGGCGCCCCAGAGCGCGATGGCCACCAGCGTCAAGCCAAACGCCGCGCCTGCCAGCGCCAGGGCTTGTTGCGCTGCGCCAGCCATGATGCTGCCCGCCCTACAACAACCCGCGTTGGGCCGCGAAGCTCACGGCCTGCGCGCGTGAGTGGACCTGGAGCTTGTGGTAGATGTTCTTGATATGGGTATTGACCGTCTGTGAACTGATGGTCAGGCGCGAAGCGATTTCGCTGCTGGTGTAGCCCGAGGCCACCATCTTCATCACGTCTTTTTCGCGATCAGACAGCTTGGACTTGGGGCCGGCAGAAGCAGCGGGCTGGCTGGACACTGGCACCTGCCCCAGACTGCGCAGCAGCCGTCGTGCCAGATTCGGGGTAATGGAGGCGCCGCCGTTGACCACCTGAAGCACAGCCTGCGGAAAATTGCCGAACCAGGAATTCTTGACGAGGTAGCCGGTGGCACCCAACTCGAACGCGTGCAGCGCATGCTCATCGTCTTCCATGGCGGAAATCACCACCGCCTCGGCGTGGGGGCGCACGGTTTTCATGCGTTCAATCAACTCAAAGCCGGTGCCGTCGCCCAGATTCAGGTCAATCAGCATGACGTCGAATTCGTGCTGGGAAATCAGGCGGCGCCCCTCGCGCATGCTGCTGCCCTGGGCCACCAGGTTGATGCGTAAATCGGCCAGCAATTCCTGCGAGATGACCTTGCGCATGCACGCGTCGTCATCAATCAGCAGCACTTGCACCGGCTTGCCGGGTTGCCCGGTCAGAAAGTTCGGCCACGTCGAGGGCAGCGCATCAAGCGCCGAAGCCGCGGAACCGGGGTAACCTTGGCTGCCGCTGGCCATGGATGAGAGGGTCATGTCGGCTACTGTGACGGGTTGCATAGGGTCCTCATTTCCAACTTGTTCGACTTGCTTTTGGTCATTTACCCAGCAGCATGTTCAACGTTTTCAATGTCACCTTTGTTACAGAAAAAATCAAAAGGCGTAAAGCATTTTGAAACTAAATCGGGTGTTTGTGGTGTGATTTATTCACGTTTGCTTCAGTTTGGGAAAGTAAACCCGTTGCTTTTTCGCACATTCCGGGCGGCAATAACATTAAACACACTCTGTTACCGACTTCGATTGCAGAAATGCGAACCCTGATCGCGCAGGCCCTTCTTCACGGCTGTCCTGAAAAAGCGCATTGCTTGCGCTTTCAATCGTGCCAGCCGATAAACCGGCCGCGCGCCGGGGGTTTGGCTTTCCTGGATACTGGGCATTCAGCCACTTCCCGAATCGCCCACCTCAATGCGCGCGTCTGCCATGACCAAAACTTCCACCGACAAGAACAAGATCAAATTCCTGCTGCTAGAAGGCATCCACCCCTCGGCCGGGCAGGTGCTCCGGGCGGCCGGCTACAGCCAGATCGAAAGCCTGCCCGGCGCGCTGGCCGATGATGAACTCAAGGCAAAAATAGCCGACGCGCATTTTGTCGGCATCCGCTCGCGCACCCAGCTCACGGCCGATGTGTTTGCCCATGCGTCCAAACTCGCTGCCGTCGGCTGCTTTTGCATAGGCACGAATCAGGTTGATTTGAATGCGGCGCGCGAACGCGGCATTGCGGTGTTCAACGCGCCGTATTCCAACACCCGATCGGTGGCCGAACTGGTGCTGGCCGAGGCGATCTTGCTGCTGCGCGGCGTGCCCGAGAAAAGCGCGGTGGCGCATCGCGGCGGCTGGCTCAAGTCGGCTGAAAACGCCTTCGAGATCCGCGGCAAAACGCTGGGCATCGTCGGTTATGGCTCCATCGGCACGCAGTTGTCGGTGCTGGCAGAAGCGCTGGGCATGAAGGTCGTGTTTTTCGACGTCGTTACCAAGCTGCCGCTGGGCAACGCCCGGCAGCTCGGCCAGCTTAAAGATTTGCTGGCCGAGGCCGATGTGGTGAGCCTGCATGTGCCCGAAACCCAGGCCACGCAATGGATGATGGGCGCGGCAGAAATCGCCGCCATGAAACCGGGCAGCGTGCTGATCAACGCCTCGCGCGGCAGCGTGGTGGCGATTGAGCCGCTGGCCGAGGCCCTGCGCCAGAAAAAATTGCTGGGCGCGGCGATTGACGTGTTTCCGGTCGAGCCGCACAGCAACAAGGACATTTTCGAATCACCCTTGCGCGGCCTGGACAACGTGATTTTGACGCCGCACGTCGGTGGCTCGACCATGGAGGCGCAGGAAAACATTGGCATCGAGGTGGCCGAAAAGCTGGTCAAGTACAGCGACAACGGCACTTCCACCTCGTCCGTCAACTTTCCCGAAGTGGCGCTGCCGGCCCACCCCGGCAAGCACCGGCTGCTGCACATTCACCGCAACGTGCCGGGCGTGCTGTCAGAGATCAACAAGGTGTTTGGCGTCAACCACATCAACATCGCCTCGCAGTACCTGCAGACCAATGAGGCGATTGGCTATGTGGTGATCGACATTGACGCGGCGCACTCCGACGTGGCGCTGGCCAAGCTGGCCGAGGTGCCCGGCACCATTCGCAGCCGGGTTCTTTTTTAACGGGGCGGCTGGTGTCGCATCGGCTTCCCTTTTTGACTTCGAATCCGCGGCGCGGCCTCGTTTCAGGTCATAAAACAGGCTGTAGCCCAATCAATAAGGCCATCTACAGCTATTAAAAGTATAGCGACGATGGCAGTGGCCGGCGCCTATTTCCAGCGGCGGGTTTAAAAAGAATCAGCCGGTTCAGGCTTCAATAATCACCTTCAGCGCCTTGGTGTCGGCGGCCTTGCCAAAGGTGTCGTAGGCCTGCAGGATGTCGGCCAGCTTGAAGTGGTGGGTGATCAACTGGCTGGCGTCGATGCGTTTGGACTGCACGGTTTTGAGCAGCATCGGGGTCGAAACCGTGTCAACCAGCCGGGTGGTGATGGTGATGTTGTGCGACCACAGCTTTTCCAGGTGCAGATCGGCCTTGACGCCGTGCACCCCCACATTGGCGATGGTGCCGCCCGGTGCGACGATTTCCGCGCAGAGCTCGAAGGTGGCGGGTATGCCCACCGCCTCAATCGCCGTGTCCACGCCGCGCCCGCCGGTCAGCTTCATCACCTGCGCTGTCGCATCGCCCTTACCGCTGTTGACCGTGGCGGTGGCGCCAAAACGCTTGCCCACGGCCAGCCGGTTGTCGTCCAGGTCGATCATGATGATTTCGGCGGGCGAATAAAGCTGCGCCGTCAGCAAGGCCGCCAGCCCGATCGGCCCGGAGCCGACGATGGCCACGCTGGAGCCGGGCTGCACCTTGCCGTTCAGCACACCGCACTCAAAGCCCGTGGGCAGGATGTCGCTCAGCATCACCAGCGCCTCTTCGTCGGCCCCGTCCGGAATCGGGTACAGGCTGGTGTCGGCATACGGGATGCGCACAAACGCCGCCTGGGTGCCGTCTATGCGGTTGCCCAGAATCCAGCCGCCGGTGGTGCAGTGCGAGTACATGCCCTTGCGGCAAAAGTCGCAGCGGCCGCAGGCGGTGATGCAGGAGATCAGCACCCGGTCGCCGGGCTTGAAGGTGGCAACCCCCGGCCCCACGGAATCAATCACGCCCACGCCTTCATGGCCCAGGATGGTGCCCGGCTTGCAGGTCGGCACGTCGCCCTTGAGGATGTGCAGGTCGGTACCGCAAATCGTCGTTTTGGTGATCCTCACGACCGCATCGCCCGGCAGCTGGATAGCCGGCTTGGGCCGGTCTTCCAGGCTTTTTTGGCGAGGGCCGTTGTACACGAGAGCTTGCATGGTGGTTTTCCTTTACAACATGATGAGGGGCGGGAATCTGTGGGGATGCTCAACCCGTGCTTGTTTGGCGCCATGCCTTGCGCGTCATGGCTTACCGCCGGCCAGACCCCTGATCCGCGCCGCCAGCGCTGGCACCAGTTCCTGTTCAAACCAGGCATGGCGCTTGAACCAGGGCTGGTTGCGCGGCGACGGATGCGGCAGCGGCATCGCTGGTCGCACTGACGCGCTGAAGGCGCGGCAAAGAGGAGGATGAAGAAAGTGCGGGAGTCACCCTGGGCCGGTTCGCCGCAACGGCAGTTTTGCCTGACTTGCCCTGCCCTTGCCCGATGGCCCGATGCATGGACTGGCGGGCGGCTTGGTCGGCTTTACCGGTTTTGACTGAGTACCAGTTCCGCCAGTGTCAGGGCATGGGCGCTTTTGGCCTCGATGATCTCGAGTTCGAGTTTTTGCAGCCGGCCGCGTTCAAGCGCCAGCGCCACATGGAGCTGGTCAAGTGCCTTGACGCAATCAAGCACGCTGGCCTGGACCATGGCCGCGGCATAGTTGCCCGGCAGATTGACCGGCTGCCCCAGCCCGTCGCCAACCGTCATTTTGAGCCGTGCCTCGACCGCGCGAAACAGATCGTCCCAATCGCTGATGCTGATGCCCGAAGGGGCGTCGACTGGCAAGCCGACGCCGGGCGGCAAGGCCGTCTGGGCGGGCGCGGCCGCGGCGTCGCCATGGGTGAAGGCCGTGGGAGTGTCCCCGTTGAGCGGCTTTGCCTCATGTGCCGGGGCTTTCGCCCCCAGCATGGTCAAGGCCGTGCGTGCAAGTTCATTGAGCATTGAAGAAGTGCTTGAGGCTACCCGAATCATGATTGATCCTTCGCGTAAATGTCGGTGTCAGGCGCTGCGACCGAAGCCGTTTGGCGATAACGCCTTACACACTACTTATAGAGACGCTGGCAGCTTTGGTCTGTGCGCTGGCGAACATTTGAGCGCCCAGCCCCCAAGCCAGCCCTGTCGCGCTATGAAACCCGGAAAAAATAGCCCTGCGTGTTTTACCGCACAGACTGGCCTGCGGGTTAAGCGCAAAGCTGCTCCTCACCAGCGCGAGGAAAGCTCCCAGATTCCTGGCCGACGGCACCACCGCACTGGCAACCTGGATGGAGGTTTTCATGGTCAAAAAAATTGCAGCGGCGCTGCTTTTGCTTCTCGGTGGCGCTGCGGTCATGGCGCAGGAGGTCAGCTACCGCAAAGAGATTGCTCCGCTGTGGAAATCCCAATGCATCGCCTGTCATGGTGAAAAATCACCGGAGCGGGCCGATTTTCTGCTCGACGAGAAGGGTTACGCGGCCAAATCGCAAGGGCCGCGCATGGATTCGTACGAGCGGCTTATTGCCTTTGTTGCCTGGCCCGATACCGGTTCGCTGATGCGCAGGCTGGACGACGGCACCGGCAAATACGCTGGCGGCAAACCCGGCAACATGTATGTGAACCTTGGCGCTACCGACGCAGAGCGCGCCGCCAACCTGAAACTGCTCAAGGCCTGGGTGGGCAAAGGCGCCTGGAACCTCAATCGCAATGCCAGGCGCGGCGATGTGCCCGCCATCACCAAAGAGCAGCTTGACAAGATCCAGCTGAAGTATTGACCGGACCCCGCCCACGCGATGCGTGAAGGTCCTTGCCTTTTACAAAAAGCGGCAATCCGCTTTTCCGCTCACTCGGGATGTGGCTGCTCCGAGGGGAATTGGGCCAGGGCCGTTTGCGCCACCAGCGCCTGTTGTTCAAACTGCTGGCTGCGGGTGCGTTCCCGTATCAGTTCCTCATGCAGCCGTTCCATCGCGTCCACACATTCCAGCACGATGACCTGAACCCGGCCCGCCGCGTCGCCGCGCAGCGGCTCGGGTAGCGAGGCCTGGCGCACACCGACGGTCCGCGTCAGCCTGGCCTCGACGGCGTGATACAGGGCGTCCCAATCGTCGATCGTGATGTAGGAGGCCTTGACGGGCCGGGAGGCGGCATAGGCCTCGGGATCAACGCAGCCATTTCTGGCAAACGACAACGGCGTCACGGCCGCGGCACCGTTAACCGCGTCGGCCTCTGAGCAGGTATCTGACTTTTGCAATGGGCGTTGACTCTGGGGGGTCATCGGAGAACCTTTGAACAGGTGGTTTCCGGCTTCTTTTCCTTGTGAGGTGTTGGCGACCGCGTCCGGTTTGCACAATCCCTGCAAGTTGTTTGTAAGCGCTTGAAAGCCTGTCGTCGGTGCGCTGACGCACATAGCGTGGTCACCCGCCAACCTTGAATGCCGGGCCAGGCCCGGATCCATCGGTCAGCGCAGCAGCTCGGCGTAGGCCTGCTGGTCGGCGGCGTAGCAGCTGCAGGCCACGGCTTCGAGTCCGCCGCGGTCCAGCACCGTCATCTCACCCCGGTGGTACTCGATCAGGCCCTGGCGCTGCAGGGCACTGGCCGCCGACGTGATGCCAACGCGGCGTATGCCCAGCATGTAGGCCAGAAACTCCTGCGTCACATGAAAGCTGGCCGAATGCGCGCGGTCCTGGCTCATCAGCAGCCAGCGCGCCAGCCGCTGATTGACCAGGTGAAAGCGCAGGCAGGTGGCTGACGAGGCCTGCTGGGCCATCACCACATAAAGATAACGGTTGAGCTGGCGCCGCAAGGACGCGCTGCGGCCCAGCTCGCCTCGAAAGGCGCGCGCGCTGATGCGCCAGGCCGTACCCTGGCCCTGCACCAGCGCGTGCAGTGGCGAGGTGGCCACGCCCAGCACCATTTCGGCCCCCAGCATGCCCTCGCTGCCCACCATGCCCAGCTCCACTCCCGGGCTGCCGGCAACGGTGGCCACCAAAGAGATAAAGCCTTCAGTCGGGAAATAAACGTGAAGAGTCGGTTCGCCGGCATTGCACAGCACTTCAGCCAAGATCAACTCGACCGGCTCGCATTGGGCAAGCAGGTGCAGCCGGTCCTTGCCGGGTAGCAGCTCGATCAGGTGGTTCTGGGGGGTGGCCAAAATGGCTTTCCGGTGTGCTACTGCTCCCTCTGGGGCTGAGGGCGTAACGGTCGCGCTGCTGCGAAATGCAGAGTAGGTTGGTGCAAGCAGTATGCCCTATGAGGGCGTGCCGGGCTGTGCGCTAACCCACATTGCGGCAAGCGGGCGCTCTGCCGGCCCCGGGTTCAGGCCGCAAATTGGCGTGGCAGCAGCCGTTCATACTCGGCCTTGACCACTTCATAGCATTCGCAGGTGCGTTTTTCCAGCCCGGGCCGGTCCAGCACCGAAATGCGGCCGCGCGAATAGCTGATCAGCCCGGCTTTTTGCAGCTTGAGTGCGCCTTCGGTCACGCCTTCGCGGCGCACGCCCAGCATGTTGGCAATCAGCTCCTGCGTCATCACCAGCTCGTTGCCCTGCAGCCGGTCCAGGCTCATCAGCAGCCAGCGGCACAGCTGCTGGTCCAACGAATGGTGGCGGTTGCAGACGGCGGTTTGCGACATCTGCGTGATCAACGCCTGGGTGTAGCGCAGCAGCAGGCGCAGCACCGGGCCGCCCTTGTCAAACTCGTCCTTCATCAGGTCGGCTTTCAGGCGAAAGCCGTTACCGGCGCTTTGCACCACCGCGCGACTCGGCGTGGAGCCACCGCCCATGAACAGCGACACGCCCACCAGGCCTTCACTGCCGACCACGGCAATCTCGCCCGAGGCGCCGTTTTCCATCACGTAGAGCAGCGAGACGATGGCGGTGGTCGGAAAGTAAACATATTGCATGGTGCCGCCGGCCTCGTACAGCACATGGCCCAGCGGCAGTTCGACCGGCTCAAGGTCGGTCAGCCAGCGCTTCCACTGCGCATCGGGCAGCGAGGCGAGCAGGTAATTTTGTTTAGGGTCAGAAGAGTTGACCATCGTGAAGCTCCAAGGCGGGTCTGGGTATCGTTGCGTCCCTTAAAAAGATGGCCGCCCGGAGCCTCACTATAGGCATTCAGCGCGGTTTTGTATGTTCGATAGCGCACATACATATGTTGACCGAAGGGTCACAAGGCGGCCTGGGAGTTGCTATGGAAAACATAGCTACTCAGGCACTATAGACGAGGGCTGGAGGCCTTTCTGATACCTTAAAGTGGGCTAAAGTCCCAGAAAGTCCTCGAAAAGGCCCGAAGGCCCTTGCAGGCTGCCTAGCTGCCTGCTGCCGGCGGCTGCAGGCCGAGCAAGGCCGCCAGCGCAGCCGTGGGCATGGCGCCCTCCTGCGTGACCAGCGCGCCGGTCTGGGCATGGGTGGCGACGATGGCCGGAACCGAGGCGAAGCCAAAACGCGTCATCAGCTCGGTATTTTGGGTCACGCTGGCCTTTTGCGCGTCAATATCGCCGGCGGCCGTGATGCCGCCGCGCTGGGCCCGCAGAGAAGCCTCGTGTTCGTCCATGGCGGCCACCGGGTCCTTGGCCGCCAGCAGGGTCGCGCCCTGGGTGGTGCTGGCCGGGTTCAGCAGGCCGACCGGAATCCAGACAAATTTGGCCTGCGACCGCAGCGGCTTGGCGGCTTCCCACAGCGCGCCGCAGTGCGGGCACTGGGCGTCAAAAAACACATAGACCGTGCGGGAACTCATGGCCTGGCCGGCGGTAAAGCCCTTGGCCTCGGCCGCAATCGCCGCGACCGAAACCGGCGTGGAAGCGGCTTTGGCCGGGGCGGTGCCGGGGGAGTCCTTGCAGCCGGAAAAAAGCAGACTTGCCGCCATGAGCGCGGCCAGTGAAAGTTTGAGCATGGTGGCGGACCGGTGATTGACGAATCGGTGAAGAATCTGCGGAAAATCTACCCGTTATTTCACCATAAGCTGCATGACGGCGTGGCTACGTGGCAGCCGGGATGGAAGTCAGCGCGGATGCCGGTCTTGCCCGGCGTTGACCCGCCGCTAACGCGTGCCCGAGACTTCGACTTCCACCCGGCGATCCGGCTGCAGGCAGGCGATCAGCTGGGCGCTGACCTTGCTGCCTTTGCAGTCACCGGCCTGGGTCACGGGGTTTGCACCGTCCACGCCCTTGGCCGCCAGGGTGGCAGCCGCAATTCCGGACGCCATCAGGTAGCTCTTGACGGCCTCGGCGCGCCGGGTCGAGAGCTTCATGTTGTAGTCATGCGAACCAATGCGGTCACTGTGCCCGGTGATGGTGATGGTGTCGTAGTTGACGCCCTTGAGGTCGGCGGTAAATTTGTCGAGCGCCTGCTTGCCTGCGGGTTTGAGCGTGGCCTTGTCAAAATCGAACAGGGAATCCGAGGAGAAGGTCACCTTCATGGGCGCCGGCGGTGGCGGCGGTGGCGGTGCCACGACCACGGGTGCCGGCTCGGGCGCCGCAGCGACATACTCGGGCGCTGCCGCGCGCGGTGCGGGGGCCTGGGCTTTGCCGCCGAAGCGATAGACCAGCCCGACCGAGACAAGATCGACGTGGCCTCTGTTGCCGATGGCGTCGTTGACGCGGTAGCGCTCGACCTCGGCGCGCAGGCCCAGCGCGTCCGTCAAGGCGTATTGCAGCCCCAGGCCCAGCTTGAGGTTGGCGCCACTCTTGCTTGGGCTGGGGTTGGTGACACTGACTGCGCCGGTCCCGCTGAAGGAGTCTTTGGCCCGGGCGTAGTTCACACCGACGCGGCCGAGCGCAGACAGCCTGTCGTTGATCGGCAGAATGCCGACGGCATCAAGGTTCAGGCCATTGAGCCTGATATTGCCATTGAGCGTGCCGGCCGGCAGGGTGTTGGCGGTATAGCCAAACTTGCCCAGATCGAAATAACCGCCCTCGACGGCGAAATTTCGGTTGAACTGGTAGCCGCCGAACAGCTTGAAGCCGTTGCTGCGGTCGCGATCAGCTATGGAGGTCGTGCTGAGCCCCGCGCCCGCCAGGCCGCTGCTGATTCTTGCGTCGTCAATGCTGGCGGCGGAGCGGCCAAGGTTGGCCCCGCCGTACCAGCCCAGATCGTCGGCCATGGCCAATGGGCTGGCACTTGCCGCAATGGCAGTGAGTACCGCCAGCCCCATCACGCCCGAAGCTTTTACTGATTTCATGTGGTTCTCCAGGAAAATTTTAAAGTTCTCATGCCGTCTTACTGTTACTGGCAGGAGGGAGGTGCACTGGCATGGCCTGGCACGGACACGACATTGGAATCAAAGACAAACGCCCCTGCCGTAAAGGCTCCCGCGAACAATCGGCCGCACGAACTCGCGCCGGTTTCCATCGTGATGCTGGCGGCGGCCAGTATGTTGCCCTGCCAATCAGAGTTCGTGCCCAGCGTGGCGGAGCTGCCAGCCTGCCAGAAGATATTGGAAGCCTTGGCCCCGCCTGCCAGAAGAATGCGCGTGTGCGGGCCGGGAGCGGCGGCGCCGGCCGCCGAGCCGACCGTGCTGGATGACTGAAAGATGAAGACCGCATTCGGATCACCGAGGGCGTCGAGCGTGAGATCACCCGTGATCAGGATAGACGTTTGGGATTGATAAACGCCGGGGACAAAATAGTTGTCGCCCTGCACTCGCGCGCTCCCGGTCGGGGCGCCCAGGGTCGTGCCGGCGGGTATTGCCGTGGCGCCGCCGCGTGAACCTGCCGCCGGCGGTCCAGCCGGGGGGGTGATGCTCAGATACGCGGCCTGCAGATCAGCCTTGATGGCGCGTGAGGTGGCGCCGCCATCTGCCGGGAACAGCGGACTGATCACCTGTCCGTTAATGGTGGGAGGCGAGCCGGCGCACAGGCCAAAACCGCCCGCAGCATCGATTGGCACCAGATTGCAGGTCGCACCGGAAACCGGGTCCAGCACCACATTGCCGTGGATCGTGGTGTTGGGCGCCGTCGGTGTATTGGTAACGCCGGCCGTGGCGGCAATCCCGAACGGGGCGGCCAGGCCGAGGTTGACCGGTGCCGAACCTGCGGCGGCGAGGGCTGCCGTCTTGAAGCTCCAGGCATAGGGGCATCCGACGGGAGTGCCTGCCGCGCTCGTAACGCTGGACTGGATAACCGCCGTGTACGAGGTATTGGCAATCAGGGCGGCCGCGGTGGTCAGCGTCGCGACCCGTGTTGCTGCGTTGTAGCTCACCGACGCGGGCAGCAAGGGCGCACCGCCCTGGGGCGCCAGCGAAAAGCTGGTCGCATTAATGGTTGCGGGGTTCATCGGCAGGCTGAAGGTCGCCGTGATCAATTTGCCGCCGCCGGCAACGCCGCTGGTGCTGGTCGTTGCAAACTGGTTACCGTTGCTGGGGTCTGTCGCGGTGACCGCAGGTACGGTGGCGGCCGCGACCGGACAGGCCGCGCCAGGAAGGATCGCGCCGGGCGGGGCGAGCAAAATGGCGCCGGCACCGCCCGTGCCCAGGATAGGGTCGCGCCCGCCTCCGCCGCCGCAGCCGGTTGCCAAAGCGCCCAGCAGCAAGGCCATGAGCAAGGGCCGCGCGCTGGAATAACTGCTGAATCTGTTCATCTTCCTTCTCCTCGTGTTGATAAGCTTCGAGGAGCATGTCTGATTTGTTCCGGCCAGCTTGTGGGGATTCACGCCGAAGCACCGTAGGCCTTCAAGGCTTTGCGCAAAAACAACTGCGGAAAAGCGGTGGGTGAGAGGTCCGTGCCAGCGCCTCAGCGCTTCACCAGCGCAGGTGGCTGATCGGCGGGCGCCTTGCCAGGCCCGCCCAGCGTGCCCCAGGTCAGCAGCAGCGCGACCAGCGGCCCCGCCGTCATGCCGATCACCATGGGCAGCGGCGTGCCGTCGCTGAAGCGCCCCACCACGCCCATGGCCAGCGCGCCGGTCAGCATCTGCAGCGTTCCCATCAGGGCCGACGCGGTGCCGGCGATGGCGCCGTGCGCGTCCAGCGCCAGCACCGCCGTGGTCGGGATCACCAGCCCCATGAAGCCGCTGGCCACGAGGAAAAGAACAATCAGCACGGCCAGCCGGTCTACCCCCGCCAGGTACAGGCCCAGCAGCACCAGCATGACCACGGCGCACGCCAGCATGGCGCGGCGCACCACCGCCACCAGCCCGAAACGCGCGCACAGCGCCCCGGTGAACTGCGACACGCCGATGAAGGAGGCCGCGTTGACGGCAAACGCCAGGCTGTATTGCGTCGGGCTCAGGCCATAGTGGTTGATCATGACAAAGGATGAATTGGCCAGGTAGGTGAAAAAGCCCGCCATGGCGAAGGCGCTAATGAAGACCAGGCCCAGAAAGTGCCGGTCGCGCAACAGCAAGGCATAGGCGGCCAGTGCGCTGCCCACGCTGCTTTGCAGGCGGTCTTCGGTCGGGCGCGTTTCCTTCAGCGTCAGGCCGGTCAGCAGCAGCCCGGCGACGCCGGCCACCGTCACGGCCCAGAACACGGCGCGCCAGCCGCCCAGCGCAATCACGCCGCTGCCCACCAGCGGCGCCAGAATCGGCGACACGCTGAACACCAGCATCAGCAGCGAAGACAGCCGCGCCGCGTCTGCGCCGGTGTGCAGGTCGCGCACCACCGCGCGCGGCACGGCCATGCCGGCGGCCGCCCCCAGGCCCTGCACAAAGCGCAGCGCGACCAGGGTCTGGATATCCGCCGCCAGCGCGCAGCCCACGCTGGCCGCCGTGAACAGCGCCAGACCGACATAAAGCGGCGGCTTGCGCCCCACCATGTCCGACACCGGGCCATAAACCAGCTGGCCGACGCCGATGGACAGGAAAAAGACGGTCAGGCTCATCTGCACCGCGCCGATGTCGGCCCGCAGCGTGTGGCCGATCTGCGGCAAGGCCGGCAGGTACATGTCGATGGCGAACGGCCCGATGGCCGACAGCAGCCCCAGCACCAGGGCGATTTTGAAGAAGCGGGTTTGCATGAGGGGGCGTAGTTTAGGGGATGGCGCCGCGCCCTGCCTTGCGGCGCTCAATAGCCCTATCTGCCGGTTTTACGGCCCATCAGATGCCGCCGGTGCTCAAGCGCCTGGCGGTGGCGCGTCGAACAACCCCGGCTCCGCGCCAAAGCGCGCGCCTTCGATCTGCAGCAGGCGCAGCTTGGTCGCCACCCCGCCAGCCGCGGAAAATCCGCCCGGTCGCTGGCCCGCGGCCAGCACGCGGTGGCACGGCACGACGGGCGCGAACGGATTCGCCCCCAGCGCCTGGCCCACCGCCCGCGACGCCCCGGGCTCGCCCAATAGCCGCGCCAGCTCGCCGTAGCTGCGCGTGTGGCCGGGCGCAATCGTGCGCGCGAGTTCGTAAACGCGGCGGTGAAATGGCGGCACACCGGTCATGTCGAGCGCAATGGCCTCAAACGTGCGCGGCTCACCGCTCAAAAGCGCCACGATGCCCTCGATGGCCGCCTGCACCTGGGCCGGCGGCGCCAGCGCAGGCAGGCCCGGAAAGCGCCGCAGCAAACGCGCCCGCGTTGCGGCCTCGCTGCTTTCGGGCAACTGCACGCCCGTGACACCGGCCGGCCCCCAGCTGATGCCGCAGCGGCCCAGGGGCGTGTCAAACAGCGTGAAGCCTTCGGCGGTCATGACGGGATTATGAGAGTTTCTGCACACGTCTTTTGCGCCTGCAAGCGGTCAGCCATGTACTATCAAATTGATAGCTGTCTGCGCATATTCTGCGGGGGCTACAGGCGGATTAAGGCCCGTTTTGACGGCAAAACCAGCGGAAACCGGCGCGCCAGCCGCCTCAGGCCGCGCGCAGGGCCGCCTTGAGCTGCGCGCCGATTTCGGGCTTGTCGGCAAACGGGTCGGTCGGGTTGCGGGCCTGCAGGATGTCTTCGAGCCGGGTCTGCACCGAGTGGATCGCCTTGGGGTGGCTGTAGATGTAAAACTGGTTGCTGGCCATGGCATCGAACACCCGCTGCGCCACATCGGCGGCGGTGACCTTGCCGGAGCCGACGGCCTTGCCGGTCATGGCCTGCTGGATCATCTGGCTTTTCGTCGGCTTGTCGCCGCGCAGGTCGGCGGGGCGGTTGCGGTGGCTCATGCCGATGCCGGTGGCGACAAAAAACGGGCACAGCACCGAGGCGCCAATCTGGTCGGTGACCAGCGCCAGATCCTGGTACAGGGTTTCACTGAGCGCCACCACCGCGTGCTTGCTGACGTTGTAGACCCCCATGTTGGGCGGGTTCAGCAGGCCGGCCATGCTGGCGGTGTTGACGATGTGGCCCTGCCAGGCGGGGTCTTTGGCGGCGGCCTCCAGCATCATGGGGGTGAAAATGCGCACGCCGTGCACCACGCCCATGACGTTGACGCCCAGCACCCATTCCCAGTCTTTCACCGAGTTTTCCCAGATCAGGCCGCCCGAGCCGACGCCGGCGTTGTTGAAGACAAAATGCGGCGCGCCAAAACGCTCCAGCACGGCGCGGCCCATGGCCTCCATTTGTTCGGCGCTGGACACGTCGAGCTTGAAAGCCAGCAGCTCGGCGCCGCTGGCCTTGAGCTCGGCGCCGGCCTGGTCGAGCGCGTCCTGCTGCACATCGACCAGCACCAGCTTCATGCCGAGTTGGGCGCCAATCCGGGCGCATTCGAGGCCAAAGCCCGAGCCGGCGCCGGTCAACACGGCGGTCTTGCCTTTGAAATTCGTGATCATCGATAACTCCTTGCTAGCATTAATGAAAAGTTAAATCCCGGCGGGACGCAGCATTTCGATGTGGGGAATGCCGTCCTCGATGTAGGGCGCGCCGCCTGGCGTAAAACCATGCTGGCGGTAAAACCGCTCCAGCCTGGCCTGCGCGCCAATGCGTAGGGCCTGCGCGCCCCAGCGCTGCGTCACAGAGGCAATGGCCTGGCGCATCAGCACATGGCCGGCGCCGCTGCCGCGCAGCGAACCACGCGTGACGACCCGGCCTATGCTGGCCTCGGCAAACTTCTGCCCGGCGCCAAAGCAGCGGGCGTAGGTCACCAGCTGGCCTTGCAGCGTGCCCAGCAGATGCATGGCTTGAGGGTCGGCGCCGTCCAGGTCCTGAAACGCGCAGGCCTGCTCGACCACGAACACCTCGCTGCGCAACTGCAGCAACGCATACAGCTCGCCGGTCGTCAGCGCCTCAAACGGAAGGAAACGCCAGTGGATGGCGCCCGTGTCAATGCCGCCGCTCACATCGCTCATGCCGTCTTGACCGCCTTCAGCGTGTAGCCAATGCGCGGCAGATGCACATGCACGGTGCCGGCGCGCTCATCGGTGCGGCGCAGGGTGTAGTGCATGCGGGTGGCGGCCATCAGCTCGCCTTCGGTCGGTTCGGGGCCAAAGCTTTCGCTGCTGACCTGCACCCGGCTGCCCAGCGCGATGCCGTGCTCGTCCTGAAACACGTTGTCGTGCGTGTCATGCAGGGGCGCGGGCATGGACGCGGCCGCAACCGCAATGGCGTCGGCGGCGCTGAACTTTTCCATGCTGCCGTGGCCAATCGCGGCCATGCGGTCCATCCAGTCCAGCACGGCGGGCGTGGCGTTCAGAATGTCGGCCAGCACCGAAGCGCGTATCCGCGTGAACCACAGCGGGTGGTACATCGCAAAGTCGCAGATTGAGGGCATTTCGCCGAGCAAAAACGGCAGGTCGTCGAGCATGTCGGACATGCGGCGCAGATAGGACTTGTAGGCCGCCGCGGCATCGGCCGGGCGCAGCCGCGCCAGGCCCACGGCCATGGCCTTGCGGTCGTCGATGAAGGCTTTGGCCACTTCAGGCGGTGCGTTGCCAAAAATCTGCGCCAGGCCCTTGGGCTGCATGTTGTAGGCCATGGAGGTCCAGAACAGCGTGTTGTCGGCCCAGTGCGCCAGCGTGCGCGCCATGCCCTTGCTGGGCTCGGGGTAGAGCGTGGGCATGGGCTGCAAGTGCTCCAGCACGTCGCAGATCAGCGCGGTGTCGCAGTAAATGTCGGCGCCGATCTGCAGTACCGGCGTCTTGCGGTAGCCGCCGGTCAGGGCCACCAAGTCCGGCTTGGGGCTGACCATCGGAATGACGACCGAACGCCAGGACAGGTGCTTGTAACCCAGGATCAGGCGCACCTTTTCCGAGAAGGGGGAGCTGGGGTAGTGGTGAAGAATCATCTCGCTCATGGGGTTTTCTCCTGGCGTTTATTGGTCGTTTCTTTGGCCGTTTCCTTGGCCGTTTCTTTGGCTATCAGTGCGGCATCGCTCGGCTGATGATGCTGTCGAAATCGGTGCCGGCGCCCAGCGTGCCAAAGGTCTGGCCCCAGTTGCCGGCCAGGCGCGAGTCGCAAAACGCGGCAAACACCGGCGCCGGCGCGCTCTGGCACAGCAGCGCAGCCTGCAGCGCCAGCGCCACGTCCTGCGCCAGGCGGCGCGCTTCAAGCTCGGTCGCCATGTCTTCGACGCGGGCGGGCAAGGCGGCCGCCAGCCGGTCCAGCGCCGGGTGCGCGCCTTTGGCCGGCAACAGTTCCTGGGCCAGTGCCGCCATGGCATCGCCCTTGCCATCACCACGACGCAAGGCGCGCAGCAGGTCCAGCGCCATGATGTTGCCCGCGCCTTCCCAGATCGAGTTGAGCGGCATTTCGCGGTAGATGCGGGCCATGATGCCCTCGCCGCCCTCTTCCACATAGCCGTTGCCGCCCAGGCATTCCATGGTTTCCTGGGCAAAGTGGCTGCCGCGTTTGCAGATCCAGAACTTGGCGACCGGCGTGAGCAGGCGCGCCATGGCGCGCTCGTGCGCGTCGGCGGGTTTGTCAAACGCGCGGGCCAGCCGCATCGCCAGCGCGGTGGCGGCCTCCGACTCCAGCGCCAGGTCGGCCAGCACATTGCGCATCAGCGGCTGCGCCATGAGCGGCTTGCCGAAAGCCTGGCGCTGGGCCGTGTGGTTCAGCGCGATGCTCAGGGCTTGGCGCATCAGGCCGCTGGTGCCCAGGGCGCAGTCGAGCCGGGTCATGCTGCCCATTTCCAGAATCTGCGGCACGCCGCGGCCTTCATCGCCGACCAGCCAGGCGCTGGCCTGGTGAAACTCGACTTCGGAGCTGGCGTTGGCCTGGTTGCCCAGCTTGTCTTTGAGGCGCTGGATGCGGATGGCGTTGAGGCTGCCATCGGCCAGCACCCGCGGCAGAAAAAAGCAGCTCAGGCCGCCCCGGGTTTGCGCCAGCACCAGAAAGGCGTCGCACATCGGGGCCGAAAAAAACCATTTGTGGCCGGTGATGGCGTAACGCTCTCCCCAGCCGTCATGGCCGACGGACTCAGCGTGGGTGGTGTTGGCCCGCACATCGGAGCCGCCCTGCTTTTCGGTCATGCCCATGCCCATGGTCAGGCCGGCCTTGTCCTGCCAGCGCTTGAGAGCCGGGTCATAGGCGCGACTGGCCAGTTTGGGCCCCCAGTCGGCATAGATGGCGGCGTTGCTGCGCAGCGCGGGTGTCACGGCATAGGTCATCGAGATCGGGCACAGGACGGAAGGCTCCAGCTCGGTGAACAGCATGAAGCCGGCGGCCCTTGCTACATGCGGTGACGCGCCGAGCACCGACGGGCCGCCCCTAGGCGAGAGAGCCCCCTCGGGGGGCAGCGTCGTACGCGTAGCGACAAGCGTGGGGGCCAGGGCCTCCGCCCATGGCGTCCCATGCAGTCCGGAAGTCGTCGCCAGTTCCATCAGC
Organism: Polaromonas sp.; assembly: GCF_031411155.1. Lineage (GTDB taxonomy): Bacteria > Pseudomonadota > Gammaproteobacteria > Burkholderiales > Burkholderiaceae_C > Polaromonas. Next base: position 2,041 of record NZ_JANOAL010000212.1, on the reverse strand, counting down.
GCGTGGTAGCTCGGATGAAACTCCACCTGATCGGCACGGCGGCCGAAGCGGTCGTGGCTGTGCAGTTCTGGCTTGTGGCGGTTGGCCAGGCGCGCATGGGTTTGCATCTCGGCGCTGCCCAGCGTGGCGCCCAACCTGCTCAGCTCGGCGGTGTCCAGTGCCGGTGCGTTGAACTTCAATGCGTCCTGCAGCGGCCGGTTGGAGGCAAACAGGTTGTAGCCGACCAGCGGCTGCGGCTGGTTGAAGACTTCGTGGGTTGCTTCCATCACTTTCCCTCTCACCATGACCCGATTGCAGTGCGCGACCGTGGGGACTCCTCACACCAGCCGGGGCCGCGGGTCTGGCTTCGCCAGCCCGCAGGCGCAGCGGCCCCCTCGGGGGGCAGGAAGCGACACGCAGTGCGCGACCGTGGGGGCCACATACCTAGATCAGCTTGACCAGTTGCTTACCGAAATTTTTGCCCTTGAGCAAGCCCAGGAAGGCCTCGGGCGCGGCCTCTAAGCCGTGCGCCACGGTTTCACGCGGCCTGAGCTTGCCGCTGCCGACCAGCAGGCCCAGCTCGGTCAGGGCGTCCGGCCAGACCTCCATGTGCTCGGCGACGATAAAACCCTGCACCTTCAGGCGGCTGCGCAGAATCAGCGCCGGATGGGTAATCGGTGTCGGTTCGCCGTCGTAACCCGCAATCATGCCGCACACGGCAATGCGGCCAAAGTCGTTCATCAGCGGCAGCACGGCATTGAGCACCATGCCGCCCACGTTCTCAAAATAGCCGTCGATGCCCTTGGGGCAGGCCACCTTGATCGCCATCGACAGCGAGGCGGCGTCTTGGTGCAGCTTGTAGTCAATGCAGGCGTCAAAGCCCAGTTCGTCCACCGCGTAGCGGCACTTGTCAGGACCACCGGCAATGCCCACGGTGCGGCAGCCGCGCGCCCTGGCCAGCGCCGCAAAGGCGCTGCCCACGGCCCCGGTGGCGGCGCTGATGACCACGGTCTGGCCGGCCTGCGGCTCGATGATCTTGACCAGCCCGTACCAGGCGGTGACGCCCGGCATGCCGACCGCGCCCAGGTAGTGCGACAGCGGCACATGGGTGGTGTCCACCTTGCGCAGCGCGCCGGGCTGTTTGTCATCGACCACACTGTACTGCTGCCAGCCGCCCATGCCCACGACCTTGTCGCCCGGCTGGAATTTGGGCGAGCGGCTTTCGACCACTTCCCCCACGGTGCCGCCTATCATCACCTGCCCCAGCGGCTGGGCGGCGGCGTAATTTTTACTGTCGTTCATGCGGCCGCGCATGTAGGGGTCCAGGCTCAGGTAATGGTGGCGCACCAGCACCTGGCCGTCCTGCAGCTCGGGCGTGTCGCTGGCCACCAGCATGAAGTTGCTGGCGGTGGCTTCGCCGGTGGGCCGGTTGTCCAGCACGATTTGTTGGTTGAGTGGCATTTGCGTCTCCTGGTGGGGTGCTGCGGGTTTTCTTGAGCAAGCTCATTGCTATTATTTTGATAGCTGTCTGCGCGCTTTGCGCCTGGGCTGGAGGCCTTTTTGATGGGTAAAACGGTTTCAATCGGTCGAAATCGGGCCTTCTGCCGGTGCGTTGAGCGCATTGGCGGCCCTGGGGCCGGTCGGCAGGCGCCGGACGTACTTGAAGGTGCCGGTGGCGTGGCTGCAGACCTTGCCCTGCGCGTCATACAGTGTGGCCTCGGTAAACGCCAGCGTGGCGGTGCGGTGGATCAGCCGGCCCTTGGCGGTGAGCCGGCTGCCGTCGCCCGGCGCGGGCCGCATGAAGCTGGTCTTCATCTCGATGGTGACCACGCCCATGTCTTTTTGCACGCTGCGGGCGGCGGTGGCCATGGTCACGTCCAGCAGCGTCATGATCGCGCCGCCATGGGTCACGGCAAAGGAGTTCAGGTGCTCGGGCGCTGGCGCGTAGCCAATGGCCGATTCACCGCCTTCAAACCGCTCCAGCGCAAAGCCGAGATGCGTGACAAACGGGATTTCTGCGCCGAAGTTCATGGCAAATTCCAATCTAGCCGCCGGTGACTAC
>NZ_JANOAL010000211.1:0-8862 GCF_031411155.1 Polaromonas sp. | reverse complement strand
CAGCGGCAGCGTGCATTTCTCCAGAATCTTGAGGTCTTCGGTGCCGTCTTTCTTTTTGGCAACGTGTTCCATCAGCACAATGACGCGCTTGACGCCAGCCACCAGGTCCATCGCGCCGCCCATGCCCTTGACCATCTTGCCCGGAATCATCCAGTTGGCCAGATCGCCTTTTTCGCTGACCTGCATCGCGCCCAGAATTGACAGGTTGATCTTGCCGCCGCGAATCATGGCAAAGCTGTCGTGGCTGCCAAAAATGGACGAGCCCTTGATGGTGGTGACGGTCTGCTTGCCGGCGTTGATCAGGTCGGCATCGACCGCGTCTTCGGTCGGAAACGGGCCAATGCCCAGCATGCCGTTTTCGCTTTGCAGCCAGACCTCCTTGTCGGCCGGCACAAAATTGGCGACCAGCGTCGGAATGCCGATGCCGAGGTTGACGTAAAACCCGTCTTCGAGTTCCTGCGCGGCACGCGCCGCCATTTGGTCTTGTGTCCAGCCCATGATCAAACCCCTGCCTTTTCTGTGATGGTCCGTTTCTCGATACGCTTTTCGGGATGCGGGTTGCAGACGATGCGGTGCACGTAAATGCCGGGCAGATGCACCTGGTCGGGTTCCATCTCGCCGGTTTCCACCACCTCCTCCACTTCCACAATGCAGACCTTGCCCGCCATGGCGACGGCCGGGTTGAAGTTGCGCGCCGTCAGGCGGAACTGCAGGTTGCCCGACTTGTCGGCGCGGTGCGCCTTGACCAGTGACACCTCGGGCACCAGCGAGCGCTCCATCACATAGGTGTCGCCGTCAAATTCGCGCAGTTCCTTGCCTTCGGCCACCAGCGTGCCGACGCCGGTTTTAGTGAAAAAGGCCGGAATGCCGGCGCCACCCGCCCGCAGCTTTTCAGCCAGCGTGCCCTGCGGCGTGAACTCAAGCTCCAGCTCGCCGGCCAGGTACTGGCGCTCAAACTCCTTGTTCTCGCCGACGTAGCTGGAAATCATTTTCTTGATCTGGCGCGTCTCCAGCAGTTTGCCCAGGCCAAAGCCGTCAACACCGGCGTTGTTGGAAATCACTGTGAGGTTCTTGACCTGGCTGTCGCGCAGCGCGTCAATCAGCGCCTCGGGGATGCCGCACAGCCCAAAGCCGCCCACGGCCATCAGCTGGCCGTCCTTGACGATACCCTTGAGGGCCTCACTCGCGGAGGGAAAAATTTTGTTCACGAACAGTCTCCTTGGGTCGTATGAATCGGTGGCGGTTGGCTATCCGGTACGATACTACTTATTCAAATACGTAGTTTTTCGTAAAGGTTAGCCCGATGAACGCAGCAGGGGAAGTGGACTATCAACTCGCCTTCGACCTGGCACCGGTGGGGCTGGTGCTGTCGCGCAACCGCTCCATTGTGGACTGCAACCAGCATTTGTGCGAGATGTTTGGCGCCTCGCGCGAGCAGCTGGTGGGCCAGTCCTTTTTGCTGCTCTACCCGAGCGTGGACGAGTACGAACGCATAGGCGCGCGCATGCTGCCGATCCTGAACGCCAGGGGCGTGTACGCCGACGACCGCATCATGAAGCGCGCCGACGGCTGCAACAAGGGCGAGACCTTCTGGTGCCATGTGACCGGGCGCGCGCTCAATCGAAGTGTGCCGCACGAGGCCGGCATCTGGACCTTTGAAGACCTCAGCTCACGCCGCCCGGTAACGGCCGAGCTGACAGCGCGAGAACGCGAGGTGGCCGCGCACCTGATGGACGGCCTGACCTCCAAGGAAATTGGCCGCGCCCTGCTGATCAGCCACCGCACAGTGGAAATTTACCGCGCCCGCCTGATGCGCAAGTACAAGGCCAGCACCACCGCCGACCTGGTGCACAAACTGATGGCGGGCTAGCCGCTATGGCCCGGCTGAACCAAGGGGGCGTTGAACCCCAAAATGACAAACGCTGACTGCAAAGCCTGACAGCTGGCTGTCGCCAAGGGGCGAAACAGTGTTTTTGAACTAAGGCTTTACACCAATACCTGCCACTCAAGGTGAACCCTAAACTGCACCGGCCACAACGCGTGTGGCTATTTTTTTAGGGAGTCTTGATGATCAAACCGCTGACGAGCCGCTTCGCTTGCCTGAGCCTCCTGCTGGGATCAATATTGATCACTGGCTGCGCTACCAAATTTGAAAAACAGGCCTTTAACAGCGAAGCGGCGGGCAACATCAAGAAAATCACCGTGCCGCACTGGAACGACCAGGACGAATACAGCGCCCGCGTGGTGAATCATCCCGGCCTGAGCTTTGGGCTGATTGGCGCCGTCATAGTGGCTGCCGATACATCCAGCAAAACCAAAAAACTCAACGACGCACTGGACCCCCAAAAAACAAAGCTGACCGCTGCCTTTTATGAAAAAGCCTTGCCCGGCCTGCGACAGTTGGGCTATGAGGTGATCGCCGTGCCGGCCAAGCGCAGCGACAAGGCTGATGATGTGAAGGCTGCCGTGCGCACGGCGCAGGGTCAGGATGCGTCCTTGCTGCTGCGCATTGACGCCTCATATCTGGCCGCAGGGGCATCCACAGACTACTACCCGTCAGTCGTGGTGGACGCAGAACTCACCGACAGCAAATCACAGGCCACTTTGTACAAAGAGGCCTACCACTACGGCTACAACGACGGCAACAAGGACGTTGTTCACCTTGAAGCAGCGACCGATTGCAAGTTCAAGGATATCGAAGCGCTGACAGCCAATATCGATAAAACGAGGACTTGCCTGACGGCCAGCGTCGATGTGTTGGTCAAGCAAATTGTTGCTGACCTGAAGAAGTAACGACAGCCCTGGCGTCCCGAGTGATGCGTTACTTTTTCAGCACCACGCTGACAGCCATCTGCCTGGTTGCCGTTCAGTCTGCAAGTCTGGCGCAAGTCCTGGCCGCGCCTGCAACTCCTGGTGCTGCCAGTGTGGGCCAGGGCAGCGTCGCGTGTTGCCAGCAACTCAAGCCGTTTGCCAGATTGGCGCTGCCGCTGGAAAAGGCCGAGCTAAAGCTGGACGAGAATTCACCCGTCCATGACTTCGGACAAGGCCGGCAAGCCTTTGCCCTGATCGAGCTTCCTGCGTACAAGCAGGCCTACGCAGTCAACATCAGCACCCTTGCGCAGGCACCCGGCGCCTTCAGCAACAGCGACCACACGCGGCTTGCACTGCGCATTGAAACGCTTGATGCGGAATTTTCACCGCTCAGGGTCTACCCGCACACCGGCATGAAGAAGCGGGGCTTGGGATATGAAAAAACCGTGTTCGTCAACCCTTCCAACCAGAACGAACGCTATCTGCTGGTCTATGGCGCGCTGAACGTCGAGCCTGAACTGGTCACAGAGTCCAGAACCGACGTCATTTTCGTCGGCACCGGTTTTTTCATCGGCGGCATTGACAAACCACTGACGCTGCGAGCCGCCAGCAACGGCGTGCTGCTGGTCGAAGCCAAGGGTTTGCTGCCCGGAAATAAATAGGCCGGCAGACGGTTTCCGGTGGCCTTCAGGCCTTGGCGGGGCCATCCACCACTTCGGCCGCGCTGCGGCAGGCCTCAACCGCCGCCGGCACGCCGCAGTAAATGCTGGCGTGCAGCAGCACCTCCTGCAACTCCTCGCGCGTCACGCCGTTGTTGAGCGCGCCGCGCACATGGCCCTTCAGCTCATGCTGTTTGCCCAGCGCCGTCAGCATGGCCACGGTGATCAGGCTGCGGGTTTTCAGGTCCAGCCCCGGCCGCTGCCAGACATCGCCCCAGGCATTGCGCGTGATGTAGTGCTGCATCGGCAGCGTGAAGTCGGTGGCGTTGCCAAAGGCCGCGTCCACAAAGTCCTGGCCCATCACCTGCTTGCGGGTCGCCAGGCCCTTGTTAAATTGAGAATCCATACGCCTGCACTCCGGAAAAAGCCCCAGCATACCCAAGCTGGGCGTGCATTGCCGATCCCGCCGCCGCCTATCGCCGCCTTGAACAAATTCAATCGACCAGCCATTGCCTATTTGATAGTTAATAGCCACAATTAATCGTTAATCAATAGTTTCAACCTATTAACCAGGAGAACCAGGCATGAGCAAGCTAACCACCGCCGCGGGCGCACCCGTTGTCGACAACCAGAACACCCAGACCGCAGGCCCGCGTGGCCCGGTGCTACTGCAGGATGTCTGGCACCTTGAAAAACTCGCGCACTTTGCGCGCGAGGTGATTCCCGAGCGGCGCATGCACGCCAAGGGCTCGGCCGCCTACGGCACCTTCACCGTCACGCACGACATCACCCTGTACACCAAGGCCAAAATCTTTTCGCAGATCGGCAAAAAGACCGAGCTGGTGCTGCGCTTTTCCACCGTGGCGGGCGAGCGCGGCGCGGCCGATGCCGAGCGCGACATCCGCGGCTTTGCCGTGAAGTTCTACACCGAAGAAGGCAACTGGGATCTGGTGGGCAACAACACGCCGGTGTTTTTTCTGCGCGACCCGCTGAAGTTTCCCGACCTGAACCGCGCCGTCAAGCGCGACCCGCGCACCAATCTGCGCAGCGCCGAAAACAACTGGGACTTCTGGACGCTGCTGCCCGAGGCGCTGCACCAGGTCACCATCGTGATGAGCGACCGCGGCATCCCCAGGTCTTACCGCCACATGCATGGCTTTGGCAGCCATACCTTCAGCTTCATCAACGCGCAGAACGAGCGCTTCTGGGTCAAGTTTCACCTGCGCACGCAGCAGGGCATTGAAAACCTGAGCGACGCTGAAGCGCAAGCCCTGGTCGGTAAAGAACGGGAAAGCTCACAAAGCGATCTGCTCAATGCGATTGACGACGGCGACTTCCCACGCTGGAACCTGCAGATTCAAATCATGCCCGAGAAGGACGCGGCGACTTACCACCTGAACCCGTTCGATCTGACCAAGGTCTGGCCGCACAAGGACTACCCGCTGATCGACGTCGGCGTGCTGGAGCTCAACCGCAACCCGGAAAACTACTTTGCCGAGGTCGAGCAGCTGGCTTTTTCGCCGGCCAATGTGGTGCCCGGCATCAGCTTCTCGCCCGACAAGATGCTGCAGTCGCGGCTGTTCAGCTACGGCGATGCGCAGCGCTACCGCCTGGGCGTGAACCACCACCAGATTCCGGTGAATGCTCCCAAGTGTCCTTTCCACAGCTACCACCGCGACGGCACCATGCGCGTCGACGACAACAAGGGCGCCGAGATTGGGTACGAGCCCAACAGCAAGGGCTCGTGGCAGGAGCAGCCCGATTTTGCCGAGCCGCCGCTGTCGATTGAGGGCGCGGCCGGTCACTGGAACCACCGCGTGGACGAGGACTACTACTCGCAACCGGGCAATCTGTTTCGGCTGATGACGCCGGAAAAGCAGCGACTGCTGTTTGAAAACACCGCGCGCTCGGTGGGCGGTGCCTCGGTCGAAATCCAGAAACGCCACATTGCCAACTGCAGCAAGGCCGACCCGGCCTATGGCGCGGGTGTGGCCAAGGCGCTGGGACTCGCGTTGTAAGCAGTCCAGCCGGCACCATGCCCCTGTCAAGCGCCCGGTTTGCGCCGGGCGCTTTTTTTTTCGCCCCGGCAAAACGTATCATCAATGGCTAGATACCTTCCCACGAATCACGCCCACAAGGATTCCGGCCATGCCCACGCGTTACCCCTTCCCCGAACTCAACACCCTGCCCGAGGACATCAAGGCCAAGGTGCTGGAGGTGCAGGAAAAAGCCGGCTTCGTGCCCAATGTGTTCCTGGCGCTGGCACGCCGCCCGGCCGAGTGGCGCGCCTTCTTTGCCTACCACGACGCGTTGATGCTGAAGGAAGAAAGCGGCAACCCCAGCGGCTCATTGACCAAAGGTGAGCGCGAGATGATCGTCACCACCACCAGCGCGGCCAACAAATGCCTGTACTGCGTGGTGGCGCATGGCGCGATCCTGCGCATCCACGAAAAGAAACCGCTGGTGGCCGACCAGGTGGCGGTCAACCATCGCAAGGCCGACATCAGCCCGCGCCAGCGCGCCATGCTGGACTTTGCCATGAAGGTCTGCCTGCAGTCCGACCAGATTGAGGACGCCGACTTTGAAGCCCTGCAAGCCCACGGCTTTGACGACGAGGACGCCTGGGACATTGCGGCCATCACCGCGTTCTTCGGTTTGTCCAATCGCATGGCCAGCTTCAGCGGCATGCAGCCCAACCCCGAGTTTTACCTGATGGGGCGCGTGCCCAAACCACCCAAAGCACCCCAGCCGGTTTGAACCATGCCTCACCGTTCCATTCCCACCGCCGTCATGGCCCACGCACCGAGCCTGACCGTGCGCAAGCTGCAGGTTGACCTGAGCCAGGGCTTCGCGCGCCACTGGCACGGCGGCGACGCCTTTTTGAGCCAGTACTACAACGCGCTGTCGATGAGCTTTCCGGTCGGCGAGCAGTCGTTTATTGATTCTGTACGGGACGGCCTGAAATTGCTGCCCGACACACTCGACAACGCCGCATTGCGTGACACCGTGACCCAGTTCATCGGCCAGGAAGCCACGCACCGCCATGTGCATGGTCTGTACAACGCGCACCTTGAAAAACAAGGCCTGGTCAACCGCTGGCAGCACTGGGCCACCCAGCGCATTGATTTTGGCAAAAAGCGCGGCATACATCCGCTGCACTGGCTGGCGGTGACAGCCGCCTACGAGCACTGCACTGCCGTGTTTGCCGACGGCACACTGCGCTACGACAGCTGGTTTGCCGGCGCCGAGCCCAGTCTGCAAACGCTGTGGCGCTGGCATGCGGCCGAAGAAACCGAGCACCGCGCCGTGGCGTTTGACCTTTACACCACGCTGGGCGGTAACCACACCTGGCGCATTCGCTGGTACCTGTATGTGCTGGCACTGTTCACGCTCGATGCCGGCCGCCAGACCGTGCTCAATTTGTGGCACGACGGCAGCCTGTTCAAACCCGGAACCTGGTGGAGCGCGCTCAAGTTCTTCTGGGGCAAGGATGGCATGGTGTGGCGCTGCACCGGGCCGTTGCTGAGCTACTTCCGGCGCGACTTTCACCCCGACCAGGAAGCGCACAGCGCGCCCGAAGCGCACGGCCAGGCACTGGCAACGCGCTGGCTGGCGGATCACGCCGCCAGCTGGCGAGCGGTGCGCTGAAGCCAGTCAGCGCCTTGTCGCTATAAATTTGATAGCGCTATATGCACATGACATATGGGCTAACGGCATTTTTTATCGGTATTTCAGCCTTCAATGACCTGCCGCATCCAGTCCGGCAAGGTTTTGGCCTTCTGGGCCGGAAAGTCCACCCAGATCGTGGTGGCGCCGCCCGCGGCGCAGATCACGCCGGGCTGGTCCACGCGTTCCATGGTAGCCCAGCTTTCAAAGGTGGTGCGGCCCGCGTCGCTCACATACATCTTCATCAGCACATCGCCCGGGTATTCCAGCTGCTTGTAGAAGTTGCAGAAGGCATTGACGATGACCGGCCCCTCGCCCAGCGGGTCGGGCTTGCAACCAATGGCGTACATCCAGTCGATGCGTATGGTTTCGAGGTAGCGAAAGTAGCTGCCGTTATTGAGATGGCCCATCGCGTCCATGTCGCCCCAGCGAATCGGGATGGTCATTTCGTGAACCAGTTTTTTCTTTTCAGGTATTTCGATCTTCATAAAGCCCTCTCTAACGATGCGCCTGGATGGACGCCAGAATCCCCAGCGTAAAGAGTACGCAGGCGGCCAGTTGCATGCCTGTGGGCCAGCGCCCGTCCCAGGCAAAAGAATACAGCAGCGCAAAAATGGTTTCGCTCACGATCAGCTGCCCGCACAGGCTGGCTGACAGCCGCTGGCTGGCCATGTTCCACAAAATCGTGGCCAGCCAGGCGGAGCCAAAACCCGTGGCCATGCACAGCACGACAAAAGCAGCGAGGTCGGGCTGCGCGGCCAGGGTTCGGGCGTCAGAGCCCGTCACGCCCCACAGCAGCACGGCCCCCAGGCCTGTTGCCACACCTAGCCAGTTGGCCCAGTCGGTCGCGTTGACTTCGGGGTGGCGCTTGAGCCAGGCCGAGTTGAGAATCGCAAACGCCGTCCAGCTGACCAGTGACACCGTGACCAGCGCCATGCCGCGCCAGTAATGCGCACCGCCATCGGCAATGCCACTGTTGTGCGTGGCGCTCATCATCAGCAGCAGCCCGGCCAGCGTCAGCAGCAGGCCCGGCAGCAGCGCGCCCCAGCGCAAATGCGGCGGCTTGCCCAGCAGCATGACCCAGATGGGAATAGTGCCGATGATCAGCGTCGGCACCTCGGTGCCCGCATCGCGAATCGCCAGCACCAGCAACAGGTAGTAGCCGCTAAAACCGAGCAGGCTCATGAGCAACGCCGCCAGCGCCTGGCGCAGGGTGGGCAGTCTCAAGCCACCCTGGCCGCGTTTGCCGGCCAGCGCGCTGACCAGCATCACCGCAGCGGCCAGCAGCCCGTAGGCGGCAAAACGCCCGGCCATCAGATCCACCGAGGAGTAGCCCGCCGCCATGCGCGGTGCGACAAATACCAGCCCCCACAGGGCGCCTGCAGCCAGGCCGGCCAGAATGCCGGTCAGCATCTACCGTTCAAGCCCCGAAGCCATCGTCGGCTGCAATCACCGCGCCATTGATGAAATGGCTTTGCCCGCTGGCCAGCATCACCAGCAGCGCGTCCAGGTCTTCCGGCTTGCCGATACGCTTGCGCGGCAGCATCTGCACCAGCTTTTTGCCCTGCTCGGTTTCCCAGTGATGGTGGTTGATCTCGGTGTCGATGTAGCCGGGGCAAATCGCATTGACGTTGATGCCAAACTTGCCCCACTCCAGCGCCATGGCGCGGGTCATCTGCACCACGGCCGCCTTGCTCATGCAGTACACGCCGATTTGCGGCAGCAC
>NZ_JANOAL010000210.1:0-10359 GCF_031411155.1 Polaromonas sp. | reverse complement strand
CCCGACGGCACGCTGGCCTTCACGCCCGCGCTGAACGTCAGCGGAGCGGTGCTGATCAGCTACAGCATCAGCGACGGCCAGGGCGGCAGCGCCACGGCGACGCTGACGGTCAATGTCGGCGCCAACAACGCGCCCGACAGTGCGGACAAGACCGTGAGCACGGCCGAAGACACCCCGGTCACGCTGGGAACGGCCGACTTCGCCTTCAGCGACGCCGATGTGGGCCAGAGCCTGGCCAGCGTGCGCATCGACAGCCTGCCGGCCAGCGGCAGCTTGCTGCTGGGCGGCGTGCCGGTGACGGCGGGCCAGGTGATCAGCGCAGGCGACATCGCCGCCGGGCTGCTGAGCTTTGCGCCGGCCCTGAACGGCAACGGCAACGGCTACGCCAGCTTCAGCTTCAGCGTGCAGGACTCGGCCGGCGCCTTTGACGCGCTGCCCAACAGCGTGACGATCAACGTCACGCCGGTCAACGACGCGCCGCTGGCGCTCGATGACACGCTGGCGCCGCTCAACGAGGACACGCCCGTCACGATCGCCCCGGCCAGCCTGCTGGTCAACGACAGCGACGCCGACGGCGACCCGCTGACGATTGCCAGCGTGCAGGGCGCCGTCAACGGCACGGTCAGCCTGGTGGGCGGCAACGTGGTGTTCACCCCGAACGCCAACTACAGCGGGCCGGCCAGCTTCACCTACACCCTCATCGACGGCAACGGCGGCAGCGCCACGGCCACGGTCAGCCTGACGGTGGTGCCGGTCAACGACGCGCCAGTGGCCAACGACGACCTGGCCAGCACCCCGATCAACACCCCGATTGCCAGCATCGCCGTGCTGGCCAACGACACCGATACCGAAGGCAACCCGCTGACGGTGACGGGCGCCGCGCTGAACAACCCGGCGCTGGGCACGGTCAGCGTCAACCCCGACGGCACGCTGGCCTTCACGCCCGCGCTGAACGTCAGCGGAGCGGTGCTGATCAGCTACAGCATCAGCGACGGCCAGGGCGGCAGCGCCACGGCGACGCTGACGGTCAATGTCGGCCGTGCTGATGAGCCGCTGATTGCCGGCAACGACAACGTCCCGATTGGCAGGCCGCCGGAAACCCTTCCCGGCTTCACGACGGTGGCTGACCCGGCGCTGCATGTGCTGTTCAGCATCAATGACGCTCGCAGCGAGATGGAACTGCGCTCCGGGTTGGGAGTCTTCCAGGCTGACAGCGTGACGATGGCAGAGCTGACCGGTCGTCAGCGGCCCGATCTGGATTTTGCAGAAGGCAACCAGATCGGTTCCCGAGGCCTCGGTGGCGACCGGGACAATGTGGTCCGGGCATCGAACAACCTCTACGTGCAGCATGCCGTGAGGCACCAGGCCTTGGGGACGGAGCACGGCCTGTTCGTTCAGGACTCGGTGCGTGCCTCGCAACTGGAGTCATTGGCGCGTGGTCTGCGCGTGGAAAGCGTCAACTCCGCTGCTTCGGGCGTCAGCACCTTGCTTGACCCCTTTGCAATCGGTGCGCCTATGGTAGAGCCGACTCCCGCAGAAAAAGAAGCAGATTCCCAGAAGTCGAAGGCGGCACAGACAGGAACGAGATCGCTTGCCGAATCTGCGAAAGAGGCTAAAAATGTCGAAGTCGGCAAAACGCCATCGTCTTCCGACGACTCATCAGTAGGCCAGCCTCAGCGTCGCGCTGCGGAAGGCTTTGGGGCCCAGTTGCGACGCAGCGCAACAGACTTCCGGCCGCGTGTGGCGCGCACGGAAGTTGCGGCCAAAGGAACTACCCGGGTTCAACGTTGAACTCATGACCATATTTGAATGAGTACGAGCCAGAACCCATTGAGCTACAAATTACCATGAACATGCTGAACAAAAGAATCAAGAATCTCAAAGCTGCCTTGCCCCGGCTGGCACTGCTGACTGCGGCTTTGGTGCTGGCCGGTTGCACCGTCACGCCGAAATTGGCAAGCCAGGACGAGGTGCGCGACCGTGTCAAGGCTGACACCGACCGCATGTACCTGAACCAGACGCCGATATCGGGCCCCGTCACCCTGGAAGAGGCGATTGCCCGAACCCTCAAATACAACCTTGACTACCGTCTTAAAAAGATGGAGTCAGCATTGGCGCTGGGCCTGACCGATTATTCGAGCTACGACATGCTGCCCAAGCTGCTGGCAACGGCGGGCTACCGCACCCGGAACAACGACTCCGGCGGAACCAGCATTGGTATCGAGGACGGCATTCAGTCCCTTCGGCCCTCGACCTCCGAAGAGCGCAGCCACACACTGGCTGGCGCGGAGTTTTCATGGAATTTGCTGGATTTTGGCGTCTCGTATTACCGGGCGCGCCAGCAGGCAGACCAGTTTTTGATCGCCGAGGAGCGTCGGCGCAAAGTCGTGCAGAACATGGTGCAGGACGTGCGTGCGGCGTACTGGCGAGCGTTGGGGGCGCAGCGACTGGCAGCCCAGACGAAAGACATCCTGGAGCGCGCCAAACTGGCGCTGGCCCGGTCGCGTGAGGCCGAAACCCAGCGTGTGATTTCGCCGGTGCAGGCCTTGAACTATCAACGTGCGCTGCTCGACGCAATTTCTTTCCTGAACCAGCGGCGCCAGGACCTTGAATTTGCCAGTCGCGAGCTGGCCGCGCTGATGAATGTCGAGCCTGGCGTCAACTTTGTGGTGGCCGAGGCCGTCGAGGCCAGGCTGCCGGCGCCGCCCAACGATGTGCGCAAGCTCGAAGAGCTGGCCCTGCTGCAGCGCCCTGAACTGCGTGAAGAAGACTTTAAAAAACGCATCTCGGCCGATGAGACCCGCAAGCAGCTGCTGAGCATGTTGCCTGGCATCAGCTTTGATGCCGGCGTGCAGTACGACTCCAACAAGCTGCTGTACAACAACAGCTGGTCGCAGGGCGGTATTCGTATCTCCTGGAACCTGCTGCATCTGCTCGCATTGCCGACCCTGAAAAACACCCAGGAGCAGCAGGCCAAGACCGACGAAGCCAGGCGCATGGCCTTGTCGATGGCTGTCATGACGCAGCTGCGCGTGGGCGTGGAGCGCTATCGCCTTGCCGTGGAAGACTTCAAGCTGGCGGACAACGCCGCCCAGGTTGACAAGCGCATGGCCGACTACACCCGCGCCTCGGTCACCGCCAGACTCGACAGCGAACTCGAAGCCATACGCACCCAGGCGCGCGCTGTGCTTGGCAGTTACCAGCGTGCCAACACCTATGCCGGCGCCCAGATCGCGTTTGGCCGCCTGTACAACACGCTCGGCTTTGACCCCTTGCCCGATGATTTTGACGGCAACGATATTCCCACGCTGACCGAGCGTGTCCGCAGCCACCTGAAAGCCACCGAGCAGGACACACTGAAAATGACGTCCAACCTGTTTGGTCACGCGCCTGCGGTGTCGGTGCAACTGGTCGGTGTCAGCGACCCGGTGATGCAGGTGCGCATGAAGGCGCAGATCAATGAATTGCTGGACCGCAACCAGGTCGCGGTGGATGCGGTGAATGGCGTGCCGGTGACCTTCACGCTGCAGCGCGAACCCAGGGATGGCCTTGAGAAAGCCAGCTGGTCCATCGTCCTTGCGGATGCGAAAGGCAAGGTCAAGGGCGAGGCACAGCATGCCAGCATGCTGCCGGCCAATGCGCGCAACACCGTTTACGAAGCCACGCTGACGGCCGCCGTCACCGCGAAGCTGCCGCAGATGCGCGGCTGGCTGGCCGACATGGCGAAAGAGGCTCAGCAATGACGGGAACGCAACGACGGATTTTGGCTGGATTGACGGGTTTGATGATTCTGGGCGCCGCGGCCACCCATGCGCAAACACCAGCACCTGCGGCGCGCCCCGCAGTCGCCGGCGCGGTCACGTCAGCTCGGCCGGCCGACGCCCCTGCTTCGCCAGCCGACTCGGTTCGCGTCCTGCTGGTGGCGGACCGGGAAACCACCTTGTCCAGCCCGGTCACGGCCCGCATCAAGATGCTTTACGTGTCGATCGGCGTGTCCTTTGGCGCGGGCCAGACGCTGGTCAGCTTTGACTGTGAAGAGCCGGTCGCCCGGTTGCGCATGGCCAACGCCGAGCTCTCGGGGGCCGTGGAAACGCATGAGGCCAAGATACGCATGCAAGGCCTGGAGCAGGCCAGCGATGTCGAGGTTGCGCTGGCCGCCAGCGCAGCCGCCAAGGCGCGCGGCCAGGTCGAGCTGCAAAAAGCCCAGGTCGCCCAGTGCACCCTCAAGGCCCCTTGGGCCGGGCGCGTGGCCAAGGTGCATGTGCGAAGCCACATGAGCGTCACGCCGGGCCAGCCGATGGTGGACCTGGTCAAAAGCGGGCCGCTGCGGCTCAAGCTCAATGCGCCCTCACGCGTGATCGGCAAGGTCAAGACCGGCACCGTCTTTGACATCGCCATCGATGAAACCGGCAAGACCTATCCGGCGCGTATTCTGGCGGTCAATAGCCGGGTGGATCCGGTCAGCCAGACCATAGAAATCGAAGCCGCCGTGGACAAGGACTATAAAGACCTGTTGCCCGGCATGAGCGGGGTGGCCAGCCTCAGTTCGCTGCGCTGATTTATGATGCGGCCTTGATTCGCAGGTCGCCGGCGCCGCCGGCCTGGCCGGTCGAATCCCTAACGGCTACCTCTTCCAACCATGAGCAATCATCTTGAGACGGCGGGGACGGCGGCCCTGGCCGCATTGCTCCATCTGGAACAGCGCGCGCTGGCCGCCGCCACGCCTGCCGCACTCGGTTTCACGGTCGTCAATGAAACCCTGACGCTGGTGCACTACCGCCAGGCCGCCTTTTTTACCTGCCCGGCCAATGGCAAACTGAAGCTGGCTACCGCCTCCGGCCTGGTCAGCGTGGCCGAGGACTCTCCTTATGCAGTCTGGCTGGGCCGCTTTGCGCAGTCATTCCCGGCGCTGCCCGGCTGCGAGAAATACGACTTCGGCCAGGCAGCGCCCGACTTTGTGGACGGCTGGGAGGAATGGCTGCCCGAACACCTGCTGGTGGCCACGCTGTTTGATCCGTCCGGCCAGCCAGTGGGTTTGGTGCTGTATGCCCGCGAGACACCCTGGCATGACACCGAAATCGCCCTGCTCGACCGGGCACACCAGAGCTACGGCTACTGCCTTGACGCGCTAAGCCGTGGGCCGCGGCGGCTGGGGGCGGCCCTGGGTTCGGTGTTTCAGGGCCGGTTCGCCAAATGGCTGGCCATTGGCGCGCTGCTCGCCATGCTGATTCCGGTTCGCCTGTCGGCGCTGGCGCCGGCCGAGGTCATCGCGCTGACGGCCATGGCGGTGGCCTCGCCGCAGGATGGCGTCATCAGCGCTTTCCATGTGCAGCCCAATGCCACCGTCAAGGCCGGCGACAAGCTGTTTTCGCTCGACGATAGCGCCCTGGCCAGCCGCCGCGAAGTGGCCCTGCGCGGCGTGACGATTGCCCGCGCCGACCTGCTGGTGGCCGAACAGCGGGCCTTTGATGACCTGAAAAGCAAGGGCGAACTGGCGGCGGCGGCCGGCCGGGTGCGTGAAAAAGAAGCCGAACTCGCGCTCGTCGAAACCACGCTGGACCGCGTCGCCGTGAAGGCCGAGCGCGACGGCATTGCCGTGTTTGGCGACCCCAATGACTGGCTGGGCCGGCCGGTGCAAACCGGGGAGCGGGTGATGCAGCTGGCCGACCCGCGCGATGCCGGGGTGCTGGTCTGGCTGCCGGTGGCCGACGCCCTCAACCTGGAGCCGGGCGCGCCGATACGCCTGTTTCTGCACACCAAACCCCTGAGCCCGCTGCCGGCCACGCTGCTGCAGACCAGCTACCAGGCGGTGCAAAGCCCCGATGGCGTGTCGGCCTACCGGCTGCGCGGCCAGTTTGAAGCGGGCGCCGACAAGGCCCGCATCGGCCTGCGCGGCACGGCCAGGGTGTCGGGCGACTGGGCCGTGCTGGGCTACTACCTGTTCCGCCGGCCGATCGCCGCCGTGCGGGAGTGGACCGGCCTGTGACCACCGTCACGCTGGCCGGGCCGCAGCCGCAGCAGCCGCAGCAGCTGGCGCTGCCGGCCTTGCGGGAAGAGCTGCGCCTGTTGCCCGCCGCCGCCAACCACGACGGCTCGCCGGCCTGGATGGTGCAGGATCCGGTCAACAACCGCTTCTTCCGGATTGGCTGGCTCGATTTCGAGGTCTTGCTGCGCTGGAGCCTGGGCTCGGCCCCGGCGATAGCCGAGTCGGTCTGCGCAGAAACCACGCTGACCGTTGACGAGGCCGACATACAGGCCCTGATCGCGTTTCTGGAGCAGCACAGCCTGTTGCGCGCCGACAGCCCCAGGGCCGTGGACCGGATCCGCCAGCGCGCGGCCCAGCTCAGGAAAAACCCCTACGAGTGGTTGCTGCACAACTACCTGTTTTTTCGGGTACCGCTGATCCGGCCGCAGCGGTGGCTGGCAAAACTGCTGCCTTACCTGAACTGGATTTTCACCCGCGGCACCGCGCTGGCCGTGCTGGCCCTGAGCCTGGCCGGCCTGTTTCTGGCGGCGCGGCAATGGGAAACCTTCGCCAGCACCGTGGTCGATCACCTGACCTGGTCGGGCGTGCTGGGCTATGCGGTGGCGCTGGTGTTTGCCAAGACCGTGCATGAAATGGGCCACGCCATCACCGCCACGCGTTATGGCGTGCGGGTGGCGCATATGGGGGTGGCGATGCTGGTGCTGTTTCCCATGCTGTACACCGACACCAGCGAAAGCTGGAAGCTGACCCGGCCGCGCCAGCGGCTGGCGATTGCCAGCGCCGGCATCCTGACCGAGCTGGCCCTGGCCGGCCTGGCCACCCTGGCCTGGAGCCTGGCGCCCGATGGCGCGGTAAAAAACGCCCTGTTTTTTTTGGCCACCACCAGCTGGGTGCTGACGCTGCTGGTCAACGCCAGCCCGTTCATGCGCTTTGACGGCTATTTCATCCTGACCGACCTGCTCGATTTTCCCAACCTGCACGAGCGCAGCGGCGCGCTGGCCCGCACCTGGCTGCGCCGCCGCCTGCTGGGTTTTGACGACGCCTGGTCCGAGCGCACGCCCGGCCATGGCAATGCCCTGCTGATCACCTTTGCGCTCATCACCTGGCTCTACCGGCTGACGATTTTTCTGGGCATTGCCTTGCTGGTCTACCACTTTGCCTTCAAGGTGCTGGGGATTTTCCTGATGGCGGTGGAGCTGGTCTGGTTCATCTGGCGGCCGGTGGCGACCGAACTCAAGGTCTGGTATGCCCGAAAAGCGGAAATCAGGCTGAGCCGCAAGCGCATGGCCTGGGTGCTGCTGGCACTTTTTCTGCTGGCCGCGCTGCTGCCCTGGCGCACCGGTGTGCGCGGGCCGGGCTGGGTTCACCCCGAGCGCCAGCAGCTGATTTACTCGCCGCTGGCCGGCAAATTGACCGCATTGCCCGCGCCGGGCGCCGTCAAACAGGGCCAGGCGCTGTTCACGCTCGAATCCCCCGACCTGAAGCTGTCGGCGCAGCGCGCCACCGGCCTGGCCGATGCCAGGGCCAAGGAGCTGCTGGGCCTGAGCGGCCTGCCCGGCGGCGAGGAGCGGCGCTCCCAGGTGCAGGGGCAGCAGGACAAGTTCATGGCCGAGGCCAGCCTGTTCGAGGGCGAACAGTCGCGCATGCTGCTGGCCGCGCCCTTTGCCGGCGTGCTCAGTGACCTGGACCCGCAGCTGACGGCCGGCGTCTGGGTCCAGCCGCGCCAGCCGCTGGCCATCGTGGTCGACCCCGCGCACTGGACGGTGGACACCTTTGTGGCCGAGGAAGACATTGCCCGGGTGCGCGTCGGTGACCATGCCCGCGTCTACATCGAGCTGCGCTCGCTCGAAAGCCTGCGCGGCCGCGTGGTCGAGGTCGATGCGGCGCGCACCGCGATGCTGCCGCACGGCATGCTGGACGCCAACAGCGGCGGCCCGATCGCCACGCTGCGGCCGGCGGGCGATGAGCGGCTGGGCGAGCGCCGCGTCGAGCGCGCGCCCCGGGACGCGCTGTACCGGGTCAAAATCGCGCTCGACGAAGCGCCCCGCGGCCAGCAGATGATGCTGGCCAAGGTGGTGATTTCGGGCGAAGGCCGCGCCTGGCTGCCCACCGTGCTGGGCCGGGTGGCGGCGGTGGCGATTCGCGAAAGCGGGTTCTAGGCGCCCGCCGTGCATGGCGGCATCCCCAAAACGCGTCCGAAGACGCCGTTTTCAAGGGTTCATGAATAAAATGTACCTATAGCCCAATAAGGGTATGCGCCTACAGCTATTATTTTGATAGCGATGTGAGTGTGACTCCCGCCAGTCGCCGGGCCCGCCTCGGCGCCTCAGTCGCGCAGCCGCTCGGCCACAAACTGGCGGAACAGGCCCATCGACGGCGCCTCGGTGCGTCCGGCCAGCGTGACAAACGCAAAGCGCGCGCCAAAGGCCAGCGGCGGCTCGGTCACCAGTTCGGCGAGCTGTCCCGCCTCGATGCCGGCGCGTGCGGCCGCCAGGATGCCCTGGTAGATCGCGTCCGAGGCCTTGACGGTTTCGATCAGGCTCGTGATGTCGTCGCAACGCAGGCTCACGGCCTGCTGCGGGTCGGCCCGCGGCCCGAAGAGTTTGACCAGCCTATGCGCCACTTCCGCGCTCAGCGGCGTCGAGGCCAGCGGGTAGCGCAGCATCTCGTCAAAAGACACCGGCCTGCCGGTCTGCAGCAAGGGGTGGCCGCTGCGGCAGACAAAGCCGGCGCGCAGTTCGGTCAGATACCCGATGGCCAGGTCGGGTGCCGGCGCGATGCGGCGAACGTCTATCACCAGCGCGTCCAGCGTGCGCTGGCGCAGCTGCATCAGCTGCAACTCGGTTGCGCCCGGCGATACGCTGACCTGCACGCCCGGATGGTGCCGGGCCATGTGGACCAGAAACGGTGTCATCAGCATCGCGCCCGGCCCCGAACCCAGGCCGAGGCGGATGGCGCCCAGGTCGCCCTGCTTGAGCAGCTCCGCACTGCGGCGCAGCTCGGTCGCCTCGGACACCATGCGCCGGGCGCGCACCGCCACGGCCTGGCCCAGCGGCGTGAGCTCGTTGCGCTTGCCCGTGCGGTCGATCAGGCGCGCGCCCAGGTCGTCTTCCAGGGTCTGGATGCTGCGGCTCAGGGCCGACTGCGTCAGGTGCTGTTGCTCGGCGGCGCGGCTGAAAGAGCCGGTGTCGGCCACGGCCAGCAGGTGTTCCAGGTGTCGCAGGTTCATGGTTCAGGCGCATTGAATGAGTAATATGAATAGTAATCACAAAAATAATGCATTGGACACATCAATTCATGGTGCCTAGCATCCCTGAAGTGCATCCCTCGTGCACTCATTCCAAGGAGACATCCCATGAACGCATTCAAGACATTCAGCGCCCTGCTGGCAGGCCTGTTGCTGGCCACCGGCGGCGCCCTCGCCCAGACCTACCCGAGCAAGCAGGTCAACCTGATGGTGCCCTACCCGGCGGGCGGCCCGTCCGATTCGATTGCGCGCATCTTCACCGTGCCGCTGGGCAAGGAGCTGGGCCAGCCGGTCATCGTGGAAAACCTGGGCGGCGTCAGCGGCGCGCTGGCCGCGCAAAAGGTGCTGGTGGCGCCCGCTGACGGCTACTACCTGTTCCAGGGCTCGCCCAACGAGGTGATCCTGTCGGCGCTGGCCAACGCGGCCGTCAAATTCAAGGCCGAGGACTTCCGCCTCGTGCATCCGGTGGCCGATGCGGTGATGGTGTTCGTCGTGCGCAAGGACTTGCCGGTCAGCAATGTCGATGAATTGATCGCGCTGGCGCGCAAATCGGGCGACAGGCCGCTGAGCTACGGCAGCGTGGGCCTCGGCTCGCTCTACCACCTGATCCTGGAGAACGTGCAGCAAGTCGCCGGCATCAAGCTGACGCACGCGCCCTACAAGGGCAATGCGCCGCTGTTGCAGGACATAGGCGGCGGGCAGGTCGACTTTGCCGTGCTGGTGTACAGCGCCGGCATGGGCGCGCTGGCCGAGCAGGGCCGGCTCAAGGTGATAGGCCAGCTCGGCGCGCAGCGTTCCGAGCTGCTGCCGAACGTTCCGGCCGTCAGCGAAGGCAAGGAGCTGAAGAACTTCTCGTACAAGATCTGGAGCGGCCTCATGGTGCCGAAGAACACGCCGGAGAACGTGGTGGAACGCCTGCACAAGGCCATCGGCGCGACCTTGAAGGATCCTGGTGTGCGCTCGCAACTGGCAGCGCAGACGCAGGTGGCGTCTGCACCGATGTCGCTGGCCGAATCGACCAGGTTCTTCGAGGCCGAGACCACGCGCTACCGCGCCATCGCCAAGTCGATCAACCTGCAACCGCAGTGAGGCGCCGGCATGAGCACGCTGCTTGATGCGCTGAACG
>NZ_JANOAL010000209.1:0-14167 GCF_031411155.1 Polaromonas sp. | reverse complement strand
CCTTCACGCCCGCAGTGAAATAGGTTTGCAGGCCAAGCAGTTTGTACGCGGCGACGATCAGGCGATTAAGCCCCGGCTCCGACTGGCCGATCTCGGACAAAAACATTTTCTTGTCTTCTTCGTCCATGTCGGCCATCTCGGCTTCCATCTTGGCGCAGATCGCCACGACCGGCGCGTTTTGCGCCTTGGCGTAAGCCGTCAGGCGGTCAAGGAAAGGATTGTTTTCAAACCCGTCTTCGGCCACGTTGGCGACAAACATCGCGGGCTTGGCGGTGATCAGAAAAAACTGCTGCAGCAGCGGCAACTCTTCCTTGCTGAATTCAATCGTGCGCACGGGTTTGGCTTCGTTCAGCGCAGCCTGGCATTTCTCCAGAATCGCCACCAGCTTGATCGATTCCTTGTCACCCGAACGCGCAGTCTTGGTCACGCGGTGCAGCGCCTTTTCAACCGCTGCCAGGTCAGCCAGGCACAGCTCGGTCTGGATCACCTCGATGTCCGAGATCGGGTCAACCTTGCCGGCGACGTGAATCACGTTGTCGTCTTCAAAACAGCGCACCACATTGACGGTGGCGTCGGTTTCGCGAATGTGGGCGAGAAACTTGTTGCCCAGCCCCTCGCCTGTACTGGCGCCGGCAACCAGGCCCGCAATATCGACGAACTCGACGATGGCGCGCTGGATTTTCTGCGGACTAACGATAGCCGCCAGCGCATCGAGCCGCGCGTCAGGCACCTCGACGATGCCCACGTTGGGCTCAATCGTGCAAAACGGATAGTTTTCAGCCGCGATGCCCGCCTTGGTCAAGGCATTGAACAAGGTGGATTTTCCGACGTTGGGCAAGCCGACGATGCCGCACTTCAAACTCATGAGAAACCTTCAAAAACAGGGGTAGAAGTGTATTCGATGCGGCCCGGCCTGGTCGAAGCGGTAGTTTGCGCTCACGCGCTGGCCCACCTTGAGCAGGTGCTCAAGGCCCTGCAAAACGATGGCATTCATGCCAAAGGTCAGGGCGCCATTGACGCGCGCATCCTGGCGGTAGCTTTGCAGCAGGTCGCCCACCTCGGGGCTGCTGAGGCCGGTGGCCGGGTCAATATTGGGAATCGGGCAACGCGGACAGGGCTTGACCGGCCTGAGCTGCACCGCGCCCTGCGCCGTGGCGATCTGCAGCAGCTCGAGCCGGTCTTCGTCATGCGGCGCCAGCTCGCTGCCCGCCGCGGGGCCCAGCACAATGTTGGGCCGAAAGCGCTCCATGCCCACCGCAGCCGCGCCCTGGGCCAGCAGCCTGGCATTGAGATGATCCAGCGAGGCCTCGCTGATCACCAGCAGCGGGAAGCCGTCGCTGAACTGGTTGAACGCCTCCACACCCTGCGTCCATTGCAGGCTGCTGACGCGTTTGTGTTCGGGATCAAAGCGCACCAGGCGCGCCGGGCTGCCCAGAAAATCGCTGAACCACTGCGCGGCGATGGCGCCCATGTCGTAAGCATCGACCTCATCGTCCCAGACCCGCACCCGCGTGGGCGCCTCCACCTGGTCCAGCGCGATATGCAGCGCCAGCATGCCGGGGGCGCGCAGCACCATTTCAAAGTGCTTGAGCTGCGGCCGGATCAGTGCCATGCGCGGCAACTCGCGCTGCGTCAGAAAATTGCCGGCCCCATCGACCACCATCCAGGCGCGGTCAAATTCGAGACCCGTCTCTGTCAGCACGGCCTCGGGCACGCTGACCGCCGCGCAAGACTTGACCGGGTACACATAGAGCCGGGACACCACGGCGGCCAGGTCTGAAGGGTTGCTCAATGAATCGCTCACATCTGCCCAATTCTGGTAACAAGAAGCATGCACGGCCGCCAGCGTGGCCCCACAAACCCTCGATTTTGCACTGCCTTCTAAAATGGGGCATGTCCAAGCCTTTTGATGTCTGTATTCGCGGTGACGGGATCGTCGGCCGCACGCTGGCCCTGCTGCTGGCGCGCGAGCGCCTGCGGGTGGCGCTGGTGACCCGGCCACCCGGCGACGCCGCCGCGCCCGCCGCTGCCGATGGCCATACCGATGTCAGGGCCTACGCGCTGAACAAGGCCTCGCGCCAGTTGCTGGAAACCCTGCGCGTCTGGCCCGAAGCCCCATTTGCCACGCCGGTGCTGGCAATGCAGGTCTGGGGCGACGACGGCGGCCAGCTTGACTTCAGCGCGCGCAGTGTCGGCGAGGCGGCGCTGGCCTGGATTGTGGATGTGCCGGCGCTGGAGCAGCAGCTGATTCAGGCGCTGCGCTTTCAGCCGCAGATTGAAACCGTGCAGGCGCCAGTGGCCGCCGCGCTGACCGTGATCTGCGAGGGCCAGAAAAGCCGCAGCCGCGATGAATTCGGCCCCCAGGGCGGCGCCAACTGGAGCGTCAAGCCCTATCCGCAAAAAGCCATCGCCGCCCGGCTCGAACTCGGCAAAGCGCATGGCGGCGTGGCACGCCAGTGGTTTGGCCGGGGCGACATCCTGGCGCTGTTGCCTTTGTCCGGCGCCGACGGGAACTCTGCGGCGCTGGTCTGGTCTGTCTCTACGGAACGCGCGGCAATGCTTGGCAACCTGCCGCCGCAGGAGTTTTGCGACGCCCTGCAGGCGGTTTGCGGACACGAAACCGGCACGCTGAAGCTCATCAGCGAGCGCGCCAGCTGGCCGCTGGCGCTGTCCAATGCGCAGCACTGGGTCGGGCCGGGCTGGGCGCTGGCCGGCGATGCGGCGCACACCGTGCACCCGCTGGCCGGCCAGGGCCTGAATCTGGGCCTGGCCGATGCGGCTGGGCTGGCGCAGGTGCTGGCCGCGCGTGAATACTGGCGCGGCCTGGGCGATGAGCGCCTGCTGCGCCGCTACGAAAGGGCGCGCAAGGCCGACGTGGCGACCATGGGCACGGTCACCGATGGGCTGCACGGCCTGTTCGCGCAAACCGACGGACGCTGGCAGGTTTTACGCAACTGGGGCATGAAAGGCTTTGCCCGCAGCCCGCAGCTCTTGAGCTGGGTGGCGCGCCAGGCGGCGGGTCGATGACGATGCGGGAACGCTCGGTAACAAGGAACGGAACATGAAATTATTGAAATCGATCACCGTGCTGAGCCTGCTGGCCTGCAGCCTGGGCGCGGCATCGGCCCAGGAGGCGGTGATTCGCAAAAACCTGGCCGAACGGCTGCCCAACCTGCCCAAAATCGACGAGGTCAGCAAGACGCCGATGAACGGCCTGTATGAGTTGCGCGTCAATGAGAGCGACATTTTTTACACCGACGCCGAGGGCAACTTCCTGATCCAGGGCCACCTGATCGACACCCGCAACAAGCGCAACCTGACCGAGGAGCGCGTCGACAAACTCAGCGC
Organism: Polaromonas sp.; assembly: GCF_031411155.1. Taxonomy (GTDB): domain Bacteria; phylum Pseudomonadota; class Gammaproteobacteria; order Burkholderiales; family Burkholderiaceae_C; genus Polaromonas. The sequence continues at coordinate 10,819 of NZ_JANOAL010000209.1, read as the reverse complement.
GATTGACTTTGGCGCGCTGCCGCTGAAGGACGCCTTCACCGTGGTGCGCGGCAACGGCAAGCGCAAGCTGGCGGTGTTTGAAGACCCGAATTGCAGCTACTGCAAACGCTTTGAGCGCGATCTGCAAAAGGTCAGCGACGTGACGATTTACCTGTTTTTGTACCCCATCCTGGGCCCCGATTCGACCGACAAGGCCAAAAGCCTCTGGTGCGCCAAGGACAAGGCCAAGGCCTGGACCGACCTGATGGTGCGCGACGTGGCGGTGACCAAGGCCAGCTGCGACACCGCCGCGGTGGAGCGCAACGTCGACTTTGGCCGCAAGTACAAGATCACCGGCACGCCGACCCTGATTTTTGCCGACGGCTCGCGCGTGCCGGGCGCCATCAGTGCCCAGCAGGTGGAAAAGCAGCTGGGCGGCACCAAGGCCCCGTAAGCCCGCGCGGGGGCCTGGCAAGCCCGGTTTGATGATCAAAAGTGCTTCTAGCCCTTACAGAATGCGCGCCTATAGCTATTATTTTTATAGCAACGTCGCCGTTTTTGGTGGCGTGATTGCGGGCAACACGAGCTGCGGTATTCTTTGTGCAAGATGCCAGCCACCGCCCCCACCCGCCCCAAGCCGCCCAAAACCCTCCAACCCCGGCAAGCGCTGCACTACCGCATCGAGATCGGTGAGCTGCACGCCCACCTGTTTCGCGTCACGCTGACGATTGCGCAGCCGGCCGCGCTGCAGCAGGTTGCCTTGCCGGTGTGGATACCGGGCAGCTACCTGGTGCGGGAGTTTTCCAGGAACCTGCAGAACCTGCGGGCGCAGCAGGGCCCGCGCGGCGCACAGGCGGCGTTGGAGGTGAAGCAACTCGACAAATGCCGCTGGCAAATCGCCTGCGACCCGGCCCGGCCGCTGCTGCTGCGCTACGAGGTCTATGCCAATGACAATTCGGTGCGCACCGCCTGGCTCGATGCGCAGCGCGGCTTTTTCAACGGCACCAGCTTGTGCCTGCAGGTGCAGGGCCAGGAACAGTCCGAGCACCTGCTGGAGTTGCCGCCGCCCACGGCCGTCAAAGGCTGGTCGCTGGCCACCGGCCTGACGCCGCAAAAAATCAACCCGCAGGGCTTTGGCCGCTATCTGGCCGCCGACTACGACGAGCTGGTCGACTGCCCGGTGGAGATGGGCCCGTTCTGGAGCGGCAGCTTCAAGGCCTGCGGCGTGCCGCACCGCTTTGTCGTGGTCGGTGCCGCCGCCACCCTTGACGGGGCACGCCTGCTGGCCGACACCCAGAAAATCTGCGAGACCGAAATCCGCTTCTGGCATGGCAGCAAGACGAGCCCCCACGCTCCGCCGCCAAGCGGGTCGCTGCCCCCCGAGGGGGCGCTTGTTCCCTTGGGGCGGCCCGGCGGTAAAAAGCCGCCGTTCAAAAACTATTTGTTCATGCTCAACGCGGTCGACGAGGGCTATGGCGGGCTGGAGCACCGCAACTCGACCGCGCTGATCTGCAACCGAAAAGACCTGCCGCGCCTGGGCGAAGCCAAGGCGCCCGAGGGCTACACCACCTTGCGCGGCCTGATCAGCCATGAATACTTTCACACCTGGAATGTCAAGCGCCTGCGCCCCGCCGAGCTGGCCAGCTACCAGTACGGCCACGAGAACTACACCGAGCTGTTGTGGTTTTTCGAGGGTTTCACCAGCTACTACGACGACCTGCTGCTGCGCCGCGCCGGCCTGCTTGACAACGCGGCCTACCTGAAGCTGCTCAACAAGACCATCAACCAGGTCCTGCAGACGCCGGGGCGGCGGGTGCAGTCGGTGGCGCAGGCCAGTTTTGATGCCTGGGTCAAGTACTACCGGCAGGACGAGAACACGCCCAATGCCACGGTCAGCTACTACACCAAGGGTGCGCTGGTGGCGCTGTGTCTGGACCTGACGCTGCGCTCGGAAAACCGCTCGACGCTGGACGAGGTGATGCGCGCGCTGTGGCAGCGCTGCAAGGCCGGGGCTATGCGCGAGGCCGACGTGGCCGAGGTGCTGCAGGCGCTGGGCCAGCGCTCGTTCGCGCCCGAGCTGGCGCAGTGGGTGCATGGCCGGGAGGAACTGCCGCTGGAGGAATTGCTGCTGCAACACGGTGTCGCGGTGCAGCACGACCCGGCCCAGCTGGCGCAACGCCTGGGCCTGCGCGTGGGCGAAAGCGCCGGCGTGCAGATCAAGACCGTGCTGCGCGGCGGCGCGGCCGAGCAGGCCGGCTTTGCGGCCGGTGACGAATGGCTGGGGCTGGAAGTGGGCGGCGCCGGGCCGGCCGCGCGGGCAGAGGGCTGGCGCATGAGCCGGCTCGACGACCTGTTGCTCTACGCGGGCACGGCCCAACAAGTCACCGCCCTGGTCGCGCGCGACAAGCGCCTGCTGCGGCTGACGCTGACCCTGCCGCCGGCCGAGACCACCTGGCGGCTGACGCTGCAAAACGCCGCGCTGGTCGATCAGTGGCTGGCGCCCAAGGCCTGAAAAGCCCGCCTCGGATCGCCTTATTCGCCCCTGAAAACCGCCGGCCGCTTTTCCAGAAAAGCCGTGACGCCTTCCAGGTAGTCATGGGTGCGGCCCATGGCCGACTGCAGGTCCCGCTCGGCGTCGAGTTGCTGGTGCAAGGTGCGCGTCGTGCCCTCGCGCAGCAGGTGGCGGGTGGCCACCAGCGCCTGCGTCGGCAGCCCGGCCAGCCGCTGCGCCAGCGCGGTGGCGGCGGCCAGCGGGTCGTCCGCCACGTCCCAGATCATGCCCCACTCCTTGGCCTGCGCGGCGGGCAGCTTGTCGCCGGTCATCGCCAGTGCCAAGGCGCGGGCCAGGCCCAGCTTTTGCACCAGCAGCCAGCTGCCGCCGGCATCGGGCACCAGGCCGATCCTGCTGAAGGCCTGAATAAAGCTCGCGCCCGGCGCGGCCAGCGCGATGTCGCAGCTCAGCGCCAGCGAGGCGCCCGCGCCCGCCGCCACGCCATTGACGGCCGCCACCGTCGGCATGCGCAAGTTCATCAGGCGGCGCGCGGTCGGGTTGAAGGCCTGGTCAATCAGCGGGCCCGGGTCGGCGCGTTCCACCCGATTCGGTCCCGGTTCAAAATCAAACTCCGCCAGGTCGGCACCGGCGCAAAAGCCGCGGCCGGCGCCGGTAATCACCAGTGCCCGGATCTGGCGGTCGGCCTCGGCCCGGTCCAGCGCCGCCCACAGGTCATGGTGCATTTGCCGGGTAAAACTATTGAGGGCCTGGGGCCGATTCAGCGTGAGCACCACCACGGCGCCCTGGCTGGCGTATAACACCGCCGGCTCGGCGGCCGTATGGGAAGGGGTTTCGGTCATGAGATTCTCCTGCCTGAAATCTAGCACTTCAGGTCCTCTGCCGCCACGCGCGCGCCGGGCCATGGCATGATTCATTTCCCGGAAAAAAGGAGCGCACCATGAGCTACGAAACAATTGTCACCGCCACCCAGGGCCCCGACGCGCGCCAGGTCGGCATCGTGACCCTGAACCGGCCCAAGCAACTCAATGCCCTGAACAACCAGCTGATGGACGAACTGGGCGCGGCGCTCAAGGCCTTTGACGCCGACGACAGCATCGGCTGCATCATCCTGACCGGCAGCGAAAAAGCCTTTGCCGCCGGCGCCGACATTGGCGCCATGGCGCAGTACAGCTTTGCCGATGTCTACAAGCAGGACTACATCAGCCGCAACTGGGAGCAGATTCGCGGCATCCGCAAGCCGGTGATTGCCGCCGTCAGCGGCTTTGCGCTGGGCGGCGGCTGCGAGCTGGCCATGATGTGCGACTTCATCATCGCCGCCGACAACGCCAGGTTTGGCCAGCCCGAGATCAAGCTCGGCATCATTCCCGGCGCGGGCGGAACGCAGCGCCTGCCGCGCGCCGTCGGCAAGGCCAAGGCCATGGACATGGCGTTGACCGGCCGCATGATGGATGCGGCTGAAGCCGAGCGCGCCGGCCTGGTCAGCCGCGTCGTGCCACTCGACAAACTGATGGACGAGGCGCTGGGCGCCGCCTTGATGATTTGCGGCTACGGCCAGCCCAGCGTGATGGCGGCCAAGGAGGCGCTGAACCGCTCCTTTGAAAGCGGCCTGAGCGATGGCGTGATGTTCGAGCGGCGGCTGTTTCATGCCCTGTTTGCCACCGACGACCAGAAAGAAGGCATGGACGCCTTCATCAACAAGCGCAAGCCCGAGTTCAAGAACCGCTGAATTGGTCGCTATAATGTCGGCCTGATGGTGATATAGCTCAGTTGGTTAGAGCGCAGCATTCATAATGCTGATGTCGGTGGTTCAAATCCACCTATCACCACCACCTCATTTCCCATCCCAAAGCCCCGCAGGTGATTTCCTCTGGGGCTTTGTTGCTTGAGGCGGGCTTTGGCGGCGGGTTTTGCCTGCTGGCCCGGCTTTTTTTGACCATTACAGCCTCTGGACACACACCATGAACCGCTGCACCCCTTCCCTTCTGGCCGTCCTGCTGTTGCTGGGCGCCTCGGCCAGCCTCATCCCCCTGACCGCGCAGGCCCAGAGCGAGGCCAGCGTCGCGCCGGGCCTGCGGCAGTTTCCCAAGGCGGCGCTGCGCGCAGAGCTGGTGGTGCTGGCGCCGCCCGAGATCACCCTGAACGGCAAGCCGGAGCGGCTCTCGCCCGGCTCGCGCATTCGCGATGCCAGCGACCAGGCAGTGCTGTCGGGCCAGCTGGTGAACCAGCGCCTGGCGGTGAACTACCTGCGCGACAACACCGGCCTGGTGCAGCAGGTCTGGATCCTGAGCAGTGAAGAAGCCAAAGAGAAACGGGCCGGCTTTGCCGAAACCATTTACAACTTCATCACGGGCGCCGGCAGCAGCGCGGCCCCGGTCGATGACGGCAAGACGCCCTACGACCAGTTGCCGCGCTACCAGCGGTAAAAACCTGTATTTTCCAGTCAAATTGGCCTCTAGCCCTTATAAAAAGGGCAGATGTCGCTATTAATTCAGTAGCAAATCATGAGCAAAAAAGTCTTTATCAAAACCTTTGGCTGCCAGATGAACGAGTACGACTCGGACAAGATGAGCGACGTGCTGCACGCCGCCGAAGGCTACGAGCCGACGCAGGACATGGACCAGGCCGACCTGATCTTGTTCAACACCTGCTCGGTGCGCGAAAAGGCGCAAGAGAAGGTGTTCAGCGACCTGGGCCGCGTCAAGCACCTGAAGGAAAAAGGCGTGCTGATTGGCGTCGGCGGCTGCGTCGCGAGCCAGGAAGGCGCGGCCATCATCCAGCGCGCGCCTTATGTCGACGTGGTGTTCGGCCCGCAAACCCTGCACCGCCTGCCGCAACTGCTGGCCAGCCGGGCCCGGCTTGGCAAGCCGCAGGTCGACATCAGCTTTCCCGAGATTGAAAAATTCGACCACCTGCCGCCGGCCCGTGTCGAGGGCGCCAGCGCCTTTGTCAGCATCATGGAAGGCTGCTCCAAGTACTGCAGCTACTGCGTCGTGCCCTACACCCGCGGCGAAGAGGTTTCGCGGCCGTTCGACGACGTGCTGGTCGAAGTGGCGGGCCTGGCCGATCAGGGCGTCAAAGAAGTCACCTTGCTGGGCCAGAACGTCAATGCCTACCGCGGGACTATGGGCGACACCGCCGAGATTGCCGACTTCGCCACGCTGCTCGACTACGTGTCGGAGATTCCGGGCATAGCCCGCATCCGCTACGTCACCAGCCACCCGAATGAATTCACCCAAAGCCTGATCGACGCCTACGCCAAGCTGCCCAAGCTGGTCAATCATTTGCACCTGCCGGTGCAGCATGGCTCGGACCGCATCCTGATGGCCATGAAGCGCGGCTACACCGCCATGGAATACAAATCCACCATCCGCAAGCTGCGCGCGATTCGCCCCGACCTGGCCATGAGCAGCGATTTCATCGTCGGCTTTCCGGGCGAGACCGACGACGACTTTGAAAAAATGATGAAGCTGATTGACGACGTGGGCTACGACACCTCGTTCAGCTTCATCTACAGCCCGCGTCCCGGCACGCCGGCCGCCAACCTGCCCGACGACACGCCGCATGCGGTCAAGCTGGCCCGGCTGCAGCGCCTGCAGGCCGCCCTTGACGACAGCGTGCGCGCCATCAGCGCCAGCCGCCTGGGCACGGTGCAGCGCGTGCTGGTCGAGGGCGCGGCCCGCAAAACCCCGAACGCCCTGTTTGGCCGCACCGAATGCAACCGCGCCGTGGTCTTCAACGGCCCGGACCGCCTGATCGGGCAGCTGGTCGATGTCCGCATCACCGAAGCGCCGCAGCGCTCGCTGCGCGGCGAGGTGGTGACGACCGACCTTGCCGTGCCGGCCTGAGGCCGCCTGCGCCCGGCTGCCTGCCCATGCTGCAGCGTTTTTCGTTTCGGCAACTGCTGGTTATCGCCTTTCTGCTGATTGCCGCCCTGCTCGGTGCGGCGTCGCTGCGCGCGCTGTTCACGCTGGAAGACCTGACCCTGCAAAGCCGCGACAATGCGGCGCGCGCACTCGATCTCAATGGCGCGGCGCAGTCGCTGGCCGAGCGCAGCGTGGCGATGGAGCGCAGCGCCCGGCAGTCGGTGGTGCTGGACGACCGGGTGCTGCGGGAGCGCTTTCGCGATGAGGCGCGCGAGGCCACCAGCATCCTGACCCGTCTGACCCGGGAAGGCCTGCCGCAAACCCAGGCGCAAAAGTGGCGCACCCATCAGCAGACCCTCACCGGCCTGCTGACCGGCCCGCCCGACACCGCGCTGGAGCGCGAACGCCTGCTGGCCCAGGAGTTTCGCGAGCTGGAGCGGGTCAGCGCGGCGATGGCGCTGCAGGTGCAGCAAACCATCCAGCAACGCAACAAGTCGCTCGAGGACAGGCTGGAGAGCAGCCGCCAGCGCCTGGCGCAGCAGGTGACCTGGGCCATCGCGCTGGCCGTGGCGATGGCGCTGGCCTTTGGCATCTGGTTCACCCGGCCTTTGAGGCGGCTGGAGCAGGCCATCGTCGGCCTGGGCGAAAACCGGCTGGATGATGTGATTGCGATTGCCGGCCCGGCCGATCTGGCGCTGGTCGGCCAGCGGCTGAACTGGCTGCGGCTGCGGCTGGTGGAGCTGGACGCCGACAAGTCGCGCTTTTTGCGGCACATTTCGCATGAACTCAAGACCCCGCTGGCCTCGCTGCGCGAGGGCGTGTCGCTGCTGGAAGACGGCGTGGCCGGTGCGCTGAGCCACGAGCAGCGCGAGATCGCGCAAATCCTGCGCCACAACACCGGCCTGCTGCAGGGCCAGATTGAAGACCTGCTGCGTTTTAATACCGCCGCCTTCGAGGCGCGCCAGCTGCGCCGGCAGACGGTGGACCTGCTGCAGTTGATCGAAGAGCAGGTGGACGCGCAGCGCCTGCAGTGGCGCGCCCGCGAGCTGTCGGTGACGGTGCAGGGCGAGCCGCTGCGGGTCGAGCTGGACGCTGAGAAAATCGGCACCACGCTGGCCAACCTGCTGTCCAACGCGATTCGCTACTCGCCACATCAGGGCCTGATCTTGCTGCAGTTAAGCGCGCTGCCGGGTCTGGCCCGGATCGAGATTCACGACCAGGGCACGGGCGTGGCGGCCGCCGACCGGGAACGGATTTTCGAGCCCTTTTACCGCGGCGAACGCCAGCCGCCCGAGGGGCTGCACGGTAGCCAGCGCGGCAGCGGCATCGGTTTATCCATCGTGCATGAGTACATCGCCGCGCACGGTGGGCGCATCGCCCTGCTGCCAGACCAGCCGGGCGCACACTTCAGAATAGAGCTTCCCCATGTTTCCAAACCCTGATCTTCTGGCGCGCTGCCGCCCCCTGCTGAGCGGCCTTCTGGCGTGGCTGGTGGCGGCGGCCTTGCTGGCGGGCTGCGGCACGGGCCGGAGCAGCCCGTCGGCGGATGCGACGGCCAAAACGGCGCCCTCACCGGCGGCCCCGGCTGCCGCTGCCTCCTCCGGCGCAGCCCGGCCTGGCCCGCCAGCCAACCTGGCCGGCTTGCCCAACACTGACGCGCTGACCTCGGTGCTGGCCTACGCCGACCGCGTCCGCACGCTGCCGCCGGCCGAGTTGGGCCCGGAGGCGGCGAAACTGGGCGAGGCATCGGCACCGGCCGACCAGCTACGGCTGGCGCTGCTGCTGGGCCAGGGCAGGCAGCTGCCTGACGTGGTGCGGGCGCAAGAGCTGCTGACGCGGCTGCTGGGCAATACCAGCGCCGAGGCCCAGGCCCTGCACCCGCTGGCACGGCTGCTGGCCGCCCGCCTGGGCGAGCAGCGCCGGCTCGAAGAGCAGCTTGAAAAGCAGACCCAGCAAAGCCGCGAGCTGCAACGCCGGCTGGACCAGACCACCGAACGGCTGGAGGCGCTCAAGGCGATAGAGCGCAGCCTGCCTAGCCGCCCGCCCGCCGGGCCGGCGCCGCGTCCGCGCTAAGCGCCTCGAAATTCCCGCCATGACCGACCCCACCCCCCCAACGACCGCGCCACTGGCGCCGGCCCCGCATCTGCTGGTGGTCGATGACGACCCCGACATGCTGCGCCTGTTGACGATCAGGCTGACCGCGGCGGGCTACCGCGTGAGCGCCGTCAGCTCGGCCGAGGCTGCGCTGACCCAGCTGCATATCGAGCGGCCGCAGCTGGTGCTCAGCGACGTGCAGCTGCCAGGCCGGGACGGGCTGGCGCTGTTTGACGACATCCGGCTGCAACACCCGTCGCTGCCGGTGATCTTGCTGACCGCGCACGGCACCATCCCCGATGCGGTGCAGGCCACCGAGCGCGGCGTCTTCACCTACCTGACCAAGCCATTTGACGGCAAGGCCCTGCTGGACAAGATTGCCGAGGCCCTGTCGCTGAGCGCGCCGGTGCATGTCGCCAAACGCGGCAGCCCCGAGGCCTGGCAGCACCAGATCATCAGCCGCTCCAGCCGCATGGCCGAGGCGCTGGCCGAGGCGCGGCTGGTGGCGCAGTCCGACGCCAGCGTGATGCTGCGCGGTGAAAGCGGCACCGGCAAGGAGCTGCTGGCCCAGGCGATTCACCGGGCCAGCCCGCGCGCCGGCAAGCCCTTCATTGCCGTCAACTGCGGCGCGATTCCCGAGGCACTGCTGGAGTCCGAACTGTTTGGTCACGTCAAGGGCGCCTTCACCGACGCGGTCGCCAACCACAAGGGCCTGTTTCAGGCGGCCGACGGCGGCACCCTGCTGCTCGACGAGATCGGCGACATGCCGCTGGCGCTGCAGGTCAAGCTGCTGCGCGTGCTGCAGGAGCGCATGGTGCGGCCGCTGGGCTCCAGCCTGTCGCTGCCGGTGGATGTGCGCATCATCTCGGCCACCCACCGCGACCTCGACGCCGCCATGGCCGAGGGCCAGTTCCGGGCCGACCTCTATTACCGCCTCAATGTCGTCACCTTGACGCTGCCGCCGCTGTCGGAGCGGCGCGAAGACATTGCGCTGCTGGCCAACCATTTCCTGGTCAAGCTGGCGGCCAAGTACGACAAGCGCCTCAGCGGCTTTGCGCCAGAAGCCCTCAAAGCCATGACCACTGCGGCTTGGCCCGGCAATGTGCGCCAGTTGTACAACGTGGTGGAGCAGGTGTGCGCCCTGTCCACCACGCCGCTGGTGCCGTTGACGCTGGTGCAGCGGGCGCTGCGCTCGCCCAGCGTGGAGGTGCTGACCCTGGCCGATGCCCGGCAGCGCTTTGAGCGCGACTACCTGGTCGGCCTGCTCAAACTGACCGACGGCAACGTGGCCGATGCGGCCCGACTGGCCGACCGCAACCGGACCGAGTTTTACCGCCTGATGCAAAAGCACGGCCTGACGCCGGGGCACTTCAAGGTCGACGGCAATGCGACTTCGGGAAACTGAGCGTCGCTGATTGGCGACATGCCCAGGCGCTTGATTTCAAACGGTTTTTCCGTTCACAGCCGTGCTGCTGTCGCCGCCCGGCGACAAAATGCCCGGTTTTGGGCGGTTTTGCCGCCCCGTTTCCGGCGACATATCCAATTTTGATCGCAACTCTTTGATTTAAAACGGTTTTTAGAAGCTGGCACAGGGTTTGCCCTAGTGTTCCCATGCCAGCGTTTTTTTCTGCTTTTTGCGTCGCCCTGCCTCGCCCTGGCGCTGCGGCGGCGCACAAAGCTTATGCCGCCCTGTTTAGCGCCGTTTTACTGGCCCTGACCAGCGTACCGGCGCACGCCTTCAACCTGGACGACGTGGTGGAACTGGCCCGCCAGCGCGCCCAGACACCGTTCAAGGCCGCGCCCAGCGCCATTCCGCCGGAACTGGCCAAACTCGACTACGACGCTTTGCGCGACATCCGCTTCAAGCCCGGCAACAACCTGTGGCGCAGCGACAAGCTGCCGTTTGAAAGCAATTTTTTCCATACCGGACCCCGGTCAGACCCGGTTCGCCTGCACGAAATCACGGCCGACGGCGTCAAGCCACTGCCCTACAACGCCGGCAACTTCAGTTTTGGCAACAACAAGCTCAACCCCGAAAAATGGGGCGACCTGGGCTATGGCGGCGTGCGCGCTTTCAGCCCCCTCAATGCGCCTGGCGTGAAGGACGAGCTGGTGGTGTTTCAGGGCGCCAGCTATTTCCGCGCCTTGGGCATGGGCCAGCGCTATGGCCTGTCGGCGCGCGGGCTGGCGGTGGACACGGTGGGTGTCAGCCAAGAAGAATTTCCGCGTTTCACCGACTTCTGGCTGGAAAAGCCCGCGCCCGACGCGAAGCGGCTGACGGTGTACGCGCTGCTGGACTCGCAGCGCATGACCGGCGCCTACCGCTTTGACATCACGCCGGGCGAGCAGACCACGACCGAGGTGCAGGCCC
>NZ_JANOAL010000208.1:0-21340 GCF_031411155.1 Polaromonas sp. | reverse complement strand
TTGCCGCCCATGTGGCCGCATTTCTTGACGGAAGCCAGCTGGTCTTCAAAGTGAACGCCAGCGGCACCGGCCTTGATCATGGCCTTCATCAGTTCAAACGCGTTCAGCACGCCGCCAAAACCGGCTTCTGCGTCGGCCACGATGGGCGCGAAGTTGTCGATGTAGCCCTTGTCACCGGCGTCGATGCCTTTGGAGTGTTGAATTTCGTCGGCGCGGCGGAAGGTGTTGTTGATGCGCTCCACCACGGTCGGCACCGAATCCACCGGGTACAGCGACTGGTCGGGGTACATCGAGGCGTAGCTGTTGTTGTCGGCGGCGACTTGCCAGCCCGACAGGTAAATCGCCTTCACGCCGGCCTTGACCTGCTGCATGGCCTGGCCACCGGTCAGCGCGCCCAGGCAGTTGACGTAGGGCTCGTTGTTGACCAGGCCCCAGAGCTTTTCAGCACCGCGGCGAGCCAGCGTGTGCTCGATCGGGAAGGAGCCGCGCAGACGAACCACATCGGCAGCGCTGTAGCCGCGCTTGATGCCTTTCCAGCGGGGATTGGTGGCCCAGTCTTTTTCCAGGGCAGAGATTTGCTGGTCGCGGCTCAGTTGTTCGGTCAGGGTTTGCGGCATGGTGGGCTCCGTAGGTTGATAAAAAGTCGCTGAGTTGTTGAACTCGGTGCCTGTAGTTTAAGTCTTCTACAAGACTTTAATCAGCTCTTATGTCTTATATAAGATAAAAATTAAGTTGAATAAAATCAACAACATAATCATAAAATTTCTCTATGTGGGATTTTGTTTCTTGTATTGAGAAATATTTTTGCAGTGCACCATTTTTTTATTTCACATCAAGAAAAGTAATTATTGGATTGTGAAAAATCTGGCGCCGGTGAACGGACCGGGCTCAGGCGCTGTTGCCGGCGCGGTACTGCACCCAGTCGCCGCTGGCGATAAGCGGTTTTCCGGTCGCACGCCCTGGCGCGATCTCGTACAAGACGCAAACGATCTCCCTGCCCCCCTCAAACGACCGCGCTTCCAGACGGACCAGCACCTCGCGCTTGAGGTACTCACCGTTCGGCTGCGGCCACACCTCCTCGATCGCATCAAGTTGCCGCTCCAGATCTGCGCTGACCTCATACACCTCGCCCAGCACACTGCCCTGCCCGCCCAACCGCAGTCCCGGGTAGGCGCCCAGGTCATACAGCACGCCCGGCACACGGGCCCAGCCCCGCTGGACCGGCGCGGGCTGTAGCCGGTTGATGTCACGCTGCTCGCCCCGGCGCAAAGTGCCGTAAACAAACACATGGCGAACGGTCGGCACGGGCTGCGACATCACTTCCAACTTTCAAACGGGTGGCAAAACAGATGAAAAACTCAGGCATCATTTCAACCTGCGCTCCAGGTTGGCGGCGCAGCTCCAACCACTGGCCCAACGGTCAGCCCAGCAGGAATCGTTAATTTAATGAACCGCATTGTGGCCTACGCCTGCCTGGCGCTCAGCATGTCTTTGGTGGGCAGCTATGTCGCGCTTTCCAAACCCCTGGTGGCCGCGCTGCCGGTGTTTTTGCTGGCCTGGCTGCGCTTTGGCATTGGCGGCCTGGCCATGCTGCACTGGTTCAAGAAACCCGCTGACGAACCGCCCATGAATGGCCACACCCAGGGCCTGGTGTTTCTGGAATCCTTTCTGGGTAATTTCCTGTTTTCGATCTGCATGCTGTTTGGCGTGAGCATGACCAGCGCCGTGGCAGCCGGCGTCATCATGGCGGCCATCCCGGCGGCCGTGGCCCTGATGAGCTGGCTATTCCTGCGCGAGCGCATCAGCCTTCGGGTGTGGGGCGCGGTGGCCTGCGCGGTCCTCGGCATCGGTCTGGTCTCGCTATCAAAAAGTGAGCTACATGCACCTATAAACAATGGGCTATCAGCCGATTTGGCCTCCAAAAATGCCTGGCTGGGCAATCTGCTGCTGGTCGGGGCTGTGCTGTGCGAGGCGGCCTATGCCGTCATTGGCAAAAAACTCACGGTTGTGCTCAGTCCCAAGCGCATCACGGCGCTCATCAATCTCTGGGGTTTTGCCCTGGTCACCCCGTTCGGCCTGTGGATGGCCTGGGGCTTCGACTTCGCCAAAGTCACGACCTCGAGCTGGCTGCTGCTGCTGTTCTATTCACTGGCCGCCAGCGTCTGCACGGTCTGGCTGTGGATGACCGGCCTGAAAACCATTGCCGCCAATCAGGCCGGTGTGTTCACCGTGTTGCTGCCGGTCAGCGCGGCAGCCGTCGGCGTCCTGGTGCTGGGCGAAACCCTGAATGCCACGCAGATCGGCGCCTTCGCGATTGCGCTGACCGGCGTGGTGCTGGCTACCTTGCCGCAACCGGGTCTGGAAAAGCCGGCTCGGCCCGGGTCGCCGCACTGATTTCGCGGTCCAGCCGTTTCTGGCGGCGCAGCATGAACACGCTGTAGGCGATGATGCCCAGCGAAACGGCGGCAATCAGCAAGGTGGCCGCCGCATAAATCGACGGGTTCACGCCACGCCGTGCGTAGCTGAAAATCACCTGCGGCAAGGTGGTCACGCCCGGCCCCGACAAAAACTCCGAGATCACGACATCATCAAACGACAGGGTGAAGGTCAGCAGCCAGGCCGACACCAGGGCCGGCGCGATGTTGGGCAAAGTCACCAGAAAGAACACCTGCACCGGCCGGCAACCCAGGTCCATGGCGGCCTCTTCCAGCGAACGGTCCACCTCGCCAAGCCGCGACTGGATCACCACCGTGGCGTAGGCCATGCCCAGCAGGGTGTGGCCGCTCACGATGGTGATAAAGCCGCGGTCTGGCCAGCCCAGCGTGCGCTGCACCGCCACCATCAGCAGCAGCAAGGACAGCCCGATAATCACCTCGGGCATGACCAGCGGCGCATTGACCAGCCCGTAAAACAGCGTGCGCCCGGTAAACCGCAGGTAGCGCACCAGCACAAAGGCGGCAAAGCAGCCCAGCACGACCGACAGCGTGCCGGTAATCAGCGCCACCTTGAGAGACAGGGTGAAGCCCTCGACCAGGCGCGAATCGGCCAGCAGCGCCTGGTACCAGCGCAGCGAAAAACCGGTGAACACGCCGTCCTGCCGCGTGCTGTTGAACGAGAACACGATCAGGAAAAACAGCGGGATGTAGAGGAACAGGTAGACCAGCCCCATCCAGAGCCGTCCGAAATTGTTCTCCGCAAAACGCAGCAATGGATTGGTCGGGCTTTTCATTTCAGGCCCCTCTGCGCGCACCACGCCCGGCGTTGGCGCGGTAGTAAAAAGCCAGCGGCACGAGGATCAGCAGGATCATCACCACCGACAGGGCCGCCGCGCGCGGCCAGTTGTTGCTGCTGAACATTTCGTCCCACACGACGCGGCCAATCATGATGTTTTCGGCCCCACCCAGCAGTGAAGGAATCACAAACTCCCCCACACTCGGAATAAACACCAGCATGGAGCCGGCAATGATGCCCGACTTGCTCAGCGGCACGGTAATAAGCCAGAACGCTTTCCAGGCACTGGCGCCCAGATCGTGCGCCGCCTCCAGCAGCCTGAAGTCCATCTTCACCAGGTTGGCGTACAGCGGCAAAATCATGAACGGGCAGTACACATAGGTCATGCCGACCAGCATGGAGACATTGGTGTAGAGCATGACCAAGGGCTCCTGGGTAATGCCCAACGCCAGCAGCAGGTTGTTAAGCACGCCCTGGTCCGCCAGAATTCCCTTCCAGGCGTAGACACGCAGCAGGAAGGATGTCCAGAACGGCAACATGACCAGCATCAGCAGGGCCGGCCGGATCGAGGGCCGGGCGCGCGCCAGAAAATAGGCAAACGGGTAGCCAATCAGCAGGCACGACAGCGTGGTGAGCAGGGCGTATTTCAGCGAGGTTTTGTAGGCCTCCATGTAAATGGTGTTGCCGAACCCCTCCACGGAGCCGCCCGCCGCTCCCGCATTGGCAGCACCGCCCGGCACCTGGGCCGCATCGCTGAAGATGGAAAAGTAGTTTTCATAACGCAGGTTGATGCGCCAGGAACTGGCAATGGTTTCTATCAGCGGCGCAAACGGGTCCACCCCATTGCCCATGTCGGTCACGCTGATGCGCAGCAAGATCAAAAAAGGCAACACAAAAAACAGCAGCAACCAGCCATAGGGCACGCCAATGACGAAGCGCCGCCCGAGATTGAACAGAAAGGATTGGAGCCAGGAATGAGCTTTCATCAGCGCCACCCTATTGCGTCAGCACCACCGGCGCCGCATCGTCCCACCAGAAAAAGACCGGGTCATCCCAGGTGATCGCGCCGCTGGTGCTGGTTTCCTGCCGCGTGGTGTTGGTTTCCATGATCTTGATGGTGCGGCCCCTGCCCGCGCTGCTGCTGCCGATCATTTCGACAATAAAGGTGTTGTAGCTCCCGAAGTAGGCAATTTCACGCACCTTACCGGTGAACAGGTTCTCGTCCACCTCGGGCCGGGTTCTGGAGATATGTATCTTTTCGGGCCGCACTGCCACCGCCACCGGCATGCCCTGGGTGCCGCTGATGCCGTGCCCAATGGTCACCACGCCGTGCTCGGTCGTGACTTCGCAGCGGTCAGCCTCGTCGAGCGTCAACTCACCTTCCATCAGATTGACGTTGCCGATGAAGTCGGCCACGAAGCGACAGTTCGGGTGCTCGTAGATTTCTTTCGGTGTGCCCACCTGCAGCACGCGGCCGTGGCTCATCACGGCTATGCGCGAGGCCATGGCCATGGCCTCTTCCTGATCATGGGTCACCATGACGCAGGTCACGCCCACCGACTCCAGAATGTTGACCAGCTCAAACTGGGTGCGTTCGCGCAGCTTTTTGTCCAGCGCGCCCAGCGGCTCGTCGAGCAGCAGCAACTGCGGCTTTTTGGCCAGGCTGCGCGCCAGCGCGACTCGCTGTTGCTGGCCACCCGAGAGCTGGTGCGGCTTGCGCTTGGCAAACGGCGCGAGTTGCACCAGTTCAAGCATTTCCTCCACCCGCGCCTGAATCTGCGCCTTGGGCATGCCTTCGCGCTTGAGCCCGAAGGCAATGTTGTCCCAGATGTTCAGGTGCGGAAACAGCGCATAGGACTGAAACATCATGTTGATGGGCCGCTCATAGGGCGGAAACGACGCGATGTCGACGCCATCGAGCAAGACCTTGCCGGAGGTCGGTGTTTCAAAACCGGCCAGCATGCGCAGCAGGGTCGATTTTCCGCAGCCTGAACTGCCCAGCAAGGCAAAAATCTCGCCCTTGTGAATAGACAGCGAAACGTCATCGACCGCGGCCACGCCATCAAAGCGCTTGACCAGCTGGTCAGTCCGTAAAAATCCATCGCCAGACGATGCGGGTAGATTCATGAAGCCTTCATTCCCAAGGTTGCCCAGGTTAAACCGGTATCTATGCCAGCGTTAAAAAGGCTGTGCAGCCTCTAAGACTGCACAGCCCGAACCCACCCGCCCGGCGTGTGAAAAAGCTCAGCTGCCTTTTTTGAACAAGGTAAACACATTGCTCATGGACTCACGCGCCTCGTTGCTGAAGCTTGCGGGAGAGACCATTTTTTGCATATTGGCCGCATCGGGGAACACGGCGGGGTCTTTGGCGATTTCGGGCTTCACATTGGCCAGGCTGGCCTTGTTGGCCGTGGCGTAGCCGAGCTCGTTGGTCAGTGATGCCGAGACTTCCGGACGCAGGAAATAGTTGATGAAGGCGTAGGCGTTGTTCGGGTGTTTGGCATCCTTGGGAATGGCCAGGTTGTCCATGAAAATCAGGCCACCGGTGCCCGGCAGCAAGACCTCAATCTCGTTGCCGCTCTGGTTTTCCAGTGCCCGGCCGCGGGCGATATTCATGTCGCCGGCCCAGCCCAGCGCCACGCAGGCCTTGCCGCCCGCCAGGTCGTCGATCATGGTGCTGGAGAACAGGCGAATGTACGGGCGCACCTTGGCCAGCATCGCGCCGGCGGCCTTGTGGTCGGCCGGGTCGTTGGAGTAGGCGTTCTTGCCCAGATAATGCATGGCCGGCGGAATCACCTCGGTCGGCGAATCGAGGTAGGCAATGCCGCAGGACTTGAGCCTGGCGGTGTAAACCGGGTTGAACACCAGGTCCCAGGCGTTTTCGGGCATGGGGGTGGAACCGAGCGCCTTGCTCACCTTGGCCTTGTTGATACCCACGGTGGTGAAGCTCCAGGCCCAGGGCACCAGGTAGGCATTGCCCGGGTCAATCGTGTCCAGCTTGCCCATGATGGCCGGGTCCAGGTTGCCGTAATTGGCAATCTTGGCCTTGTCGAGCTTCATCAGCAGCCCGCCGTCAATCTGCGGCTTGGCAAACACCGCCCCCGGCACCACGATGTCATAGCCGGAGTTGCCCGCCACCAGCTTGGCGTGCAGGGCTTCATTGTTTTCAAAGGTCTGGTAGTTGACCTTGATGCCGGTTTCCTTCTCGAAGTTCGCCACCATGTCTTTGGCGATGTAGTCGGGCCAGTGGTAGATGTTCAGCACTTTATCTTCGGTGTTGGCAACGGCCGCTGGCGCTCTGGCGGCTGTGGTCGGCGCCGGCACCGCCACTGGCGCTTCCTCCTTTTTTCCGCAGGCGACCAACGCAATGGCCGACAACGCGAAACACCAGAAATGCTTTTTCATCATGTCCTTGACCTTCTATCTGAAATATCCGTGAAGAATGGCGAATAGCCGGCAGCCGGGCCGGCCAGGGCCGCTGCAGCGTTTTCAGGAAAATCGCATTGTAAAAGTTATTTACAAAGGTTTGGGGCCTGCCACGGCGGGAAGCCCCGGAGGCAAGGGCGCTCCAGAAGCGGCAACGAGGGCTATGGCGTCAGGCACCAGGGCGCCGTGTTGTGCACCAGCCCCATCCACAGCGCCCACACGGAAGTGGCCAGCAGCGCCAGGCCCGCCAGGCGAATCGCCCATTGGCCGGACCCCTGGCCACGCAGCCGCAGCCAAAGCCAGGGTCCGGCCATCAGCGACACGCCGCTTCCCAGGGCAAACAGCGCCATGACGACCACCCCTTCCAGCATATTGCCGGTCAGCGCCGCCACCAGCAAGGCCGAATACAGCAGGCCACAGGGCAGCAGTGACCACAGCAGCCCGATCAGCAGCGGCGCCCCACCACCGACCCCGGAGGTGACCGCCCGTACTTTGGCCCATAGCTGGCGCGCGCCGCTTTCCAGCCAGACCGGCTGGCGCGCCTGCCAGAGCAGCAGCAGGCCCAGCAGCGCGGCCGCGACATGAAACAGCGTCCAGACCGGCCTGAGCGCGGCCGAATGGACACTGAGCCAGCCCAAGCCCTGCATCGAGGCCGCCGCCAGGCCCCCCAATGCCGAATAGCCCACCAGCCTGCCCGCCTGAAAAATCCACAGCGACCGGGTGCTCTGGCCGCCACTGGTGCGGCCAATGCCGGCGCAGGCCGCGCCGCACATGGCAACGCAGTGAGGCCCGCCGGCAAGCCCCATCAGCAAGGCGGTGGCGGCGAGCGCGGTTTGCATCAGATGATCTTGGAAAAGCGCGCGCGGTTGCGATCGGCCTGCAGGTAGCGGTCAAAAACCATGGCCACGGCCCGCACAAAAAACCATCCCTTGGCGGTGACCTCGATGCCCGAGTCGGTCAGGGTCACCAGGCCCTGCCTGGCCTGCTCGGCCAGGGCTTCGAGTTCGGGCGCAAAGTAGGCCCGAAAATCAATCAGATAACCCAGCTCGATCGACTCGAACTGCAACTCGCCCTGGCACATCAGGGCCATGATCACCGCGCGCCGCACCAGGTCATCGCGCGTCAGGGCCAGGCCCCGCACCACCGGTAGCCGCCCCTGGTCCAGATGGTCGTAGTACTCGGCCAGGGTCTTGGCATTCTGGCAGTAAATAGCCCCCACCCGCCCGATGGCCGACACCCCCAGCGCGATCAGATCGCAGTCGGGCTGGGTGCTGTAGCCCTGAAAATTGCGGTGCAGCCGGCCCTGCCGCTTGGCAACGGCCAGCGCATCGTTGGGCAAGGCGAAATGATCCATGCCGACATAGACATAACCCGCCTGATCAAACACCTCGAGTGAGCGGGCCAGCATCGAGGTTCGGGCGGCCCCGGAAGGGAGCTCTGCCGTGACAATGCGGCGCTGCGGCTTGAAGCGCTCGGGCAGGTGCGCATAGGCGTACAGGGCGATCCGGTCGGGGCGCAATACAGCCACCTCGGCCAGGGTGCGCTCGAAAGACTCCGGCGTTTGCTGGGGCAGCCCGTAGATCAGGTCCACGTTGATGGACTCAAAGCCCAACTGGCGCGCCGCCTCGACCAGCGCGAACACCTGCTCCTTGGGCTGAACCCGGTGCACGGCTTTTTGCACCGCCGGGTCAAAGTCCTGCACCCCAAAGCTCAGGCGGTTAAAGCCCAGCTCGGCCAGCTCGGCCAGGCGGGCGGCGTCCACGGTTCGTGGGTCGATCTCGATCGAATACTCGCCGCCCGGGGCGAGGGTGAAGCTGCGGCGCAGCATGGCCATCAGGGCCCGCAACTCGTCATCGCTCAAAAATGTCGGGCTGCCGCCGCCCAGGTGCAGCTGACTGACCACCTGGCCCGGGCCAAGGTGTGCAATATGAAGGTCAAGTTCCCGGCTCAGGTAGCGCAAATACGGCTCGGCCCGTTCATGGTGCTTTGTAATAATTTTGTTACAGGCGCAGTAATAACAGAGCGACTCACAGAACGGAATATGCACATACAGCGACAGCGGCAGGGACATGGCCGCCACCCCGCTGCGACGTTGTTCGAGGGCTTGCACATACTCGTCGGCCGCGAATGCCTCCACAAACCGGTCTGCCGTCGGGTACGAGGTGTACCGAGGACCCGGCAGGTCAAACCGGCGTAACAAATCGGGTGAAACAACAGTCATGAAATAATTCCTCAGCGTTGTTTCACACTGTGCGACCAAACCCACGAAATGACCTTGATATGGATCAACCGCACAGCAGGCAGACTGGCGCACAATGGAAGCAATGAGGCGCCGGACATTTATGACAGCGCGCTGTCCCACAGACATCGGCGACAAACCCATCGGGTAAAAATCGCCGGACTCCATCAAACTTCGCCAAATGATCGCTGAATCCATAAAAATCGCCTGCTCCAACTGCAACCTGCGTGAACTCTGCATGCCGGTGGGCCTGAATTCCGAGGAACTCGATCGCGTGGACGATCTGGTGGCCGTGCGGCGAAGCATCAAGCGCGGCACCACCCTGTTTCACAATGGCGAAAAATTCACCTCGCTGTATGCCATTCGCACCGGCGTTTTCAAAACCTGCGTGACCACCGAAGACGGACGCGATCAGGTCACCGGATTTCAGATGGCAGGCGAAATCATTGGCCTGGACGGCATCGTCAACGACCAGCACACCTGCGATGCGATTGCGCTGGAGGACTCCGAAGTCTGCGTCATGCCGTTTGACCGCATCGAGGAAATTTCGCGCGAGGTCAACGCGTTGCAGCACCATGTTCACAAGATCATGAGCCGCGAAATCGTGCGCGAGCACGGTGTCATGCTGCTGCTGGGCAGCATGCGGGCCGAGGAACGGCTGGCGGCCTTTTTGCTCAACCTGGTGCAGCGCCTGCAGGCACGCGGCTTTTCAAAGTCCGACCTGGTGCTGCGCATGACGCGCGAGGAAATCGGCAGTTACCTGGGCATGAAACTGGAGACCGTGAGCCGGACTTTCTCGAAGTTTTCAGACGACGGCATCGTTGAAGTCAAGCAGCGGCATATCCAGATCCGGAACGCCGAGGCGCTCAAGCGCATTGTCAATCCCCAGGTTTGCCGCTGACCGGCTCTCTATTTGGCACCTGTCGCTGAGCCCGGTCCCACGTCCGGCCTGGCCAGCCACAGCACCAGCGCGCTGCTGGCCATGCTGATCAGCCAGAAGCTGAAAAACGCCAAGGTGTAAACGCCCAGCCGCGACGGCTGCACCGTGTGGCCCGGCCAGTGCACCTCGCCCGGATCCACCAGCCCAAATACCAGCGCCTCCAGCAGGCAGGCCGCCAGAAACGCCGGTCCGACAACCAGCAAGCCCCGCCTGACGCAGAGCGCCTCCAGCGGCGCCTCGCTGGCCGGTGTCGTCAACTCAGGGCTGTTCATCGCGTTTGCCTCCGGTGGCGCTGTGATTGCGGCCCGTCAGCGCGGGCTGCATGGGCGGCCGTGCCGTCTGCACCTGCTGGCGCAACAGCGGCCCCTGCCGGTAGGCGTCGTCCGGCACCATTGCCTCGGGCCCGCGCAGGATGTAGAAGGCCGTGACGACGCAGGCCAGCACCGCAGACAGCGGGCCGGCTATCACCATCCACACATAGGGTTCTTTCCACCAGGGACGAGCAGCAGGGTTTTCAGGCTTCATGGCTGGATTCCTTTGCACAATCTTGTACTGCGATTTACCGTGGCACGAGGAACACGGATTTTTCGGTCACCTCGTCGGGCGACGGTCCCTGCAAGGCAATCCTGAACACGATGGGATGCGAGCCGGCGCTGGCCGCGTTGGGCGGCGCCTGCACCCGCACCGGCACCCAGCGCGACTCGGCCGCATCCACCACCACAGCGGCCTCGGTAACGATGCGGGCGCCGTCAATGCCAGCCACCTGAATCACGTACTGCTGACGGTGCTCGGTCGCGTTCATGATCTGCAGCCGGTAGACGTTTTCGATCTCGCCCTGCCCCACCATGCGGGCCATCACCCCGCGGTCGCGCACCACATCGACCTTGAAGGTCGCCCGGGTCAGCAGGCTGGCCAGCAGGCTCAGGCTGATGACACCGAGAACCGCCGTGTAAATCAGCACGCGCGGCCGCAGCACCCGGCGAAACATCGCCGAGCGGCTCAGCTTCTGGCTGATGCCGTTTTGCGTGCTGTTTCGGATCAAGCCCCTAGGGTAGTTCATCTTGTCCATGACGCCGTCGCACACGTCAATGCAGGCCGAGCAGCTGATGCACTCATACTGCAGGCCCTTGCGGATGTCGATGCCGGTCGGGCAGACCTGCACGCACAGGCCGCAGTCGATGCAGTCGCCCAGCCCCTTGGCCTGGTAATCGGCGGGCGTGTCGCTGCGCGGGCGCGAGCCGCGATTTTCGCCGCGCGCCTCGTCATAGGTGACGATCAGGGTGTCGCGGTCGAACATGGCGCTTTGAAAGCGGGCATAGGGGCACATGTACTTGCACACCTGCTCGCGCATCCAGCCGGCGTTGCCATCGGTGGCAAAGCCATAAAACAGCACCCAGAACGACTCCCACGGCCCGAGCGAGAAGCTCATGACGGCGCTAGACAGCTCCTTGATCGGCGTGAAGTAGCCGACAAAGGTGAAGCCGGTCCACAGCCCGATCGCAATCCATACCGCGTGCTTGGCACTTTTGCGGCCCAGCTTGGCCAGACTCCAGGGCGATTTGTCCAGCCGCATGCGGGCCACCCGGTCACCCTCGATCTTGCGCTCCACCCACATGAAAACCTCGGTGTACACCGTCTGCGGGCAGGCGTAGCCACACCACAGCCGCCCCGCCACCGCGGTAAACAGGAACAGCGACAGCGCGCTGATGATCAGCAACCCGGTCAGGTAGATCAGATCCTGCGGATACAGCACCAGGTTGAAGATGTAAAAGCGCCTGGCACCGAGGTCAAACAGCATGGCCTGCCGGTCATTCATGGACAGCCAGGGCAGGCCATAGAACACCAGCTGCGTCACCCACACCATGGCCCAGCGCCAGTGGTTGAACCAGCCCGACACACTGCGGGCATAGATCTTTTTCTCAGACTGGTACAGCGACACCACCGCCGAGGAATCGTCACCGCCCGCCGCAGCCACCGCCACAATCGGAATGACCCGCCTGGACGCGCCTGAATTGCCTGAACTGCTCACTGGTGAAACCACGCCGAAAAACCCTTTACTGCGCCTTGACGACTGTGGCCACAGGTATCACTGCGCCCGCAGGCGTGACCGTGCCGCTGCCGCCGCCGCCGGACAGGCTCAGCACAAAGGCCGACACCACATGAATCTGCTCGGGGGTCAGCTTGCTGGCCTGGGTCGGCATCACATTGTTTTTGCCGTTTTTGATGATGTTGGCAATCGCGGCCTCGCCCCAGCCGTGCAGCCAGTAGTCATCGGCCAAATTGGGCGCACCGAGCAACTTGTTGCCCTTGCCGTCCACGCCATGGCAGGCGGCGCAGGCCGAAAATCTTTTCTTGCCGCTGTAAGCCTTGATTTCGTTGTGCGGGCTGCCCGACAGCGACAGCACGTAATTGGCCAGTTCGCTGATCTCGGCGTCGCCGCCAATGGCCGCGCCCATGGGCGGCATGACGCCGGTGCGGCCGTTGCTCACCGTCTGCACGATATGCTCGGCACCGCGCTGGCCCAGCCAGGCGGCATCGGCGTTGGTGAGGTTGGGGTAGGACTTGCTGCCGCGCCCGTCGGAGCCGTGGCATTGCGAGCAGTTGTTCATGAACAGGCGCTCGCCAATCGCCATCGCCCGGGGCTCCTTCATCAGCGCCTCCACCGGCTTGGCCGTGAACTCGGCATACAGCGGCGCGACCTGGCTGCGTATCTGGCCGACATCCTGCTTGTGCTCGCCTTCGGTAGACCATTTAAGCAGGCCGGGAAAACTGCCCAGACCCGGAAAAATCACCAGGTAGCCGAGCGAAAAAACCACCGTCACAATGAACAGCCACATCCACCACAGCGGCAGCGGGTTGTTCAACTCGCGCAGGTCCTCGTCCCAGACATGGCCGGTGGTGTTGTCGTCGGCCTGCCCCGGATGCGCGCTGACCTTGGCCTTGCCGGCCACCCACAGCAACCAGGCGCAGGCCAGAATCGACACCAGGCTGATGGCGGCCACATACCAGGGCCAGAATCCGTTGGTAAAGTCACTCATGGCGGTCGCTCCTATTCCGACCGGAACGGCAGTTGCGCCGCATCGTCGAACTGGGCCTTTTTGGACGGCAGGCAAGCCCACACCAGAATCCCGATGAAGGTGACAAAGGCGGCCAGCGTCACCAGGCTGCGCAGTAGGTTGATATCCATAGTCATATCCTCTTTTTTTCGCTTATTTCAGCGCAAGGCCCAGGCCCTGCAGGTAGGCAATCAGCGCGTCAAGTTCTGTCTTGCCCTTGACCTCTGCGGGTGCGCCGGCGATTTCGGCATCGGTGTAGGGCACACCGACCGAGCGCAGGGCTGTCATGTGGCGCTGGATCGACTCGGCATCGGCCGGCGCTTTTTCCAGCCAGGGGTAGGCCGGCATGATGGATTCGGGCACCAGGTCGCGCGGGCTCAGCAGGTGCAGGCGCTGCCACTCGTCGCTGTACTTGCCGCCGACGCGGTGCAGGTCCGGGCCAGTGCGCTTGCTGCCCCACTGAAACGGATGGTCGTAGACAAACTCGCCGGCAACCGAATAGTGGCCATAGCGCAGGGTTTCGGCCACCAGCGGCCGGATCATTTGCGAGTGGCAGTTGTAGCAGCCTTCGCGCACATAAATGTCGCGGCCCACCAGCTTCAGCGGTGAATCCGGCACCACGCCCGCAATGGCCTGGGTGGTGGATTTTTGAAAGAACAGCGGAACGATTTCAACCAGCCCGCCAACCGCCACCACCAGCAGCACCAGAACAATCATCAACCAGTTGTTGGTTTCAATTTTTTCGTGTGAAAAAGACATAAACGGCTTCTTTCAGGCGTGCGCCAGGGCGCGGGGAATCGTGGTGCTGGAAGGCTTGCCGGCCAGCGCCGTCATGGCGACATTCCAGGCCATCAGCAGCATGCCGCTCAAATACAGCAGCCCGCCAAAAAAGCGCACCACGTAAAACGGATAGGTCGCCTTGACACTTTCCACAAAGGTGTAGGTCAGGGTGCCGTCGGCATTGATGGCGCGCCACATCAGTCCCTGCATCACACCGGCAATCCACATGGCGGCGATGTACAGCACGATGCCTATGGTGGCGATCCAGAAGTGGGCCTCGATCGCCTTGACGCTGTGCATGCCTTTTTGCCCGAACAGGCGCGGCACCAGGAAGTAAAGCGCGCCCATCGAAATAAAGCCGACCCAGCCGAGGGTGCCGCCATGCACATGGGCGATGTTCCAGTCGGTGTAGTGCGACAGCGCATTGACCGTCTTGATCGACATCATCGGGCCCTCGAAGGTGGCGATGCCGTAGAACGACAGCGCCACGATCATGAAGCGCAGGATCGGGTCTTCGCGCAGCTTGTGCCAGGCGCCCGACAGCGTCATCACGCCGTTGATCATGCCGCCCCAGCTGGGCGCCAGCAGAATCAGCGAGAACACCATGCCGATGGACTGGGTCCAGTCGGGCAAGGCGGTGTAGTGCAAATGGTGCGGGCCGGCCCACATGTAGGTGAAGATCAGCGCCCAGAAATGGACGATGGACAGCCGGTAGGAATACACCGGCCGCTCGGCCTGCTTGGGAATGAAGTAGTAAACAATGCCCAGAAAACCGGCGGTCAGAAAGAAGCCCACGGCGTTGTGGCCATACCACCACTGCACCATGGCATCCTGCACGCCGGCATAGGCCGAATACGACTTCATCCAGCCCGCGGGCACCACTGCCGCATTGACGATATGCAGCAACGCCACGGCAATGATGAAGGAGCCATAAAACCAGTTGGCGACGTAGATGTGCCTGACCTTGCGCAGGCCAATCGTGCCGAAAAACACAATGGCGTAGGCCACCCAGGTCAGCGCAATCAAAATCGCAATCGGCCATTCCAGCTCCGCGTATTCCTTGCCGCGCGTAAAACCCATGGGCAACGAAATCGCGGCGCCCACAATCACCGCCTGCCAGCCCCAGAAGTGAAAGGCCGCCAGCTTGTCCGAAATAATGCGCACCTGGCAGGTACGCTGCACCACGTAGTAGCTGGTGGCAAACAGCGCGCAGCCGCCAAAGGCAAAGATGGCGGCATTGGTGTGCAGCGGACGCAGGCGCCCGAAGGACAGCCAGGCGATGCCGAAGTTGAGCTCGGGCCAGGCCATTTGCGCGGCGATGAACACGCCCACCAGCATGCTGACCACCCCCCAGACCACCGCCATCACGGCAAACTGGCGCACGATCTTGTCGTTGTACTCGGTGGCATGCGAAGCGGCCCAGCCACTTTGCGAGGTGCGCATCGCCGGAATTGGAAGTACTGCACTCATCAAAAATCCTCTGTTACCCAAGTTAGCAATGAGTGTGGCGCGGGCCGCGCTTTGAGGGCTTGACATGGATCAATAGAAATCAATCCAGCGGATTCGGCGGACCGCCCTGCGTTCTTTTCAGCGCTTCTTCCTGAAAAATGCGCTGCCCCTCGCTTTCCATGTCTTCAAACTGCCCCGACCAGACGGCCCAGGCCAGCAGGCCCAGCACCCCCAGCCCGAGCAACACCGACAGCGGCACCAGAAGAAACAGCACATCCATGGCGGTTCAGCTCCGTACCCGAATCCGCGACAGCCGGGCCGCATTGGCGATGACCCCCAGCGAACTGAGCGCCATGCCCAGGCCGGCCAGCCAGGCCGGCAGCCAGCCCATCAGGGCCAGCGGCACGCAGACCGCGTTGTAGCTGGCGGCCCACCAGAGGTTTTGCCGCACGATGCGCAGGGTCTGGCGCGCCTGCGCCAGCAGGGTGGGCAGCATCAGCAACTGCCCGCCCGGCATCACCAGATCGGACTGGGCCTGCGCCAGCGGCACCGCCTGCCCCACCGCCAGCGACACATGGGCGCGCGCCAGCACCGGCCCGTCGTTCAGGCCGTCGCCCACCATCAACACCTTGCGGCCCTGCTGCTGCAGGGTCTGCAACACGTCCAGCTTGGTTTGCGGCGTGCAGTCGCCCTGCACCTGCGTGATGCCCAGCCGCGCCGCCACCTCGCTGGCTGCGGCCTGGTTGTCGCCCGACAGCATCTGCACCGCAAAGCCGGCCTGCTGCAGGCGGGCGACGGCTTCCTGGGCGTCAGGGCGTAGCACCTCGTCAAACTCGAAGCCGGCCAGCCAGCCCGACTCGTCGGCCAGTTCGACCCGGGCGCAGCCCGGCGGGCCGCCGAGCCGGCAAAAGCGGGCCGAGCCCAGGCGCAGCAAGCCGCACACGCCCAGGCCGGGCGCGCCGAGCCGGCCTTCCAGCCCCTGCCCCGCCAACTCGCGCACATCGGTCAGGTTCAGCGCCCCGCTCGCCGCCACTTCGGCTACCTCTTCGGCCGCCCGCACCAGCGCGCGCGACACCGGGTGCAGCGAATGCCGCGCCAGCGCGCCGGCCAGTTGCAGCGCGGCCTCGCGCGACAGGCCGGCGCGGCTGCTGACGCTGCGCAGGCCCATGCGGGCCTCGGTCAGGGTGCCGGTCTTGTCAAAAATCACGGTGTCTATGCCGGCCAGTGCCTCCAGCGCCTGCAGCCGCCGCACCAGCACGCCGCGGCGCGCCAGCAAGCCGGCCGAAGTCAGCATGGCGGTCGGCGTGGCCAGCGACAGCGCGCACGGGCAGGTCACCACCAGCACCGCGACGGCGGCCATCAGGGCCTTGGCCGGGTCGGTGTTCCACCACCAGGCGGCCGCCAGGGCGGCGGCCAGCAGCACAAAAACCAGGAAAGGCTTGGCCACCCGGTCGGCCAGCAGCGCCAGCCGCGGTTTGTCCACCGCGGCCCGCGCCATCAGGGCCACGATTTGCGCATAGCGGGTGGACTCCCCAATGGATGCAATACGCACCTGCACCGCTGCCGACAGGTTGTGGCTGCCGGCCAGCACCGTGCTGCCGGCCGGCCGGGCGACCGGCCTGGACTCGCCCGTCAGCAGCGCCTCGTCGGCAAAGGTGTCGCCCTGGGTGATGGTGCCATCGGCCGGAAACGCCTCGCCCGGCAACACCCGCACCACATCGCCGGGCAGCAGGCGCCGCACCGCGACGCGTTCAAACTGGCCGCCAGGCAGTTGCCGCTCCACGCTGTCGGGCAGGCGCTGCATCAGGCTGTCCAGCGCGCCGGCCGTGCGCTCGCGCAGGCGCTGCTCCAGCCAGCGGCCGGTCAGCAGAAAAAAGACAAACATCGTCAGCGAGTCAAAGTAGACCTCCTGCCCCCAGCGCCCCAGCGGCTCGAAGGTGGCCGCGCTGCTGATGGCAAAGGTCATGGCGATGCCCAGCGCCACCGGCAGGTCCATGCTGATGCGGCGCTGGCGCAGGTCGCGCAGCGCATTGCCAAAAAACGGCGCGCAGGAAAACAGCAGCACCGGCAGGCTCAGCACCCAGGACGCCCAGCGCAGCAGGCTTTGAATGTCGGGCGTGATCTCGCCCGGCCCCGCCACGTAAGCCGGCGTCGCATACATCATGACCTGCATCATGCAAAAGCCAGCCACCAGCCAGCGCCACAGCGCCAGCCGCGCCGCCTTGCGGCCGTGCCGGGGGGCAAACGCATCGGCAGCCGGCAGCAGCCGGTAGCCCAGCGCCAGCGGCGCGGACATCCACTCGGAAGGCCGGGTCAGCGCCGCCGACCAGACAATGCTGGCGCGCTGGCTGGCGGCGCTGACCCGGGCCGCCACCACACCGGGGATGGCCAGCAACGCCTGCTCCAGCGTCAGCGAGCAAGCCACGCAGTGCATGCCGCCGACCACCACCTGCGACTCCCACAGGCCCGAGGCGGTGGCCGGATCCGCCGGCTGGCTGAACGTGGCCCATTCGCCGGGATCATCGAACACGGCCAGCGGGCCTCGCCCGCAGGGGGCACGGGAGTCGGGCATGAAGGCGGCAGCTTGCATGGCCCAAGACTAGCGGCAGGGCCAAGCCCTAACATTGACATGGATCAACGAGAGGGCTTTTCAATGGGTTTACGCTGAAACCACGTTCAACCCCAAGGAGGCCTGCCATGTACCAGCGTATTCTGATTGCCACCGATGGCTCCGCGCTGTCGCGCAAAGCCGTGCGCAGCGGCATCCAGTTGGCCACGCTGACAGACGCCCTGGTGGTGGCGCTCAAGGTGGTGCCGCGCTACCCGGTCAGTTATTTTGAGGGCGGCATGAGCGTGGCCAACAAGGACGTGGCGCGTATCGAGAAGCAATGGGCCGAGGACGCCCTGGCCGTGGTGGAGGCGGTCAAGGCCGATGCCGAAGCCAGCGGGCTGAAGGCCAAGGCAGTGACCACCAGCTCGGACCTGATCGCCGAGTCCATCATTGCCACCGCCAAAAAGCACAAATGCGACCTGATCGTGATGGCCTCGCACGGCCGGCGCGGCATCAAGCGCCTGCTGCTGGGCAGCGAAACCACGCAGGTGCTGACCCATTCGCACATTCCGGTGCTGGTTTTGAGATAAAAAAGGCCTATAACCCAGACAAAACGTGCACAGTCAGCTATCAACTTTATAGCATCAACGGATCTCTAAAAGCTCCACGAACAGGCCTTTGTACTGCTCGCGCAGCAGGTTCTTCTGCACCTTGCCCATGGTGTTGCGCGGCAGTTCATCGACCACGAAGCACTGCTTGGGAATCTTGAAGTTCGCCAGCTTTGACTTCAGCGCGGCCACCATCTGGCCCGCGTCCAGCGTGGCGCCGGGTTTGGCGATGACGATGGCGACGCCGGCTTCGCCAAAATCCGGGTGCGGCACGCCGACCAGCGCGCTTTCGGCCACGCCGGGCAACTCGTTGATGTAGCCCTCGATTTCGGCCGGGTATACGTTGTAGCCGCCGCTGATGATCAGGTCCTTGCTGCGGCCCACGATGGTGATGTAGCCGCGCTCGTCGACCTTGCCGACGTCGCCGGTCTTGAAATAACCGTCGGCCGTGAACTCTTCTTTGGTCTTTTCGGCCATGCGCCAGTAGCCCTTGAAGACATTCGGCCCTTTGACCTGTATGCCGCCAATCTCGCCGACCGGCAGCGATTTCCCGTCATCGTCCTGCACCCGCAGGCTGACGCCGGGCAGCGCAAAACCCACGGTGCCGCCGCGCCGTTCGCCGCCCTGCTCTTTTCGGTAGGGGTTGGAGGTCAGCATGGCGGTTTCGCTCATGCCGTAGCGCTCCAGAATGGTGTGGCCGGTGCGCTGCTGCCAGTCGCCAAAGGTTTCAATCAGCAGCGGCGCCGAACCCGCCACGAACAGGCGCATGTTGCGGCAGGCTTCACGGGTCAGCCCCGGCTCGGCCAGCAGCCGCACATACAAGGTGGGCACGCCCATGAACACACTGGCTTCGGGCAGCTTCTTCAGCACCAGTTTCGGGTCAAACCTGGACAGCCAGATCATCTTGCTGCCGTTGAGCAGCGCGCCGTGAATCGCCACGAACAGCCAGAGCACATGAAAAATCGGCACCGCGAGGAACTACACATCGCCTGGCTTCCAGCCCCAGTAGTCTTTCAGCACCTGGGCGTTGCTCAGCAGGTTGCCGTGCGACAGCATCGCGCCCTTGCTGCGGCCGGTGGTGCCGCTGGTGTACAAAATGGCGGCCAGGTCGTCTTGCTGGCGCAGCGCCACCTCATGCTGGTCACTGCAATGCGCGGCGCGATCGAGCAGCGAGCCGTTGCGGTCGTCGCCCAGCGTGAAGACGTTTTGCGTGCCGGCCTTGAAGGCGATCTTGCTGACCCAGCCGAAGGTTTGGGGGCTGCACACCACCACCGCCGGCTCGGCGTTGCCGATAAAGTATTCAATTTCGGCGCTCTGGTAGGCGGTGTTGAGCGGCAAGAACACGTAACCGGCGCGCAGGGTGGCCAGGTAAAGCACCAGGGCCTCGACCGACTTTTCGACCTGCACCGCCACCCGCGCGCCCTCGGGCAGGCCCAGCGAGGCCAGCAGATTGGCCATCATGGCTGTGGCGCGATCGAGATCGCGCCACGAGTAGCTCAGGCCGCTGTCGGTTTCCACCGCGACCTCATCCAGCGCGTGGGGGAAAGCCGCGCGCAGGGCGGTAAACAGATTGTGGTTTTTCATGGGTCTGGCTGAAAAGTTGAAGTTAAAAAGCGCCGTTCAGCGCGCAAACCGGGGCGGGCGCTTTTCGATAAAGGCCGTCACGCCCTCGCGGTGTTCGGGCGTCGCCGCGTACCGGTAGGCATTTGCTATCAAATCAGTAGCTTCCTGGGCACGTTCTGTATGGGCCAGCGCCCTAAATTGCTGTTTATTCAGGCGCGCCGCCCGCGGCGCCAGCCGGCTGATGCGGCCGGCGCAGGCCAGCGCTGCTTCGCTCACTGCAGCCGCTGGCAGGACCTCGTTCAGAAAGCCGCGCCGCTTCATCTCTGCGGCGTCGAGCACGGCGGCTGCCAGCAGCATCTCGCGCGCCGTCAGCTCGCCGACCGCGCGCAGCACCAGCGCCGCCTCGCGTGGCGCCATCGGAAAGCCCAGCTTGGCAATCGGCGCGCCAAAGCGGGCGCTGTCGCTGGCCAGCCGCAGGTCGCAGCAACTGGCGATTTCAAGGCCCGCGCCCAGGCAGTTGCCCTCGATCTGCGCCACGATGGGCAGATCGCAGTCCAGCATGGCCTGCAGCCCGCCCCATACCTCGCCCTCATGAAAGTCGCGCAGGCTGGCCTCGACAAAGCGAAAGCCGGTGTATTCGGAAATATCGCCGCCGGCGCAAAAATGCCCGCCCTCGCCCCGGACCCGCACGCAGGCCAGCGCGCTGTCGTGCTGGAGGGCCGTGAACACCTCGCGCAGTTGCCGCCACATCGCACGCGACATGGCGTTGAACTTGCCGGGATGCGACAGGGTGACGGTGGCCAGCGCCCCGTCGGTCCCAAGTAGAACCTGACCCGTCATTCGAGTTTTGCCCCTGACGCCTTGACCACAGCCGCCCAGCGCTTGACCTCGGCGCCGACAAAAGCACCAAACTGCGGCGGCGTCAGGTTGCCAAACTCCGCGCCGTTGCTGGCCCAGATGGTTTTGAGCTCGTCGGTGGCGGCCGCCTTGCGCAGTTCCTCGACGATGCGGGTCTGCACCTCGGCCGGTGTTCCCTTGGGCGCCCACATGCCGTACCAGGTGGTCACGGTGTAGTCGGGCAGGCCGAGCTCCGCGGCTGACGGCACATCCGGAAACGCCGGGTTGCGCTTGCCGCCCGACACCATCAGCGCCTTGATGCGCCCGCCCTTGATATGACTCGCGGATGAGCCCAGGCCGTCGAACATCATGTCGATATCGCCCGAAATCAATCCCTGCAATGCCGGACCGGCGCCGCGGTAGGGAATGTGCGTGATGAAGGTCTTGGTCTGGAGCTTGAACAGCTCGCCGGCGAGGTGGTGCGAGGTGCCGGCGCCGGCCGAGCCGTAGTTGAGCTTGGCCGGGTTCTTGCGCACGAACTCCAGGAACGCCTTGAAGTTCTGCGCCTCGACCCGCTTTGGATTGACGACCAGCACCTGCGGCACATTGGCCATCAGCGCCAGTGGGATGAAATCTTTTTCCAGGTCGTAGTCGAGCTTG
>NZ_JANOAL010000207.1:0-38220 GCF_031411155.1 Polaromonas sp. | reverse complement strand
CCGTGCTTGATGATGCCGCCGTACTCCTGGCTGGTGCCGGGCATGAAGCCGGGCACGTCGACAAAGGTAATGACCGGGATGTTGAAGGCATCGCAAAAGCGCACAAAGCGCGCCGCCTTGATCGAGCTTTTGATGTCCAGGCAACCCGCCAGCACCAGCGGCTGATTCGCGACGATGCCGACCGACTGGCCTTCCATGCGGGCAAAGCCGATGATGATGTTTTTGGCGTACTCGGGCTGGATCTCGAAAAAGTCGCCGTCGTCCACCGTCTTGACGATCAGCTCTTTCATGTCGTAGGGCTTGTTCGGGTTCTCGGGCACCAGCGTGTCCAGGCTCAGGTCCATGCGGCCGGCCGGGTCGGCGCTGGGGCGCACCGGGGCCTTTTCACGGTTGTTCAGCGGCAGGTAGTTGTAGAGGCGGCGCAGCATCAGCAGCGCTTCAACATCATTTTCAAAGGCCAGGTCGGCCACACCGCTCTTGGTGGTGTGGGTAATGGCGCCGCCCAGCTCCTCGGCGCTGACTTCTTCGTGCGTGACGGTTTTAACCACCTCGGGGCCGGTCACAAACATGTAGGCGCTGTCCTTGACCATGAAAATGAAGTCGGTCATGGCCGGCGAGTACACCGCGCCGCCGGCGCTGGGGCCCATGATCATGCTGATCTGCGGAATCACGCCCGACGCCATCACAGTGCGCTGGAACACATCGGCATAGCCGCCCAGCGAAGCCACGCCCTCCTGAATGCGCGCGCCACCCGAGTCATTCAGGCCAATCACCGGCGCACCGACCTTCATGGCCTGGTCCATCACCTTGCAGATTTTTTCGGCATGGGCTTCGCTCAAGGCGCCGCCAAACACCGTGAAGTCCTGGCTGAAGACAAACACCAGGCGGCCATTGATCATGCCGTAACCGGTCACCACGCCGTCACCCGGAATCTTGTTGTCAGCCATGCCAAAGTCGGTGCAGCGGTGCTCGACAAACATGTCCCATTCCTCGAACGTGCCTTCGTCCAGCAGCAGTTCCAGCCGCTCACGCGCCGTCAGTTTGCCTTTGCCGTGCTGCGCGTCAATGCGCTTTTGGCCCCCGCCCAGGCGGGCTGCGGCGCGCTTTTTTTCAAGCTGCTCTAGTATGTCTTGCATGATTTACCTTTTCTACGTCTTCCAGATGCTGTTTACTTGCTATCTATTTAATAGCTGACCGCGCCCATTCCACCTGGGCTGAATGCACTTTCAATAGATTTCTAGCGGCCGTCGAGGCGGGAACCTGGCCGTTTTCAACCTGGGCCACCAGCGTCGGTAGCAGCGCACCGACCGCCGGGTCGTGCCGAAACGCCTGCTTCAGCCCCGCCTCAATCCGCTCCCACATCCACGACAGCGACTGATGCCGCCGCCGCGCCGCCAACCGTCCGTTGGCCGTTTGCAGGGCCCTGAACTGCGTGACCGCCGCCCAGAACGCATCAACGCCCTTGTTGTGCAGCGCACTGAGCTGGATCACTTGCGGATGCCAGAACTGGTCGTAGCTGGCCGCCTGGGCCTCACCTTTGTTGTTAGCCATGGCGTTGTTCACCAGCCCAAACAGGCGCATGGCCGAGGTAATCTGCGCTTCGGCGCGCATCGCCGCATCGGCGTCAATGTCGGCCTTGTTGATGATCACCAGATCGGCCAGCTCCATCACGCCTTTCTTGATCGCCTGCAGATCGTCACCAGCGTTGGGCAATTGCATCAGCACAAACATGTCGGTCATGTTGGCCACGGCGGTCTCGCTCTGGCCCACCCCCACGGTTTCGACAATCACCACATCGTAGCCCGCGGCCTCGCAGACCAGCATGGCCTCGCGCGTTTTTTCGGCCACGCCGCCCAGCGTGCCGCTGCTGGGGCTGGGGCGGATGTAGGCGCGTTCGTGCACCGACAGCCTTTCCATGCGGGTCTTGTCGCCCAGGATGGAGCCGCCGGAGACAGTGGACGATGGATCAATCGTCAGCACGGCGACGCGGTGACCTTGCGCGATGAGGTACAGGCCCAGCACTTCAATAAAGGTCGATTTGCCGACACCGGGCACGCCGCTGATGCCCAGGCGAAACGCCTTGCCGGTGTGCGGCAGCAATGCGGTGAGCAGCTCGTCACCTTGCGCCCGATGGTCGGCGCGAGTCGATTCGAGCAGGGTGATGGCTTTGGCGATGCCGCGGCGTTGCACGGTGGCCTCACCGTTCAGCACTGCCTCATCCAGCGCACTGGCAATCACTTCAACGCAGCCCTGATCTGCTCCAGCACATCCTTGGCACTGGCCGGAATCGGTGTACCCGGACCGTAAATGCCCTTCACGCCAGCCTCGTACAGCATCTCGTAGTCTTGCCGGGGAATCACGCCGCCAACAAACACGATGATGTCGTCGGCGCCCTGCTTTTTAAGTTCGTCAATGATGGCGGGCACCAGGGTTTTATGCCCCGCCGCCAAAGTGGACACGCCCACCGCATGCACGTCGTTTTCAATCGCCTGGCGCGCGCACTCCTCGGGGGTCTGGAACAGCGGGCCCATGTCGACGTCAAAGCCGAGGTCGGCAAATGCCGTGGCCACCACCTTGGCGCCGCGGTCGTGGCCGTCCTGACCGAGTTTGGAGATCATGACGCGCGGGCGTCGGCCTTGATCTTCAGCAAAGGCGTTGATTTCGGACTTGAGGGTTTCCCAGCCTTCGGCCGAGTCATAGGCAGCTGCATACACACCGGTCACCTTTTGCGTATCGGCGCGGTGGCGCCCGTAGACTTTTTCCAGCGCGTCGCTGACCTCTCCGACCGTGGCGCGCAGGCGCACCGCCTGAATCGACAAGTCGAGCAGATTGCCGGAGTTGTTTTCTGCTGCAAAAGTGATAGCAGCCAGTGCCCGTTCCACCTGGGCTGCATCGCGTTTTTGCCTGATTTCCTTGAGCCGGGCAATCTGCCCGTCGCGCACGGCCACGTTGTCGATGTCACGCGACTCGATGGCGTCTTCGGTTTTCAGCTTGTACTTGTTGACGCCAACGATCACGTCCTTGCCGCTGTCGATGCGGGCCTGCTTCTCGGCCGCTGCGGCTTCAATCTTGAGCTTGGCCCAGCCGCTGTCCACCGCCTTGGTCATGCCGCCCATGGCTTCAACTTCTTCAATGATGGCCCAGGCCGCGTCGGCCATATCCTGCGTCAGCTTTTCCATCATGTAGCTGCCGGCCCACGGGTCGACCACATGGGTGATGTGGGTTTCTTCCTGGATGATGAGCTGGGTATTGCGGGCAATGCGCGAGCTGAACTCGGTCGGCAGGGCAATCGCCTCGTCAAAGCTGTTGGTGTGCAGGCTTTGGGTGCCGCCAAACACCGCCGCCATGGCCTCAATGGTAGTGCGCACCACGTTGTTGTACGGATCCTGCTCGGTCAGGCTCCAGCCGCTGGTCTGACAATGGGTGCGCAGCATCAGGCTTTTCGGGCTCTTGGCGTCAAAGCCTTTCATGATGCGGCACCACAGCAGACGGGCGGCACGCATTTTTGCCACTTCCAGGTAGAAGTTCATGCCAATGGCCCAGAAAAAGCTCAGGCGCCCGGCAAAACCGTCGACGTCCAGGCCCTTGGCGATGGCGGTTTTGACGTACTCCTTGCCGTCGGCCAGGGTAAAGGCCAGCTCCAGTGCCTGGTTGGCGCCGGCTTCCTGCATGTGATAGCCCGAAATCGAAATGGAGTTGAACTTGGGCATGTGCCGTGCCGTGTACTCGATGATGTCGCCAATGATGCGGATGCTGGGCGCGGGCGGGTAGATATAGGTGTTGCGAACCATGAACTCCTTGAGGATGTCGTTCTGGATCGTTCCGCTAAGCTGGTCTTGCGCCACGCCCTGCTCTTCGGCCGCCACCACATAGCCCGCCAGCACCGGCAGCACGGCGCCGTTCATGGTCATGGACACGCTGACCTTGTCGAGCGGTATCTGGTCGAACAGGATCTTCATGTCCTCGACGCTGTCAATCGCCACGCCGGCCTTGCCGACATCGCCGGTCACACGCGGATGGTCGCTGTCGTAGCCGCGATGCGTGGCCAGATCAAAGGCCACCGACACCCCTTGCCCGCCGGCGGCCAGCGCCTTGCGGTAAAACGCGTTGGACTCTTGGGCGGTGGAAAAACCGGCGTACTGGCGAATCGTCCATGGCCGCACCGCATACATCGTGGCCTGCGGGCCGCGAATGAAGGGCTCAAAACCGGGCAAGGTGTTGGTGTAAGGCAGGTCCTTGATGTCTTCTGCCGTGTACAGCGGCTTGACGCTGATGCCGTCCGGAGTTTTCCAGTTCAATGCATTCACATCGCCGCCGGGCGCTGATTTGGCGGCGGCCTTGCCCCAAGCCTCAAGGCTGGTGGGGTGGAAATCGGGCTGGCTGGGCTTGGGAGGGGTGTTTTTGAGGCTCATGGCACGCTTTTCAGACAATCCGCAAATTTTACATCATTTATAATTATTGATGCAAAATTCAGTTTCGAGTAAGATGAAGCCTCGCTGCAAGCCCGCCGGAAACCCCAAAGCTGCACGTTTTTGATCATTTCTCCACTTTAAGCCCAGTCCACCATGGCCGCTGTTTCTTTGACCCCCAGAGCACTTTACGAGGAAGTGGCCGAGCTGCTGCGCCAGCGCATCTTCAACCGCGAACTGG
The DNA here is from genome assembly GCF_031411155.1 of Polaromonas sp. Classification (GTDB taxonomy): domain Bacteria; phylum Pseudomonadota; class Gammaproteobacteria; order Burkholderiales; family Burkholderiaceae_C; genus Polaromonas. Next base: position 33,570 of record NZ_JANOAL010000207.1, on the reverse strand, counting down.
CACCGGGCAGCTGGATTGACGAGCTCAAGCTGGCCGAGGAGTACGGCATCAGCCGCACCCCCCTGCGCGAGGCGCTGAAGGTGCTGGCCACCGAAGGCCTGGTCACCATGAAGGTGCGGCGCGGCGCCTATGTGACCGAGGTGAATGAAAAAGACCTGACCGACGTGTACCACCTGCTGGCCCTGCTCGAAAGCGACGCCGCGGGCGTGGTGGCCGCCAATGCCAGCGATGCCCAGATCAAGGAACTGCAGGGGCTGCACAAGGAGCTTGAAAAAGCCGTGAACCAGCGCGAACGCTTTTTCGAGATCAACGAGGCGTTTCACATGCGCCTGCTCGAAATCGCCGACAACCGCTGGCGCGACCAGATGGTGGCTGATTTGCGCAAGGTGATGAAGCTCAACCGCCACAACTCGCTGCTCAAGGGCGGCCGCATCGAGGAGTCGCTGGCCGAGCACCGTGCCATCATGCAGGCCCTGACCGCGCGCGATGCCGAGGCCACGGCACTGCGCATGCGTGAGCATTTCAGCAACGGGCTGGAGGCGGCGGCATAAAGCCGCATAAAGCCGAAGAGGCTTGCCCCGACAACGGGCAAGGCCTTCAATCAAGTATGCGGCTTGGCCTCCCAGTGCTGCAGCACCTTCCCGTGGTTGTCCACGCTTTCAAGCAGCACCCGAAACCCCCACAGGCGGGCCACATGCTTGATCACTTCCTGCACCTCCTCGGTGAGCGGGCGGTCGTTGTGGCGTGAATGGCGCAGGGTCAGGGAGCGGTCACCGCGCACGTCGACATTCCAGACCTGTATGTTGGGCTCGCGGTAATTCAAATCATGCTGGCGCGACAGCGCCTCGCGCACATGCCGGTAGCCCGTCTCGTCGTGGATGGCGGCCACCTCAAGATCCTTGCGCGAGGCGTCGTCGACCACCGAAAAAAGCCGCATTTCGCGCATCAGATGGGGTGACAGGTATTGGCCAATAAAGCTCTCGTCCCGGAAATGCCGCATCGCGTGATCAAGTGTCTTGAGCCAGTCGGAGCCGGCGATGTCGGGGAACCACTGCCGGTCTTCTTCGGTCGGCGCCTGGCAAATGCGTTTGAGGTCGCTGAACATGGCAAAACCCAGCGCATACGGGTTGACGCCGCTGTAGCCGGGATGGCTGACCGGCGGCTGGTACACCACGTTGGTGTGCGAGCGCAGGCATTCAATCATGAAGCCGTCGGTCAACAAGCCGTCGTCGTACATCTTGTTAAGCAGCGTGTAATGCCAAAACGTGGCCCAGCCTTCGTTCATGACCTGGGTCTGGCGCTGCGGATAGAAATACTGGGCGATCTTGCGCACGATGCGAACCACCTCGCGCTGCCACGGCTCCAGCAGCGGCGCGTTCTTCTCGATGAAGTAGAGAATATTTTCCTGCGGTTCGCCCGGAAAACGCCGGGTGGTCTTTTCAACCTGCTTGTCGGTCGACTTCGGCACGGTGCGCCACAGATCGTTGACCTGCTGCTGCAAATAAGTCTCTCGTTCCTTGCGGCGCGCCTCTTCCTGCGCCAAAGACAGCTTTTGTGAACGCCGGTAGCGGTCCACCCCGTGGCTCATCAGCGCATGGCAGGAATCGAGCAGTTGCTCGACCGCCTCCCAGCCGTGCTGCTCCTCGCACTCGGCAATGTAGGCGCGCGCATAGACCAGGTAGTCAATGATGGATTCCGCATCGGTCCACATGCGGAACAGGTAATTGCCCTTGAAAAATGAGTTGTGCCCGTAACAGGCGTGCGCCATCACGAGTGCCTGCATCGGCATCGTGTTCTCTTCCATCAGGTAGGCGATGCACGGGTCGGAATTGATGACGATTTCGTAGGCCAGCCCCATCTGCCCACGCCGATAGCTTTTCTCGGTTGAAATAAACTGCTTGCCGAACGACCAGTGCCGGTAGTTCACCGGCATGCCGACCGACGCATAGGCATCAATCATCTGCTCGGCGGTGATGACTTCGAGTTGCACCGGGAAGGTGTCCAGGCCAAACTCATGGGCGGTTCGGGCAATTTCGGTGTGGTAGGTCTCAATCAGCTCAAGCGACCAGTCAGACGGGCTGGGCAGGCGCGCCCGGCCGTTCTTGTTCACGGGCGGCGCGGCCACGGTTTCTTCCGGAGGGATTTCGGGCACGGGCTCGGTCATACGCTGCCGCCTTTCTTGAACAGCTCCCGGAACACCGGATAAATGTCGGCGGGGCCGCTGATTTTGCGAATCGCAAAGTTGGGGCTGGTTTCGCTCACCTGGCTGTACTCTTCCCACAGGTTCTGATCTTCCTCTGCCACCTGCACATAGGCAAAATAGCGTGACAGGGGCAGCAGCTTGCCGACCAGCAGCTCGCGGCACTTGGCCGAATCCTGATGCCAGTTGTCACCGTCCGAGGCTTGCGCGCCATAGATATTCCAGTCACTCGACGGGTAGCGCGCCTGGATGATCTGGTGCATCAGCAGCAGCGCGCTGGACACCACCGTTCCGCCGGTCTCGGTGGACTGGAAGAATTCCTCCTCGGACACTTCGCTGGCCTGGGTGTGGTGGCGAATGAAAATCACATCGGTTCGCTCGTAGTACCGCTTCAGGAACAGGTACAGCAGGATGAAAAACCGCTTCGCAATGTCCTTGCGGCCCTCGTCCATCGAGCCCGACACATCCATCAGGCAAAACATCGCCGCCTTGGCGGTGGGCAGCGGTACCCGGATCCGGTTGCGATAGCGCAGGTCAAACGGATCAAAAAAGGGAATGTGCTTCAGGCGGCGGCGAAGCACCTCAATTTGTTCCTTGAGCGCGGTAATCAGTTCCGGCTTGCCCGGCTCCTGGCACAAGGCCTCGGCCAGTTCGGCCTGCAACTCATGAAGGTCGCGCCGCGATTCACCACCTATCGCGATGCGCCGGCTGAGCGCGACCCGCATGGAACGCACCACATGCAGATTGGTGGGCGTGCCTTCCGATACAAAACCGGCGCGCCTGAATTTCCATTCGGGCGCATCGGGCAGCAACTGGGTACGAACCATATGCGGCAACGCAAGGTCGTCGAAGAAGTACTGCATGAACTCTTCGCGCGTGATGCGAAACACAAAATCATCATCGCCGGATCCGTCCTGGCCGGCGCCCTGGCCCGGCCCGCCAGCGCCGCCGCCCTGCGGCCGCTCGATGCGGTCACCGCGCACATAGTCCTGATTGCCGGGGTGGACGGTTTCGCGCATGCCGCCGCTTCCGTGGCCAAACACCGGTTCGGACACGTCGCGTCGTGGCAGCGAGATGTCCTCGCCCTGCTCAATGTCATGGATGCTGCGGCCAGACACGGCGCGACGAACTGCGTCCCGAATCTGCTCGCGAAAGCGGCGCAAAAAGCGCTCCCGATTGCCAATGGACTTGTTCTTGCCCGATAACCTTCGATCAATAACTTGCTGGAGCATCGTGATCTCCGGTCTGATGCAATGGGTGCGCCCTCAAGCCGGGCTGCAAACTTCAGGAACTCTTGCGAACCCGCAGGTACCAGTCACAGAGCAGGCGCACCTGCCGCGTGGTGTAGCCCTTGGAGACCATGCGGTTGACGAAGTCCTGGTGCTTTTGCTGCTCGTCGGCACTGGCCTTGGCATTGAAAGAAATCACGGGCAACAGGTCTTCGGTGTTCGAGAACATCTTCTTCTCGATCACCGTGCGCAGTTTTTCGTAGCTGGTCCAGGTCGGGTTCTTGCCGGCATTGTTGGCCCGGGCACGCAACACAAAGTTGACAATTTCGTTGCGGAAATCTTTGGGGTTGCTGATTCCGGCCGGCTTTTCAATTTTTTCCAGCTCGGCATTGAGTGACGATCGATCGAAAATTTCGCCGGTGTCGGTGTCGCGGTATTCCTGGTCCTGGATCCAGAAGTCCGCGTAGGTCACATAGCGGTCAAAAATATTCTGCCCGTACTCGGAGTACGACTCGAGGTAAGCGGTCTGAATTTCCTTGCCGATAAACTCGGCATAGCGGGCCGCCAGTGTTTCCTTGATGTAGGCGAGGTACTTCTGCTCGGTCTCGGGCGCAAACTGCTCACGCTCGATCTGCTGCTCCAGCACATACATCAGGTGCACCGGGTTGGCGGCGATTTCGGTCGAATCGAAGTTGAACACCTTGGACAGGATCTTGAAAGCAAAACGCGTAGAGATTCCGCTCATGCCTTCGTCGACACCCGCGTAGTCACGGTATTCTTGGTAGCTCTTGGCTTTGGGGTCGGTGTCTTTCAGGTTCTCGCCGTCATACACCTGCAGCTTGCTGAACATGCTGGAATTTTCAGGCTCCTTCAGTCGCGTCAGCACCGCAAACTGCGCCATCATCTTCAGGGTGCCGGGTGCACAGACAGCGTTCAGCAATGAGGAGTTGCGGACCAGCTTTTCATAAATCTTGACTTCCTCGGAAACCCGCAGACAGTAAGGCACCTTGACAATGTAGATTCGGTCCAGAAAGGCTTCGTTGTTCTTGTTGTTCTTGAAAGCCTTCCATTCGCTTTCATTGGAATGCGCCATCACGATGCCGTCGAAGGGAATGGCACCAAAACCCTCGGTGCCCTTGTAGTTACCCTCCTGAGTGGCGGTGAGCAAGGGGTGCAGCACCTTGATCGGGGCCTTGAACATCTCGACGAACTCAAGCAGCCCCTGATTGGCAAGGCACAAGCCGCCAGAGTAGCTGTAGGCATCCGGGTCGTCCTGGGCAAAAGTCTCCAGCTTGCGAATGTCAATCTTGCCCACCAGCGAAGAAATGTCCTGGTTGTTTTCATCGCCGGGCTCGGTCTTGGCAATGGCGCACTGCTTGAGAATGGACGGGAAGCGCTTGACCACGCGGAACTGACGAATGTCACCGCCGTACTCTTCAAGCCGCTTGACGGCCCAGGGTGACATCACCCTCTGCATGTAGCGCGGCGCAATGCCATACTGCTCAGCCAGCACGGGAGCGTCTTCGGCATTGTTGAAAAGACCCAGCGGCGACTCGTTGACCGGCGAGCCTTTGAGCGAATAGAACGGCACCTGCTCCATCAGCTGTTTGAGCCGCTCGGCAATCGACGACTTGCCACCCCCCACCGGCCCGAGCAAATAGAGAATCTGTTTTTTTTCCTCGAGGCCCTGTGCCGCATGGCGGAAGTAAGACACAACCTGCTCGATCGGATCTTCCAGCCCGTAGAAGTCTCGAAAGGCCGGGTAGATCTTGATGATCTTGTTGCCAAACAAGCGCGACAGGCGCTGGTCGTGCCGCGTGTCGAGCAACTCGGGCTCGCCCACGGCGGCAAGAATCCGCTCGGCGGCGGTAGCGTAAACGAGCGGGTCTTTCTTGCAGGCCTCGAGGTACTCCTCGATGGACAGCTCTTCCTCCCGCGTTTGCTCGTAGCGCGTCAGAAAATTACGAACGACATCCATAGAACCTCCTATGTGCGCGGCACCGAAGGAGCGTTGACCCCTGCGGAAAATGACTCCAGACTACCGCACCATAACTCGAATTTTTATCCTGCACAAAGTGCTGGATAGATTACAGCGAAAGAGAAAAAGTTCCAGCATACGAAATACCGCCAAAACTCGCATGCGCCTCTATTATTTTCCAAATGCATCGATGCGTACATAGCGATTTCAAAACATCGTTGCGTTTATGCATGACTGGCTTCAGGCGCCCTTTCAGCGCATGCCTGGCCAAACCGGTTATTCAGGAATTGTTCAAGTCCGATCCGCTCTTGACCGATGAAGCCCGATTGCGGCAATGCCCCCTGGGCCACCAGGTCCAGCGCGGCGCAGATGCCGCTCGCGGTGCTCAACTGGATGGCGCTCAGGCGGTGTCCGCCGATCTGAGTACCCATCAGGCGCGCCGAATAGGAGTCCTGAACCAGGCGTTGATGACGGTAGCCCGAGGCCGTGACAAACACCACAATCACATCCTGATCTGTTGCAGGAATGGCGGCCTCAAAAATATCCTTGAGCAAATCCCTGCGCTCCCGTAGCCGCAGGTCGTTCAACAGCAGCTTCATGATGGCGCAATGTCCCGGATAGCGTACCGACTTGTAGTCGACATTGCGCGCCTTTCCGCGCAGCGTCTCGGTCAGCGTGCCCAGCCCACCCGAGGTATTGAAGGCCTCGTACTCCACACCATCCAGGGCGAAGGTTTCGTGCCCCTCAAGCGCCATGACCTGTGTGGGTTCGCCATCGACCAGCGCATCGCAAGGGTTGCAGTATTCGTTGATAAGCCCTTCGGTACTCCAGGTCAGGTTGTAGCGCAGCCGGTTGACCGGATAGCGCGGCAGCGCGCCCACCCGCATGTGCAGATCCAGCAAACGGTCAAAGCGCCGGGCAAGATCGTTGCCCACGATGCCTATAAAGCCGGGCGCCAGACCGCATTGCGGCATCAGTACCGTCCGCGCACTGGCCGCCAGCGCGCGGATGGCCTGGGTACTGCGGACATCTTCGGTCAGGTCAAAGTAGTGAACGCCGGCTTCGGCGCAAAGCGTCGCGACGGTGATGGCGCGATGAAATGGCAGCGCGTTCAGCACCGCGTACCGCCCAGACGCGGCGCCGGCGAGGGAGTCCTCCTTATCCACAACCATGACCTCAAAACCCTGGTCAGCCAGTTGCTTGAGCCGGCCCGCATCCCGGTCGGCGATACAGACGTCGTAGCCACCGGCCTGTCTGAGGAGCACGGCGATGGCAAAACCAATTTGACCTGCGCCCAGAATGGTAATGGGTTTGATGCTGGTGACCATGAGACCTCCTTTGATGCTGCAATCGCCTGCAACGAGCCGTTTCCGGCACTGAATCTTCCCGTGAGGATGACCCATGGTAAGTCGCATTGATGTCAATGTGTATTGACAAATGCGTTAAAAACTATTTATATATTGGTCATAACGACCAAACAATCGTCAACTAATATGCAACTCCCCCTCGACAACATCGACCGGCGCCTGCTCAGCCTGCTGCAGGCCAACGCCCGCGAACCCATGGCGACGCTGGCACGCAAGCTCAAGCTGGCGCGCACCACGGTGGTGGCGCGGCTGGCGCGGCTGGAACGCGAAGGCGTGGTGGCGGGCTACGGGGTGCGGCTGGGGCAGCGGCTGGACAGCACCGCGGTGCGGGCCTACTGCAGCCTGAGCATCCTGCCCAAAACCACTACCGTTGTGCTCAGGGAGCTGGCGTCAATGCCCGAAATTGAAGAAGTGTCCGCGGTCAGCGGCCAGTTTGACTACCTGGTGTTTCTGCGCTGCGAGACGCATGAGCAGCTCAATACCTTGCTCGATCGCATCGGCCTGATAGAGGGCGTAAACCACACCCAGACCTCGATTGTGCTGAGCCGCAAGATCGACCGGCGCAATGCCGTCGAACCCTCATAAAACCAGGGCTTCTTCGGCCCGGGCCTCTGCCGGGTGGTGCGCCAGGGCCATGACCTCACGCGGATCAAGCCCCCTGAGCCGGTGATCACTCCACACCTGGCGCCAGCGCCGCGCGCCCGGCATGCCGTGACGCAGCCCCAACATATGGCGGGCAATGCCGCTCCAGGGGGTGCCGTGGGTTGCAGCTTCGCGCACCATGTAGTCGGCCATTTGCGCTTCCACCGATTCGCGGCTGATCTCTGACGCGGCCGCGCCAAAAAACTCGTGGTCCCAGGACGCCAGCCACCAGGGGTTGTGATAGGCCTCGCGGCCAATCATCACGCCATCCAGCCGCGCCAATTGGCCGGCCACCTGATGGCTGGTGGTGATGCCGCCATTGACGGCGATGGTAAGGTCAGGAAACTCTCGTTTGAGCCGGTACACCAGCTCGTAGCGCAGCGGGGGGACTTCGCGATTTTCTTTCGGAGACAGGCCTTTCAGCCAGGCATTGCGCGCATGCACGGCAAACACCCGGCAACCCGCTTCGCTCACGGTGCCCACAAAGTCACGCACAAATTCATAACTTTCGGCTTTGTCAATGCCGATGCGGTGCTTGACGGTCACGGGAATACCCACCACATCCACCATCGCCTTGACGCAGTCGGCCACCAGCTGCGGCTCGGCCATCAGGCAAGCGCCAAAGGCGCCGCGCTGAACCCGCTCGCTGGGACAGCCGCAGTTCAGGTTGATCTCGTCGTAACCCCATTGCTCGCCCATCCGGGCGCAATGCGCCAGGTCGGCCGGCTCGCTGCCGCCCAGTTGCAATGCGATCGGGTGTTCCTCGGCGTTAAACCGCAAATGGCGGGCGACATCGCCATGAATCAGCGCACCCGTGGTCACCATTTCGGTATACAGAAGGGTGTGACGCGACAGCAGGCGATGGAAATAACGGCAATGCCGGTCGGTCCAATCCATCATGGGCGCAATCGACAAACGCCAGGGATCGCGGTGTAAAGGCAGTCCGCTGTCGGGCGGGTTGGCAGGCAAGGATCGGGCAAGCATGACGCTATTTTCCCAGAAAGCCTGCCCGCCTCCAGGTTCGTCAATACGCACTGCCGGCCCACGCCGGCCCAACTGGAAACTACCGTAGCCCAGGACACCGTCCGGCGGGTAACATCCGGGATCATTCACGTGAGCCAGGCCACCGCGAAGCGCTCTGCTTGCGGCACAGTGCAAACAGGAGGACCCCCATGCCCTGCCCCGTCCCCGGAACCCTTGCCGGTTATTTGCGTCATCGCTTTCCCTTGCAAGCCGCAGCCATGCTGGCGCCTCTGCTGCTGCTCTCCGCCTGCACCTCGGTGCCCCTGCCGCCGTGGACGCCCTCCGCGGTGCGCCCGGCAACGACGGCACCTACCGGTTCCTCCACAACGCCCGCGCCCACCGCACGTCCGCCTGCGCCACCCGCCGAGGTGCAGACCTTCCCGGTGGCACCGCCTTCGGTCATTGGCCCTGCCATTGGCCCCCAGTCAGGCGAGCAGCCTGCGCCCTACGGCGCGGCAGTCGCCGCCCGCTTCCCGACACCTTCCGTGGTTTACAACACACCCGGTCTGCAAGCCGGACGGGCCACTTTTACCAGCGCGGCAGAGGTACAGGCCTGGCTGCGCGATCAGGCGGCATCTGCGTCACGTACTGCGGGGGTGAAGGCCGCCGTGCAGGCTATTGGCAGATCCCAGCGCGGTGAAGCCATAGAAGCGCTGGTCCTGGCCCGCGCCGCCGGCACAGACCCCGCAGCCCTGCTGGCGAACGGCAAGCCCACGGTGCTGCTGCTGGGCCAGCAACACGGCAACGAGCCGGCCGGCAGTGAAGCGTTGCTGGTCATCGCCCGGGAACTGGCGCAAGGGCTGCTGCAGCCGGTTCTGGAACGCATCAATGTCGTGATTGTTCCGCGCGCCAATCCGGATGGCGCCGCAAACGACCAGAGGGTGACCGCAGGCGGGCTGGACATGAACCGTGACCATTTGCTGCTCAACACCCCGGAAGCCCAGGCGCTGGCGCGGCTGACGCGCGACTACCGTCCCACGGTAGTGGTGGACGCCCATGAGTACACGGTGGTGGGCCGCTATCTTGAAAAGTTCGGCATGGTGCAAAAGTTCGACGCGCTGTTCCAGTACGCGACCACCGCCAACCTGCCCGAGTTTTTGACCAAGGCGGCCGAAGAGTGGTATCGCAGGCCCTTGCTGGCCGCACTCAAGAGCCAGGGCCTGAGCACCGAGTGGTACTACACCACTTCGACCGACCTGCAGGACAAAAAAATCTCCATGGGCGGCGCGCAGCCCGATACCGGCCGTAATGTCAACGGCCTGAAAAACATGGTCAGCCTGCTAATCGAAACACGCGGCGTCGGCATCGGAAGGCTGCACATCCAGCGCCGCGTGCACACCCACGTCATCGCCATCTCCAGTGTTCTGGCCAGCACGGCCCAGCGCGCTGGCGAGCTTGGCCAGCTTCGCCCCTATATTGACAAGGAAGTTAGCGCCCTGGCCTGCAAGGACGAGGCAGTGGTGGAAGCGGCGGCCACCGCCGCCCAGTACGAACTGATGATGCTGGACCCGTCCAGCGGCGCGGACAGGGCCATCCTGGTGGACTGGGATTCGGCGCTTCAGCTTCGCAAGGTCAAGGCCCGTGCCCGCCCCTGTGGCTACTGGTTGTCGGCCGCGTCCGGAACCGCTGTCGAGCACCTGCGGATGCACGGCGTCAAGGTCTTGCGCGTCGCCGAGCAGGGCTCGATGCTGGCTGACAGCTACCGGGAGACGGCACGCGCAAGCGGCGAACGGCAGGATGTGCGAGGCACCATTTCAGCGGAGGCCCCCATCATCATCGTCCAGGTCAGCCTGGCGCGCGGCGTGGTGGATGCCCCACGCGGAAGCTATTACGTGCCGCTGAACCAGCCGCTGGCCAATCTGGCGGTGGCCGCGCTGGAGCCCGACACCCAGAGCAGCTATTTTGCCAACCGGATTCTGGACGGCCTGCAAAGCACGGCCCGCGTGATGGGCGAGCCGACGCTCAAGTTTGACGAATCACCCTGAGCAACAGTTGCCGCCAGCTACCGATCTTTTCATTTCACGTCACCGTCTTACAGAAAGCGCTTGTTTTAACTGACTGCGAAGAGTAAATTTTTATCCGTAAATGCTGGAATCAACGAAAAAAGGAGCGTCATGAAAGACTTTCAATTGACCAGGAAAATGCTTAGTCTGCGCGGTTCTTTCTACCCGTCGGGTTATGCATTCATCATGTTTCCCGATGTCGATGATGCAAGGCAGGCGGCGCGCGAACTCGAACCCCGCGACGATGAGATCATGCTGCTGACACCGGCAGACATCCTGAGGGACATCGGCAAGACGGAGGTCGTTTCAGATGTCGCCTTGCCAGACGTGGGCACCGAAAAGGCAACCACCCGCAAGTACGTGGATCTGGCACGTGAAGGTCATCATGCCTTGATGATTTCCACCCACACACGCGACGACACCGAGCGCATCATGACCGTGGTGCGCAAGCTGCCATTTTCTTACGCGCAGAAATACCATTCGCTGGCCATTGAAGATCTGGAATAGCCTTGCATGAGAATTCATTGGCTTGGGGCGCGCGGCCAACCGGCATATCGGTTTAAGCTCAACGCCTCACAGCCATGGGATTCGCATGATTGACCTGCATTACTGGCCCACGCCGAACGGATGGAAGATTTCCATCATGCTGGAGGAATGCGGCCTGCCCTACCGGTTTGTGCCGGTCAACATCGGCAAGGGCGAGCAGTTTGCTGCAGAGTTTCTCGCCATCAGCCCCAACAACCGCATGCCGGCCATCGTCGACCACGACCCTGCCGGTGCCGAAGCGCCGCTGGCCGTGTTTGAAAGCGGGGCGATTTTGCTCTATCTGGCCGAAAAAACCGGCCGTTTTTTATCCCGCCATGGGCCGGAACGTTATCGGGCGATGCAATGGCTGATGTGGCAAATGGGCGGGCTGGGCCCCATGGCCGGGCAAAACGGCCACTTTCTTTTGTATGCGCCAGAGAAAATTCCCTACGCCATTGAGCGTTACGGCAAGGAAGTGGACCGGCTGTACGGCGTGCTTGATGAGCAGCTGGCCCGCACCGGCGCCCATGTGGCGGGGCCAGACTACTCGATTGCAGACATGGCGATTTTCCCGTGGGTTCGCACGCACAAGGCGCAGCAGGTTGAGTTGCTGAAGTTTCCCCATGTGCAGCGCTGGTACGACGCCCTGTTTGAAAGACCCGCCGTCAAGCGCGGGCTGGCACTGGGCAAGGAATTGCGTGCACCGGCGCTGACCGAGGAGGCGCGCAAGGCCCTGTTTGGGCAGACCGCCGACAGCGTGCGCAACATGGCAGGCGGCCAGCAGCACGAGGCCTGAATGTCAAAACACCCTAACAGAGACAAGCAACACCGATGATCGAGTTTTTCTTTGACTGTTCCAGCCCCTGGACTTACCTGGCTTTTCGCAACATCCAGCCGCTGGCGGCGGAGCTCGGGGAAGCGATCAGCTGGCGGCCGGTGCTGGTGGGCGGCATCTTCAACAGCGTCAACAAGGGCATTTACGCGGCGCGGGAGGACATGGCTTCGCCAAAAAACCGCTACATGCTCAAGGACGTCCGCGACAGCGCGCGGGAGGCGGGCCTGACCATCACCTTTCCGCCCCGCGTCTTTCCGGTCAACAGCGTCAAGGCCATGCGCGGCTGCCTGTGGATTGCCCAGGACGCGACCGCCAAATCACACTACCTTGCCTTTGTCGAAGCGGTGTTTGCGACCTATTTCAGCCGCGACGAAGATATCTCACAGGATGAGGTGCTGTCTGCCATTTGTTCGCAAGTAGGCATCAGCGCCGATGCTTTTCTGGCAGGTATCACCCGGCCCGACATCAAGGATCAGCTCAAGGCCAACACCGAGGAAGCGATTCGCCGCGGCGCCTTTGGCTCGCCCACCTTTTTCGTTGACGACGACATGTACTTTGGCAATGACCGGCTGCCGCTGGTGCATTCGGCCGTGCTGCGCGCCCGAGGCTAGGCTGCACCAGGTGGCACACACCCGAAACTGCCAGCCCATAAAAAAACCCGCCGAGGCGGGTTTTTTACTATCGGTCGCAAAGACCCTTAACCCATGTGCAACCCACCGTTGAGCGAGAAGTCCGCGCCGGTGGCGTAGCCGCCTTCGTCGGAGGCAATCCAAGAAATGATCGAAGCGATTTCTTCGGGCTGGCCCAGCCGTTTGGCCGGCACACCAGCCACGATTTTCTCAAGCACATCGGGGCGAATCGCCTTGACCATATCGGTGCCGATATAGCCAGGGCTTACGGTGTTGACCGTCACGCCTTTGCTGGCCACTTCTTGCGCCAGCGCCATGGTAAAGCCATGCAGACCGGCCTTGGCGGTGGAATAGTTCACCTGGCCAAACTGGCCTTTCTGGCCATTCACCGACGAGATGTTGACGATGCGGCCAAAGCCGGCTTCTATCATGCCTTCGATAACCTGCTTGGTCACATTGAACATGCTGTCCAGGTTGGTCGAAATGACGGCATCCCAGTCCGTCTTGCTCATCTTGCGGAACTGGCCATCGCGCGTGATGCCGGCGTTGTTGACCAGCACGCTGACCTGGCCATGCTCTGCCTTGACCTTGTCAAAGGCCGCCACGGTGGAATCCCAATCACCCACATTGCCGACCGAGGTGTAAAAGGTGTAGCCTAGAACTTTTTGCTCATCGATCCACTTGGCAAAATCGCGGGTCGGGCCGCAGCCGGCCACCACGGTAAAACCGTCTTTCGCCAGCCGCTGGCAGATTGCCGTTCCAATGCCGCCCATGCCGCCGGTGACGTATGCTACTTTTTTTGTCATGTCGTTCTCCTTGATTTCCTGATTTTCTGCAACCGCTTTTGCTATTGATTTAATAGCTACTCACACCCGTTTTACATGCACTTGCACATGTTTTACCTCAAATTCAGCGTTCCAGGGTGAGGGCAACCCCCATGCCGCCGCCAATGCACAGGCTGGCAATGCCTTTTTTGGCGTCGCGGCGTGCCATCTCGTGCAGCAGCGTCACCAGAATCCGGCAGCCTGACGCGCCAATCGGGTGGCCAATCGCAATGGCGCCGCCGTTGACGTTGACCTTGCTGGTGTCCCAGCCCATTTCCTTGTTGACGGCGCAGGCCTGGGCCGCAAAGGCTTCATTGATTTCCAGCAGATCGAGGTCTTGCGCCTTCCAGCCGGCACGGGCCAGCGCCTTGGTCGATGCGGGCACCGGGCCCATGCCCATGTAGGCCGGGTCCAGGCCGGTGGTGGCATAGCTGGCGATGCGTGCCAGCGGTTTCAGGCCAAGCGCGGCCGCTTTTTTGGCCGTCATCACCATCACGGCGGCCGCGCCGTCATTGAGGCCGGAGGCATTGCCAGCCGTCACGCCGCCCGCCTTGTCAAAGGCCGGGCGCAAGCCCGCCAGGCCTTCCGCGTTGGTTTTGCGGTTGATGAATTCGTCGGCCGCAAAAACCACCGGCTCGCCTTTTTTCTGCGGAATGGAGATCGGAACTATCTCGTCCTTGAACTTGCCGGCGTCCTGTGCTGCGGCGGCCTTGGTCTGGCTGGCCAGTGCCAGCGCGTCCTGCGCGGCACGGTCGATGCTGTATTTCTTGGCGACGTTCTCGGCGGTGATGCCCATGTGGTACTGGTTGTAGACGTCCCACAAGCCGTCCACGATCATGGAGTCGACCATCTTCCAGTCGCCCATGCGCTGACCGTCACGCGAGCCGTTCAGCACGTGCGGCGAGGCGCTCATGTTCTCCTGGCCGCCGGCAATCACGATTTCGCTGTCACCACAGGCCACGGCCTGGGCCGCGAGCATGACGGATTTGAGGCCGGAACCGCACACCGCATTGATTGTCAGACCCGGAATGCCATGCGGAAAACCGGCCTTGATTACGGCCTGGCGCGCCGGGTTCTGGCCAGCGCCAGCGGTCAATACCTGACCCAGGATGACTTCACCGATCTGATCGGCGCTCAGGCCGGAACGCTCCAGCACTGCCTTGATGACCGCGGCACCCAGCTCGGTCGCAGGAATTTTGGCCAGCGAGCCGCCAAATTTGCCAACCGCCGTGCGGCCAGCCGAAACGATAACGATGTCTTCCATGATGTCTTCCTTTTTTGCGTAATGGGTGGAATGGGTGAAAAGGGATAGATGATGGGGTGCAGCTCAGGCCTTGGCCTTGACGTAGCGGCCGGGCGCGGACTCGGTGGCCTTGTTCTTGCGGCTACCGTAGGTCTTGGGCGCGGCAATCTGCTTGCCCGCGTGTCCCTTCAGCCAGTCGGACCAGTCGGTCCACCAGCTGCCGGGGTGTTCGGTGGCGCCCTTGAGCCAGTCGTCCTGCGCCGCAGGAAACTTGCCCTGCGGCAGCTTGTCGTTGGTCCAGTAGCTGCGCTTTTTCTTGGCGGGAGGGTTGATCACGCCGGCGATATGGCCGGACGCACCCATGACAAAGCGCTTTTTTCCCGGCAGATGCTGGGTGGAGGCGTAGGCGCCGCCAATCGGCACGATGTGGTCTTCGCGCGAACCGTAAATATAAAACGGCATGTCGAGATTGCTTAGATCGACCTTCTCGCCGCAGACCACGGTTTTTCCGGCCTTGATCAGGTTGTTCTCAAAATAGGTGTTGCGCAGGTACCAGGCGTAAAACGGGCCAGGCAGGTTGGTCGAGTCGCTGTTCCAGTAAAGCAGGTCGAACGGCGGCGGGGTTTCGCCTTTGAGGTAGTTACCGACCACGTAGTTCCAGACCAGGTCGTTGGGACGCAAAAAGCTGAAGGTCGAGGCCAGGTCCTGTCCCTTGAGCAACCCGCCCTTGCCCATCTCGGCTTCGCGGTACTTGACGGAAGTTTCGTCAATGAAAATATCCAGAATCCCGGTGTCGCTAAAGTCCAGCAAAGAGGTCAGCAAGGTGGCGCTGGCCACCGGTTTTTCCCCACGCTCGGCCAGCACCGCCAGCGCGGTGGCCAGAATGGTGCCGCCTACGCAAAAGCCCAGCGCATTGATGGTTTTGGCGCCGGTAATCTCACGCACCACCTCAATCGCCTTGATGGGGGCGTGTTCGATGTAGTCGTCCCAGGTTTTCTGGGCCATGGACTCGTCCGGG
Source organism: Polaromonas sp. (assembly GCF_031411155.1). GTDB lineage: Bacteria > Pseudomonadota > Gammaproteobacteria > Burkholderiales > Burkholderiaceae_C > Polaromonas. The sequence goes on along the minus strand of NZ_JANOAL010000207.1, from coordinate 18,054 downwards.
TTGCGCCAGCTCACCACAAAGGTCCGGTGACCCTGGCTGACGGCATAGCGAATCAGCGAGTTCTCGGGCTGCAGGTCAAGAATGTAGAACTTGTTGATGCAGGGTGGCACCAGCAGGAAGGGCTTTTCGTACACCATGGCCGTCAGCGGCCTGTATTCGAGTAACTGGAAAAACTCGTTCTCGAAAACCACCGCGCCTTCGGTGGTGGCGACGTTTTTGCCGACCTCAAACACGCTTTCGTCGGTCATGGAGACATGGCCCTGCTGCATGTCGTGAATCAGGTTTTGCAGGCCCTTGCCCAGGCTTTCACCCTTGGTGGCGACGGCTTTTTGCAGGGCTTCGGCATTCAGGGCGAGAAAGTTGCTGGGCGCCGTCGCGGCCATCCACTGCTCGACCGCAAAGCGCACCCGCGCCTTGGTTTTGGCATCGCCTTCGACGGCTTCGGCCATGCCCATCAGGGCATGTGCGTTCAGGAGGTAGGCGGAGGCCGAGAACTTTGACACCGGGTTGGCGCCCCAGGCTTCGGCCGCAAACCGCCGGTCGGCGCTGACCGGTGATGCTGTGCTGCCAACCTGCACGCCCTGGTTCCAGAGGGCTGAGGCCTCTGCCAGGTAGCGCTCCTGGAGCGCCTGCAGCTTGGCTATATCGAAGTTCAGGGCCGGTAGCGCCTTGTTGAAGCCGGACATGTCCATCGCGGGAAAAGCACCGGGCTTGCCCGCCGCCGCAAAAGTGCCCATGGCGCCCATCGCCTGTTGCAGGCCAGCGCCCAGGGTTTCCTGCATCTGTTGGGCCGCCTGGGTCCAGTTTGGGTCAGAATTCATCTTGTCTCCCGAATTATGGAGGGTCTTGGCAACCCTTTTAAGTACGTCTTTAGTATCGTAGGGTTTGCGCAGAAATTTCTGACTCAGATCAAAGTTTTCAGGGTTTTATGTATTTGATTGTCATCGCCTGGGTTTATGTCGTGCTGATGATGAGCGTGGCCGAAGCTACCAACAGCAACGGCACGCTGCTGGGGGCGCTCATCACCTTTTTACTCTACGGCTTGGTGCCCGTGGTATTGGTGGTTTACCTGATGGGGGCGCCTGCGCGCAGCAAGGCGATCAAGAAACGCCAGGCCGAGGAATGGGCGCGGCAAGCGGGCAGCCAGACAACGCCGCCACCAGTTCCAGCATCACTCGCGCCAGATGCAGGCGGCCATGCGGCCGGTGGTGCCGAATCCGTTGCCGCTGACGCCGGCGTCGCGCCGGTGCGAGAAAAATCGTGAAGGATTGCTGACGGTGCACCAGGGCGCGCTACCGTCGTTGCCATAAATCTGTGTAATCCCCAGCGCCCGCAGGCGCAGCCGGGCCAGCGCCGGCAGGTTGGCCAGGTATTGGCCTGCGCCGAGGTCCGTAAAAAGGCGGGCCGCCTCGGGCTGCACCGCCGTAAACGCCGCCTTCACATCCGCTCCCACTTCAAAGGCCGACGGGCCTATGCAGGGACCCAGCCATGCTATTGTTTTGATAGCATCAGGCGCACGTTCTTTCGGGGCTAGAGCCCTAAAACGCCCTAAAACCGCCTCCAGAATGCCGTTTTGTGCCGCGCCACCGCCCGCCAGGCCGCGCCAGCCCGCGTGGGCAGCCGCCACCACGCTGCCGTCTTCGCTGCTGAGCAGCACCGGCAAACAATCGGCCACCATGATGGTGCAGGCCAGTTGGCGCTGCGTCGTCACACAGGCGTCGGCCTGCAGACCGTCCGGGCTGGCCGCAGCCAGCGCCAGCACGTCGCAGCCATGCACCTGTTTCAGGAACACGGCGCGGCCGGTGACGCGCTGCAGCAAGGCGCGGTTGGCGGCCACCTGCTGCGGTGCGTCGCCCACGTGGTCGCCCAGGTTCAGGCTGTCATAGGGCGCGGCGGAAACCCCGCCCTGCCGGCTGGTGAAGACGGCGCGCACGCCCGCAGGCGCGGGCCAGTCGGGAATCAGCCAGTCGGCAGGCGCCGCCCCAGCCAGCATCTCAGGCCTCAAAATCCGGGCAGGCCGAGGGCTGCGCCTTTTGAAACGCCGGCAAGGCCATACAGGCGTCAAAGGCGGCCATGGTGCGCGGCAGACCGTCAAAATTCATCTTGAAGCGCTGGGCGTTGAAGATTTGCGGCACCAGGCAGCAATCGGCCAGCGTCGGCGTGTTGCCATGGCAGTAGGTGGACGCGGGCAACAGCTTGAGCTGCCTTTCGAAGGACTCCAGCCCTTCGCGGCACCAGTGGCGGTACCAGGTGTTTTTGGCCTCTTCCTCGACCTTGAGCTCTTTCACCAGGTACTTGAGCACGCGCAGGTTGTTCAGCGGGTGAATCTCGCAGGCAATCGACTGTGCCAGCGCCCGCACCCTGGCGCGCCCCAGCGCATCGGCGGGCAGCAGGGCCGGTGCGGGATGCTTTTCATCCAGGTATTCGATGATCGCCATCGACTGCGACAGCTTTTGGCCGTCCACCTCCAGCAGCGGCACCAGCATGTCTGCGGCCAGCTCGGCGTAGGGTGGTTTTTTGTGGTCGCCTCTGGCCAGATGAACGGCAATGTAGTCGTAGCGCAAGCCTTTCAGCTCAAGCGCAATCCGGACACGGAAAGAGGCGGAAGACCGGAAATAGTTGTGGAGTTTCATCAGGAAAGCATAAACCGAAACAGCGCGGGCAGTGGCGGGAAAAGCAATCCCCTGCGTGACTGACCGCCAGCGCGGCTCACGCTACGATGGCGGATTGCCACACCCTGCTGACCCACCTGGAGACCCGCATGAACAGCCCGACCGCCCTCACCCAACTGACCAACCACCAGATCCGCCTGGCCAGCCGGCCCACAGGCCTGCCCACCCGCGCCAACTGGAGCTTCACCAGCGAGGCCGTGGCCGAGCCCGGCCCGGGCGGCGTGCTCGTCAAAACCCTCTGCCTGTCGCTGGACCCGGCCATGCGCGGCTGGATGAACGAAGGCAAAAGCTACATCCCGCCGGTAGACATCGGTGCCGTGATGCGGGCCGGCGGCGTGGGCCAGGTTATCGCCTCGCAGAACCCGGCATTTGCCGTGGGCGACTACGTGAGCGCCGGGCTGGATGTGCAGGAATATTGCCTGATCCCCGAAGACCGGATCAAGCGCAGCGGCATGTTCAAGATCGACCCGCGCCTGGGGCTGACGACCTGGCTCAACGTGCTGGGCATGCCCGGCATGACCGGCTACTTTGGCCTGATGGACGTGGGCCAGCCCAAGGCCGGTGAAACCGTGGTGGTGTCGGGCGCGGCTGGCGCCGTGGGCCAGACCGTCGGGCAGATGGCCAAGCTCAAGGGCTGCCGCGTGGTCGGCATTGCCGGCGGCCAGGCCAAATGCGACTGGGTGGTGAACGAGTTGGGCTTTGACGCCTGCATTGACTACAAAAACGGCGATGTACGCGCCGGCCTGAAAGAGCACTGCCCCAAAGGCGTGGACATTTACTTCGACAACGTGGGCGGCGACATTCTGGACCTGGTGCTGGCCAAGATCACCCGCGGCGCGCGCATTATTATTTGCGGCGCCATCAGCCAGTACAACAACACCACCCCGGTCAAGGGCCCGGCCAACTACCTGTCGCTGCTGGTCAATCGCGCCCGCATGGAGGGCATCGTGGTGTTCGACTATGCCGACCGCTACCCCCAGGCCGTGGCCGAAATGGCGGGCTACCTGAAGGCTGGCACCATGAAAAGCCGGGAGGACGTGGTGGTGGGTCTGGACACCTTCCCCGAAACGCTGCTCAAACTCTTCAACGGCGAAAACTTTGGCAAGCTGGTGCTGCAGGTGGCCAAGGACTGAGGGTTGGACGCGGACGGGTGACGCACGGCAAGCCGCCCGCGCCGCCCCTACCCGGCACCCCTGATGGGTGTCCTTTTGCGAGGTTGATTCAACGCCGGCCACCCTGTTAAATTGATTATCAAGTTTGCAATTTGAAAATCAATATGAGCACAAGTGGCATCTGGACGATTCTGGTGGTCGAGGACCAGGCGGCGGTTCGCGCTTCGCTCACCGAATGCCTGGAGCGCGACTACCGCGTGCTGACGGCCAAGTCGGTGACCGAGGCGCGACGCCTGCTGGCGGGCGAAGAGGTGGACATGGTGCTGTGCCACCAGCGGCCGCGCGATGCCAGTGCGGTCGATTTGCTGCGCGATGCCCGGGTGTCGCATCCAGAAGCGATACGCATCCTGATCACGGCCACCACCAACCACGAAGACCTGATCCACTCCATCAACGACGCGGCGGTCTACCAGATCGTGCCCGAGCCCTGGCAACCCGATCACCTGCTGCTGGTCAAGCGGGCACTGGAAAGTCGCGAGCTGGCGCAGCGGCATCGCTACCTGAGCCGGGAACTGAAATTTGCCGACACCGTGCTGCGCCGGCAAAACGCCCATATGGTCAGGCAGCTGCAAGACACCTACGAGTTTGACAAGCTGGTGTTTGCCAGCGACAGCATGAAGGCGGTGTGCGACCTGGCGCGCAAGGCCGCCAGCACCGACCTGCCGGTGCTGATCCAGGGCGAAACCGGCACCGGCAAGGAGTTGATGGCCCGCGCCGTGCACTTTTTCAGCGGGCGCCGGGAGTTTCCGTTTCTGGCGCAGAACTGCGGCGCCCTGCCCGACGATTTGCTGCATTCGGAGCTGTTTGGCCACAAACGCGGCGCATTCACCGGCGCCATCAGCGACCGGCTGGGCCTGTTTCCGGCGGCCGACGGCGGCACCGTGTTTCTTGACGAGATTTCGGATGTATCGCCCTCATTTCACGTCAGCCTGCTGCGCTTTTTGCAGGAGGGCGAAGTCAAGCCGGTGGGCACGCACCAGACCCGTCACTGCAATGTGCGCATCATTGCCGCCTCCAACCAGCCCTTGCTGACGCTGGTTGAGCAGGGACGTTTTCGGCGCGACCTGTATTTCCGCCTGCGCGGCTTCGAGGTCAACATACCGCCGCTGCGCGAGCGGGTGGAAGACATCGCGGTGCTGGCCGAATACGCGGCCAAAAAGTACTCCGACACGATCCGCAGGCGCATTGCCGGCATTTCGGCCGAGGTCATCGCGCGGCTGCAGGCGCACCCTTTTCCGGGCAATGTGCGCGAACTGGAAAACGAGGTGCGCCGCATGGTGGCCCTGGCCGATGACGGCGAGTTTCTCAGCGTCAAGCTGATGTCGCCAGAATTCGCCCGGCTGCTGCCACGCCCGGCCGGCGATGCCCACAGCGCCCTGCTCGACCAGCAGGGCAGTCTGAAGGAAAAAATCGAATCGCTGGAAACCCGGCTGGTGGCCCAATCCCTGCTTAGGAACAAGTGGAATCAAAGCCGGGCCGTGCACGAACTGGGCATTTCGCGCGTCGGTCTGGCCAACAAAATCCGGCGTTACAAGATGAACGAAAGCAGCTCGTAGCCGTTCCTGGCCCATCTGCAGGAGACAAGCCATGTCAGAACGCGAGAGAAAACCCGGGGACGGCATCATTCACTTCCCGCACTCGCGCACACCGCCGTCCACCACGCCCGGTGGCTTCAAGGACCTGGGTATCACGCCGCTGGCGCGCCAGCTCGGCCTGAGCAGCGACAAAACCAGTGGCCACCGCATCCAGGAAACCCATGTGGCGATTTACCACATCCTGTGGGACCTGGTGCACACCCTGCTGGCCGACCAACGCGGCAATCTCTCAAGGAGCCCTGCATGAAATACATTGACGAGTTTCGCGACCCGGTCAAAGCGCGCGCTGGTTCATGAGATCGAACTGCTGCTAGGCAGGATCGCGCGAAAACCCGAGCGTGATCACGGCAGGCCGTTGCAAATCATGGAAGTCTGCGGCGGCCATACCCATTCCATCTTCCGTTACCGCATCGCGCAGTTGCTGCCCGATTCGGTCAAATTTGTGCACGGCCCCGGCTGCCCGGTGTGCGTGTTGCCCATGGGCCGGGTGGATGACTGTGTGGCGCTGGCCGAGCATCTCATGCCAGCGCGGCGAGGTGCTAAAGGGCGTCATCAAGCCTCAGCAATGCAAGGTGTTCGGCACCGCCTGCACGCCCGAGATGCCGCTGGGCTCTTTGATGGTCTCTAGCGAAGGGGCCTGTGCGGCCTATTACAACTACGGCCGGATTGACACGACCGGTCTGTCGCGCAAGCGGCCGGTAGCGGCAGAGGTGGCAGCATGAGCGCGGTATTGAAAGCGGCGGATCACGGCATCCGCCCGCGCAGCGGACGCGTGCGTGACGGCACACCATCAACATGGCGCACGGCAGTGGCGGCAAGGCCATGCGCGACCTGATCGAGGACGTGTTTCTGGGCGCTTTCGACAACCCGCTGCTGGCGCCGATGGAGACCAGGCCGTGGTGTCCCTGACGCAGCTTGCCGTGCATGGAGACAGGCTGGCTTTCACCACCGACACCTATGTGGTGGACCCGCTGTTTTTTCCGGGCGGCGACATCGGCACGCTGGCGGTGGCGGGAACGGTGAATGACCTGGCAGTGAGCGGCGCCAGACCGCTCTATCTGTCGTGCGGCATGGTGCTCGAGGAAGGTCTGCCGCTCCCAATCCTGCGCCGTGTCGTGGCCAGCATGAAACGCGTGGCCGACGAGGCGGGTGTGCTGATCGTGACCGGCGACACCAAGGTCGTCGAACGCGGCGCCGCCGACAAGCTGTTCATCAACACCGCCGGCGTCGGCGTGGTGCCGCATGGCCTGAATATCTCCGCACTTAACGCCAAACCGGGCGACGTGGTGATCGTCAACGGCTTTCTGGGCGACCATGGCACGGCCATCCTGATTGCCCGCAAACAGCTGGCGCTGCAGTCAGACATCGCCAGCGATTGCCAGCCGCTCGCTTCGCTGGTGGCTGCCATGCTGAAAGCCTGCCCCGACATTCACTGCCTGCGCGATGCGACGCGGGGCGGCGTGGCCACGGTACTGAACGAGTTTGCGTTGTCGTCCGGCGTGGCGATTCGCCTGCAGGAGCAGGCATTGCCGCTGCGCGAAGCGGTCAAGGGGGCCTGCGAAATTCTGGGGCTGGATCCGCTGTACCTGGCCAACGAAGGCAAGCTGGTGGCGCTGGTGCCTGCGGCGGCTGCCGGGCGCGTGCTGGCCGTCATGCGCGCCCACCCTGCCGGCACCCACGCCGCCATCATCGGCGAAGTGACCGAACAACCCGCTGGCGTGGTGGTGCTGCACACCGGCTTCGGCGGGCAGCGCATCGTGGACATGCTGGTCGGCGAGCAGTTGCCGCGGTTTTGCTGAGAAGATAGCCTGGAGCGGGTCCATGCACGAACTCGGCATTACCCGCAACGTGATTGCGATCTGCGCCGAACGCGCAGATGGCGCGCAGGTGCTGCGCGTGACGCTGGAGATCGGCAAACGGGCCGGCGTGATGGCGGAGTCTGTGCGCTTTTGTTTTGACATTTGCGCCCGGGGAACGCCAGTGGAAGGGGCGATGCTTGAAATCATCGAACCGCTGGGCGAAGAGTTGAAGATCAAGGAAATGGAGGTGGCATGATGTGCACGACTTGCGGATGTTCCACTACCGGTTCGGTGCTCATCACCGACCCGGCCCACGAAGGCACGGCGCATGGCCATGTTCACGGCCATGACAATGAGGCGGCCCACGGCCACGGCCATTCTCATGAACACGGGCACGAACACGGCCATGATCACGACCACGATCATTCACATGGGCATGTCCATCCGCATGTTCATGAAGACGCAGCGGCCGTGCATGCACAGCTTCACGGCAAGACCATCAGGCTGGAGCAGGACATCCTGGCCAAAAACCAGTTGCTGGCCGAACGCAACCGGGGCTGGCTGGCCGGCCGGCCGGGAGATTCTGGCCCTCAATCTGGTCAGCTCGCCCGGCTCGGGCAAGACCAGCCTGCTGGAGCGCACGATTCGCGAGATCGGCGCAGATCTGGCCATCGGCGTGATCGAGGGCGACCAGGCCACCCTGAACGACGCCGCGCGCATCCGGGCCACCGGCGCGCCCGCCATCCAGGTCAACACCGGCACCGGCTGCCACCTGGACGCCGACATGCTGGCACGCGCGCTGGATCAGCTCAAACCGCCTCCGGGCTCGGTGGTGATGATCGAGAACGTCGGCAACCTGGTCTGCCCGGCGCTGTTTGACCTGGGCGAGCGCGCCAAGGTGGTGATCCTGTCGGTCACCGAGGGCGAGGACAAGCCCGTCAAGTACCCGCATATGTTCAGGGCCGCATCCGTGATGCTGCTCAACAAGATCGACCTGCTGCCGCACCTGCAGTTTGACGTGCAGCGCTGCATTGCCTATGCGCGCGAGGTCAATCCCGGCATTCGGGTGCTTCAGGTGTCGGCGCAAAGTGGTGAAGGCATGCAGGCCTGGTATGACTGGCTCAAGGCGCAGATACCGGCCCCAGTGGCCCAGGCCCAGACCTGAACCCGGCATGAACCGGGCTGAAGACCGCCATGAGCCTGCTTTTCATTCTGCTGGCGGGCTTTTTGCTCGGCATGAAACACGCCACCGAAGCCGACCACCTGGCCGCCGTGGCGACACTCGCCTCGGGTCGCCAGCCGCTGGCGCACACGGTGCGCCAGGGCATCGCCTGGGGCCTGGGCCACAGCCTCACGCTGATGCTGTTCGGCGGCATCGTGCTGGCGCTGGGCAAGTCCGTTCCGGCCGGCATGGAGCAGGCCCTTGAACTGGCCGTCGCGCTGATGCTGATCGCGCTGGGAGTGGATGTGCTGCGCCGTCTGGTGCGGCAAGAGATTCATTTTCACGCGCACCAGCACGCACCCGACACCCTGCATGTGCATGCCCACAGCCATGCCCGCGCAACAGCGGTGCAAAAAATCCGGCACGAGGCCCAGGCGCACGAGCACCGGCACAGCCTGCCGCTGCGCGCACTGGCGGTGGGCATGATGCACGGCATGGCCGGATCGGCGGCGCTGATTTTGCTGAGTCTTGAGGCGGTGCAGTCGTTTTCGATGGGCCTGGCCTACATCGCCCTGTTCGGGCTCGGCTCCATCGCGGGCATGGCCTTGCTGTCGGTCGCCATTGCGCTGCCGCTGCGCCTGTCAGCCACCGCTCAGCTGGCCTGGCTGCAGCGTGGCCTCACCATGGCGGTGGGGGTTTTTAGCTGTTTGCTGGGGGCGCTCATGGTATACCGCACAGGCTTGGTCCAGGGGCTTTTGATGTGAGGCAGACCAGGACCGGTAAACTGCAATTTTGAACCGCGCCTCAGGAACTTTCATGATTCTCGAACTTTGCGACATCCGCATTCACGCGGGGCAACAGGCGGCTTTTGATGAAGCCATTCAGCGCGGTCTCGAAACCGTGCTCTCAAAAGCCAAGGGCTTTCAGGGCTACAAGATCAACAAGAGCCTTGAAAATCCGGAACGCTACATCCTGCAGGTTTTCTGGGATACGCTGGAAAATCACACCGTCGACTTTCGCCACTCGCCGGCCTTTGCCGACTGGCGGGCGATTGTCGGTCCTTTTTTTGTCGGCACGCCGCTGGTTGAAAATTTCGAGCTGCTGGCCAAGTCAGCCTGACCCGGCGGGCGCCCCCGGCCCCCCGACGATTGCCGCTATCTGGCCCCGTTTTCGTAGCCGGCGATCAGTTTGGCCAGCAAGGCGGTCAGTTGCGCCTGCTCGGCGTCATCGAGCGGCTTGACGATTCGCTGCTGGGCGCGCTTGACGGCCCGCTTCATCCGCAGCGCGACTTTCTGGCCTTCTGGCGTGATCCAGAGCAGCTTGCGGCGCTTGTCACCCGGGTCTGCTTCGCGCTTGACCCAGTCCTTGGCCTCAAGGCGGCCAATCACCGAGCCGAAGGTAGCCGGGTCAAACGCGACCCGGCCCGATAGCGTGATCTGGTCCTCGCCCGGGTCGTCAATCAGGGCATTGAGAATGGCAAACTGTACCGGGGTGGCATCAAAGCCCGCCGTCTCTTCCATGAAAATCGCCACGGCAAGCTGCTGCGCCCGCCGAATCAGGTGGCCAGGCGCTTCGCGAAAGTTGTAACTTGTTGCCATGGCTGAATTTTATACGTTCAGGGTAAGTACTAAGCACGCAAATGATAAGTATACTTATCATTTATCCCTATTACCGACCTGACCCAGCAAGCCATGACACAGCCAACTTCCCTCATCGTCTCGGGCGGCGGCATTGGCGGGCTGGCAGCGGCGCTGGTGCTGGCGCAGGATGGCCATGGCGTCACCGTGCTGGAGCAGGCCGCCAGCTTTGGGGAAATCGGCGCTGGCATCCAGCTCGGCCCCAACATCTTCCGCATGTTCGACTACCTGGGCCTGACCGAAGCCGTCAACCGCGTGGCCTTCTTCCCGCCCGGCCTGGCGATGAACGATGTGCGCACCGGCGAAAAAGTGGTTCGGGTCGCCCTGGGCGACCTGGCCCGCGCCACCTATGGCTTTCCCTATGGCGTGATCTACCGCGCCGACCTGCACCAGATTTTTTTGAATGCCTGCCAGGCCCAGCCCAACGTGACCCTGCGCACCGGCGCCAAGGTCGAGTCGTTTGAGCAATCACCAGGCAGCGTGACGGTGCGACTGGCCCCCAAGGAGGCTGACCGCGAGGGTCAGCAGGGAGAAACGCTGCAAGGCGACGCCCTGATTGGCGCCGACGGCATGTGGAGCAGGATTCGCGAGGCGGTGGTGGGCGACGGCAAACCGCGCGTCTCGGGCCATATCGCCTACCGCGCGGTGCTCAAGCGCGAAGACGTGCCGGCCCATTTGTGGAGCGACGACGTGCTGCTCTGGGGCGGCGAAAAAACCCATCTGGTGCACTACCCGCTGCGCCGAGGCGAGCTGTTCAACCTGGAGGCGGTGTTTCACAGCAACAAATATGACGAAGGCTGGAACACCTTTGGCGACACCGCCGAGCTGACCGCGCGCTTCGCCGGCGCCTGCGCGCCGGTGCGGGAACTGCTGGGCAAGATCGAAACCTGGAAGATGTGGGTGCTGTGCGACCGCGAGCCGGTGAAGAACTGGACCGACCGTCGCGTCACCCTGCTTGGCGATGCGGCCCACCCGATGCTGCAGTACCTGGCGCAGGGCGCGGGCCAGGCGATTGAAGATGCGGTGGTACTGCGTGAAGCCCTGCGTTTTACCCGCGGCGACGTGCAGCAGGCCTTCCAGAAGTACCAGCAGGCGCGTTACCTGCGCACCGGCCGGGTGCAGCTGACGGCCCGGTTCTACGGCGACATTTACCATGCGTCAGGGGTGCAGCGCGAGCTGCGCAACCAGATGTTCCAGAGCGGCACCGAGAGCGCGGGCTTTGCCGGGCTGAAGTGGATGTACGACGGCATCGAGCCTTCAAAACTGTTCCAATGACGGTTTCAAATTGTCCGGAGTTCCTTTTTTGAAAACACGCCGCGCTTTTTCCGTTGCTACACTTTTGATAGCTGCTTGCGCTTATTCTTCCTGGGCTGCAGGCCAAAATGGCCCGAAATCGGCAGAAAATCCGGCGCCCTGGCCAAGCCGGCCGGTTCGCATCCTGGTCGGTTTTCCGGGCGGCTCCACGCCCGACATGGCGGCGCGCACCTTGGCCGAGCCGCTGTCCAGGGCGCTGGGCCAGCCCGTCATCATTGAAAACAAGCCCGGCGCCTCGGGCAACATCGCGGCCGACCAGGTGGCCAAGGCGACCGACGACCACACCCTGGGCGTTGTCATCAACGGCAACCTGACCTCGGCCAGGCTGCTCTATCCCCAGCTGCCCTACGACCCGGCCAAGGACTTCGCCGCCATTTCCCTGCTGACCACCGCGCCGCTGGTGCTGGTGGCTCCCATGAACCAACCTGGCGGAGCCGAATTTTTTGCGGCGGCCCGCCAGGGCGGCGGCCAATGGAACTATGGCTCGGTCGGCAACGGCTCAGTGGCGCACCTCGGCATGGAACTGCTCAAGAGCCGGGCCAAGGGCGTGGCGCCCGTGCATGTGCCGTTTTCGGGCAATCCACAGGTGGTTACCGCCATGCTGGGCGGCCAGATCCAGATGGCCTTGATTCCGCCGGGGGTGGCGATGCCGCAAGTGCGCGCCGGCAAGCTCAGGGCGATTGGCCTGGCGGGCGGGCGCAGCGCCCTGGTGCCCGACGTGGCGCCGCTGGCCGACGCCGGCGTGCCCAACCTGAATCTGGAGGTCTGGACGGCGCTGGTTGGCCCGGCCGGTTTGTCCAGGGCGGCGCAGATCCGGCTCGGGCAACTGGTGCCCGGCATCATCCGCGATGCCGACACCCGGCAAAAATTGTTTGCCCAGGGCTGGCAGGCGGTGGGCACCTCGCCCGACGGCCTGAAGAGCCGCATCAGGGACGAAACCGCGTTGCTCGGCAACATCATCCAGACGCGCGGCATCAAGATCGAATAACGAGCTGAACCAACGCGTCAGCGCAACACCCCCATGGACCTGACACCGACCCGCACCCCCGCCAACGACGCGGCACGCAAGGCGTTTTACGACGCCATTGCCGCGCACAGCATGACCCCGCTGTGGGAAGTGCTGCATGCCCTGGTGCCGCCTGCGCCCGCCACGCCGTGCCAGCCCGCGTTCTGGAAGTACGACGCGGTGCACCCCTACCTGATGCAGTCCGGGCAGCTCATCAGCGCCGACGAGGCGGTGCGGCGGGTGCTGATTCTGGAAAACCCGGCGCTGCGCGGCCAGTCCTGCATCACCCAGTCGCTGTACGCCGGCCTGCAGCTCATCCTGCCGGGCGAAGTGGCGCCCAGCCACCGGCATACGCAAAGCGCGCTGCGCTTTGTCGTGCAGGGCCACGGCGCCTACACCGCCGTGGATGGCGAACGCACCCGGATGCAGCCCGGCGACTTCATCATCACCCCGAGCTGGACCTGGCACGACCATGGTTGCGAGGGCAACGAGCCGGTGGTCTGGCTTGACGGGCTCGACATCCCCATGCTGCGGTTTTTTGACGCCGGCTTTGCCGAAAACGGCACGGCCAGGCAGCAGGCCGTGACCAGGCCCGAAGGCCTCAGCACCCATCGTTACGGCGCCAACATGCTGCCGGTGCGTTATGAGGCGCCGTTCGGCCAGACCTCGCCGATCTTCAGCTACCCCTACGCGCGCACCCAGGAAACCCTGCGCCAGCTGCAAACCCATGCCGACATCGACGCCTGGGACGGCACCAAGCTGCGCTATGTAAACCCGGCCACCGGTGGCTCACCGATGCCGACCATGGCGACCTTCATGCAGCAGCTGCCCGCCGGTTTTGACGGCAAGCCCTGGCGCCAGACCGACGGCGCGGTGTTCAGCGTGGTCGAGGGCTACGGCAGCGTCACCCTCAGCCGTGGCGAGCAGGTGTGGACCTTTGAGTTTGGCCCACGCGACCATTTTGTGATTCCGTCGTGGCACACTGCGCAACTGCGTTCGGCGCCAGGTTGTGTGCTGTTCAGTTTTTCAGACCGTCCGGTGCATCAGGCCCTGGGCATACACAGAGAGGAAAGATTGTCATGAGTTTTGTCTTCACACCGCCCGCCACGGCCTCGGTACCGGTCATGGGCGCCAAGGAGCGTTTTCCGGTGCACCGCATTTACTGCGTGGGCCGCAACTACGAAGAGCATGCCAAGGAAATGGGCTTCACCGGCCGTGAGCCGCCCTTCTTCTTTTTGAAGCCGGCAGACGCCATCGTGCCGGTCGAGGCCGGCCAGACCGGCAGCATGCCCTACCCCAGCCTGACCAGCAACCTGCACCACGAGATCGAGCTGGTGGTGGCCATTGGCAGCGGCGGCAAAAACATCAAGGCGGCCGACGCCCACAAGCACATCTATGGCTACGCCGTGGGCCTGGACATGACGCGCCGCGACCTGCAGGGCGAGATGAAAAAGCAGGGCCGCCCCTGGTGCATCGGCAAGGCGTTTGACCAGTCGGCCCCGATTGGCCCCATCACCCCGGCGGCGCAGGCGGGCGATGTCAACAACGCCGAAATTTATGTGCAGGTCAACGGCCAGGACCGCCAGCGCAGCAATGTCTCCAAGCTGATCTGGAACATCGCCGAGACCATCGAGCACCTGTCGGCCGCCTGGGAGCTGCAGCCCGGCGACCTGATTTACACCGGCACGCCCGAAGGCGTGGCGGCGGTGGTGGCGGGCGACACGCTGCTCGGCAGCGTCGCCGGGCTGCAGACGCTGAGCGTCAAGGTCGTCTGAAAACCGGGGGCGACGGAAGGCTTTTGTTTGGCGCCAATGAAGGGCTGCCGGCAGCGCGGCGTTCGCGCAGCCAGTCCGATCATCGCGCAAAGAGCCGGTCCGCTGCGGGTTAGCCGCCTGTGCGACAGTGTGGCGCCTGCTGATAATCAGTTTCCCCGCAGCCACCCCGACAGAAATTTTTTTGCTGACCTTGCGGCCGCCTGCCCTGTTTCCCACCCCCTGACCCGCGCTGGAGATACCGTTTGAAACTACTGGAAAACCTTGCCAGGCTGTGCGCCGTGCTTGCAGGCATCTTGCTCACCGGCATCACGCTGATGACCTGCGCCAGCCTGATCGGGCGCAACACCACCGGCGCCACCATTGTGGGCGACTTCGAACTGACCGGTGTGGTCACCGGCGCGGCCATCGCCTTGTTCATGCCGTTTTGCCAGGTTCAGCGCGGCAACATCATTGTGGATTTTTTCACCGCCAAACTGGGTGAGCAGGCCAATCACCGGCTGGATCGTTTCGGCGCATTTTTGCTGGCCGCCTGCTTTGCGCTGCTAGCCTGGCGCACCACATTGGGCGGCATCAACTCCTACAGCACCCATTCCGAGACGCAGATTCTGGGTTTCCCGGAATGGCTCACCTATGCGGGCATGGTGCCGCCTTTTGCGCTGACGGCCCTGATCGGCCTGCACCAGGCCGTCTTCGGCTTTGCCCAGGGCACGGAGTCCCACGTATGAGCGGCCTGAGCCTGGCCCTCGTCATCTTCGGCATCATGCTGGTCCTGATGGCCGTGCGGGTTCCGATTTCAGTGTCGATGTTTGCCGCGGGCGCAACCGGCTACGTCATGCAAACCGGCTGGGGGCCGTTTTCGAGCTTCCTCAACACCCAGGCCTTTGCGCGTTTTGCCAGCTACGACCTGTCGGTGATTCCGCTGTTCATCCTGATGGGCCACTTTGCCACGCAGGGCGGCATCAGCCGCGCGCTGTTCAAGTTTGCCGCGGCGTTCATGGGCCGCTTCAAGGGCGGGCTGGCCATGGCGGCCGTGCTGGCCAGCGCCGCCTTTGGCGCGATTTGCGGCTCCTCGGTGGCCACGGCCGCCACCATCACCAGCGTCGCCCTGCCGGAAATGAAACGCCACGGCTACTCGGGCCGGCTGGCCACCGGCACGCTGGCCGCTGGCGGCACGCTGGGCATTCTGATTCCGCCGTCGGTGCCGCTGGTCATCTACGCCATCCTGACCGAGCAGAACATTGCCAAGCTGTTTGCAGCGGCCATGGTCCCCGGCGTGATTGCCATGCTGGGCTATATGGTGGCCATTGCCATTTACGTGCGGCTGGTGCCGGGCCAGGCGCCCGACGTGGGCGAAGAGCGCGAGCCGGTAACTGCGGCCCTGGTGCTGGGCATCACACCGATCGCCATCATTTTCCTGCTGGTGTTTGGCGGCATTTACCTCGGTTATTTCACCCCGACCGAAGGGGCCGCCGTGGGCGCGGCGGCAACGCTGGTGGCGGCTCTGGCCAAGCGCGAGATGGGCTGGGCCAAGTTCAAGCAATGCCTGTACGCCACGGCGGAGAGTTCGGCCATGATCTTCCTGATCTTCATCGGCGCCGACCTGATGAACTCGGCGCTGGCGCTGACGCAGGTGCCCAACCAGCTGGCCGGCCTGGTCGGTGGCTGGGGCCTGTCGCCGCTGATGGTGGTGACGGCCATCCTGCTGTTTTATGTGGTGCTGGGGGCGGTGATGGACGAGTTGTCCATGCTGCTGCTGACCATCCCGATCTTTTTCCCGATGGTCATGGGGCTGGATTTCGGCATGCCCAGGGAATCGGTCGCCATCTGGTTCGGCATCATGGTGTTGATGACGGTCGGCTTTGGCCTGCTGGCGCCGCCGGTGGGCCTCAATGTCTATGTGGTCAACGGCATGGCCAAGGACGTGCCCATCAGCGAAAGCTACAAGGGGGTGATGCCGTTTCTGGTCAGCGACACCCTGCGCACCACACTGCTGCTGTTTTTTCCGGGCATCTCGCTCTGGCTCGTCAAATACATCACCTGACCGGCCACAGCCGCTGCCGCTGCCGCCGGGCAATCACGGATTCCCAAACCCCGCAAACCCGCCTAGATTCGGTTCATCCATTCCATTTATTACCCTGAGGAAACAAGCCCATGATCCAACGCCGTACCCTGCTCAAATCCGGCTCCGCCGCCCTGCTGGGCGCGCCCGCGCTCTCAAGCCTGGCCCAGCCAGTGGTCACGCTCAAGTTCCACACCTTCATGTCGCCGCAGTCCAATGTCTGGCTGGGCATGCACAAGCCCTGGATGGAGAAGGTCGAAAAAGAATCCGGCGGCCGCATCAAGTTTGAAGGCTATCCCGCCATGCAGCTGGGCGGCACGCCGGTGCAGCTCTACGACCAGGTCAAGGACGGCGTGGTCGACGTGGTCTGGACCTTGCCGGGCAACACCGCCGGCCGCTTCCCGCGCATCGAGGTGTTCGAGCTGCCCTTCATGATGAGCAATGCCTAGGCCACCTCCAAGGCCTACTGGGAATATGTGCAGACCATGGCGCCTGACGAGTTCAAGGACACCCAGGTCATCGCCCTGCAGGTGCACGGCCCGGGCGTGATCCATACCGCCGACAAGCCGGTCAAGTCGATTGCCGACATGCGCGGCCTCAAGCTGCGCGCGCCGACGCGCCAGGTCACCAAACTGCTGGGGGTGCTGGGCGCCACGCCGGTCGGCATGCCGCTGCCCGGCATTCCGGATGCGCTGAGCAAGGGCACCATCAACGGCTGCGTCATTCCGTGGGAGGTCGTGCCTTCGGTCAAGGTCAACGAGCTCACCAAGTTCCACGCCGAGTTCGACCCGGCCGGTGGCAGCCTGTACACCACCACCTTTGTCATGGCCATGAACAAGGCCAAATACAACGCGCTGCCGCCCGATCTGAAAAAAGTCATCGACAACAACTCCGGCATGGCCACCTCGGCCTGGCTCGGCAAGGTGCAGCAGGGCAATGACGTGCCCGGCCGCAAGAGCGCCAGCGACCGCGGCAACACGATTTACACCGTGAGCCCGGCCGAAGCACAGGAATTTCGCCGCAAGTCGCGCACGGTGGAAGTCGAGTGGGTCGAAGACATGAACAAAAAAGGCTTTGACGGCAAGAAGCTGCTGGACACCGCGCGCAGCCTGATCGAAAAGCACAGCAAAACCACCAAGGCCTGATGGCGGGCTAAACGTCAGGCGCAGCCTGACAGCCATCAAAAAACCGGGCCAGACCCGGTTTTTTTAATGATTTAGGCCTCTAGCCCAATAACAACGTGCATATACAGCTATTAATTTTATAGCATCGTGCGACTGCCTGCCTTCAATGCCCCACCCACGGCGGCAGGCTTGCGGCCCACTCCAGCAACCGCTTTTTGAACTCCGCCACGGCGGGCGCCTCATCGCCCGCGCGCCAGAGCACATACACATCGCCGTTGACCTCGGGCGCCAGGGCCTTTCGGCCGCGCGCGCCTGGCAGTTTGCCAAGGTGGCAGATGCCCACCGCATCGGCCCGCAGCAGCGCCATGGAGGCCGGCACCAGCGCCAGGCCGAGACCGGCCGCCACCAGATTCAGCGCGGCCGGCACCTCGATCACCTGCTGCACAATGCGCGGCGCAAAGCCGGTCTGCACGCAGGCGTCGAACAGCCGCGCCGCAAACGGTGAAGAGTCGAGCCGCAAAAACACAAAGTCCTCGTCGCGCAGATCGGCCAGGCCGAGCTGGCGGCGGCTGGCCAGCCGGTGGCCAGGCGGCAAGGCGACCACCACCGGGTCGCGCCACAGCAGCGCGGCGCTGAGCGGCGCGTCGCCCGCCGGCGGGTCCTTGATCGGGTTGCGCGAGACACTCAGGTCCAGCCGCCCATCACGCAGCGCCTGCAGATGGTCAGCCGGTTTCATCTC
>NZ_JANOAL010000206.1:0-34719 GCF_031411155.1 Polaromonas sp. | reverse complement strand
GCCGATCTCAATTTCCGCCATGTTCAGCCAACTCGCGTGTTTGGGCGTGTAGTGAAACTGCACCCTGCGCAAGAGCTTTGTGGCCGCGCGCTGACCCAGCACATCGTCGAAGCACTTTCTGAAGTGAGTATTGAGGTTGTCCAGCACCAGGTGGACTCGGCGCGCCTTGGCGTATGCGCCGATGAGCGGTCCACCGATGAAGACAACGAAGTCCACCTTGCCTCGGCGCTCGGTGACCGAGACGATGCGCTGTCCCGCCTTGGGCTCCACGGCCACGAACAGGTTGGTCGTGCCGTGACGCGTGTACTCATAGTCCTGCTTGGCTGGAGTGTGTTGGGCCATGGGCAGCGGCGCGCGGCTGTTGCCGATGAGCTGCAGGCTCTTCTCGTCGATGCAAATCACCGGTTCAGCCCGAGACAGTGGCCGTGCGTACAGTTCGAGCAAGTTGTACATCCGTTGCCGGTATTCCCCGGTCAACGCCCCGATGCACCACATCAGCTTGCGCCAGGGCTTGAGATCGTTTTTTTGAGCATGCGCCGCACGGTTTCCCTGCTGACGGCGCCCAGACCTGGTTCCTGGCGGGCGGCACGTTCGAGCTCGATCATCGTCCAGCGCTGGCGCCCTTCGGGCGGAGCTGAGCAGGCCAGCGCAGTCACCCGTGCCTCGGCATCCGTGTCGTACTGGACGGGCCGACCTGAGCGTGCCACGTCAAACATCGCCAACTCCAGGCCCCCTTGCAAATACGCCGCGCGGGTGCGCCACACGGCAGTACGCCCGACGCCAAGAACGGCCATGATCTGGGCCTCTGGAACGCCTCGATCCAGGCAGGACAGCATATGCGCCCGATTGACTTGTCGCGCATGGTGCAAGCCCTTGCTGCGAATCTCCTCAATGACCGAGCGGTCCTCCTCGGTCAAGTGCAGTTCTGTCTGGCGCATGAGCAAACTCCGGTATGCCAAATGGCGGTAACGAGAGTTTATATATGTTTCGTTATTTATGTGTCAACGTACTAGTGCGCTTTTTCCCAGTTCTCACCCACCCCGATTTCGGCCAGCAGCGGCACCTTGAGATCAGCCACGCCGGCCATCAGGCGCGGAATTTCAACCCGCACCCACTCAACCTCGGCCGCGGGCACTTCAAACACCAGTTCGTCATGCACCTGCATGATCATGCGGGTCGCGCGCTGCTCGGCGTCCAGCACCTGCTGCACCTTGTTCATGCTGAGCTTGATCAGGTCGGCCGCCGTGCCCTGCATGGGCGCGTTGATGGCGGCGCGCTCGGCACCGCCGCGCCTGGGGCCGTTGGGTGAGTTGATCTCAGGCAGATACAGGCGCCGGCCAAACACGGTTTCCACATAGCCCTTGCTTTTAGCGCTTTGCTTCGTTTCGTCCATGTACTGCTTGACGCCCGGGTAGCGCTGAAAGTATTTGTCGATGTAGGCGGCTGCCGCCTTGGTCTCAATGCCCAGGTTGCGCGCCAGGCCAAAGCTGCTCATGCCGTAGATCAGGCCGAAGTTGATGACCTTGGCGTAGCGGCGCTGCTCGCTGCTGACCTGGTCCAGCGCCACGCCAAACACCTCGGCGGCGGTGGCGCGGTGCACGTCCAGCCCTTCGGTAAAGGCTCGCAGCAAGGCTGCGTCGCCGCTGATGTGGGCCATGATGCGCAACTCGATCTGCGAGTAGTCGGCGCTGGCAATCACGCTGCCGGCCGGGGCCACAAAGGCCTCGCGCACGCGCCTGCCCTCGGCGGTCTTGACCGGAATGTTTTGCAGGTTGGGGTCGTTGCTGCTGAGCCGGCCCGTAACGGCCACCGCCTGCGCGTAGTGGGTATGCACCCGGCCCGTCTTCGGATTGGCAAGTTGCGCCAGCTTGTCGGTGTAGGTGCCCTTGAGCTTGCTCAGGGACCGGTGCTCCAGCAACTTGGCGGGCAGCGGGTAGTCTTCGGCCAGCTTTTCGAGCACTTCCTCATCGGTGCTTCGCGCGCCGGTGGCGGTTTTCTTGATCACCGGCATGCCCAGCTTGTCAAAGAAAATCTCGCCGAGCTGCTTGGGGCTGCCCAGGTTGAAGGGTTGCCCGGCAATTTCGTAGGCCTCGGCTTCCAGCTGCAAAATCCGCGCGCCCAGCTCGCCGCTCTGTTTGGCCAGCATGGGCGCATCGATCAGCACGCCGTTGCGCTCGATGCGGTACAGGCTTTCGCTGCTTTGCATCTCCAGCTCGTAAACAAAGCGCAGCCTGTCATTGGCCTGCAGCTGCGGCCACAGCACGCGGTGCACGTCCAGCGTCTGGTCCGAGTCTTCGCAAGAATATTCAGCCGCCTTGGCAATATCGACCTGGTTGAACTTGATCTGGTGGGCGCCCTTGCCGCACAGGTCTTCGTAGTTGATGCCGCTGCGCCCCAGATGGCGCTCGGCCAGGCTGGCCAGGCCGTGCGGTTTGTGCACTTCCAGCACATAGCTTTGCAGCATGGTGTCGTGGGCATAGCCCTGCACTTCAATGCCGTGGTTGGCAAACACATGGCGGTCGTATTTGACGTGCTGGCCGAGCTTGGGCTTTGCCGGGTTTTCCAGCCAGTGCTTGAGCCGCGCCAGCACCTCGTCACGCGGCAGTTGCGCCGGCGCGTCCGGGTAGTCATGCGTCAGCGGAATGTAGGCAGCTTCGCCGGGCGTGACGCTAAAGCTCAGGCCGACGATTTCGGCGCGCATTTCGTCGAGCGAGGTGGTTTCGGTGTCCAGCGCCACCAGTTCGGCCGCTTCAATTCTGTCCAGCCAGGCCTCAAACGCCGGCCACGAGAAAATCGTGTCGTACTTGAGATTGCTGGCGCGGGCCGCCAGCGGCGTGTCCAGAAAGGCCGGCGCGTCAAACAGGCCAGGTGAGTCGGTCGACGCGGCAGGGCTTGCGCCCAGGCGTTGGCTTTTGTCGCCGGCCGGCAGTTCGGCCGGCGCATCCTGTACCTCTATGCTTCTGACCAGGCCCCTGAAGCCGTATTTTTCGTAAAACGCCTTCAGCGCCTCGGTCTGCTGGCCGCCTATGCTGATGGCATCGAGCGCGGGCAGGCCGGCGATGTAGCCATCGAGCTCGCAATCCTTCTTGATGGTCAGCAGTTCGCGGCCCTTGGGCAGCCAGGCCAGCGACTGGCGCAGGTTGTCGCCCACCACGCCCTTGAGCTCGCCGGCGCGCGCTACCAGTGCGTCGAGCGAGCCGTATTCGAGCAGCCACTTCACCGCCGTCTTGGGCCCCACCTTGGGCACGCCGGGCACATTGTCCACCGCATCACCGACCAGGGTCTGGTAGTCCACCATCAGGCGTGGCGGCACGCCGAACTCGGCCTGCACCCCGGCGACGTCGCGACGCCGGTCGTTCATGGTGTCGATCACGGTGATATTTTCATCGACCAGCTGGCTCAGGTCCTTGTCGCCGCTGGAAATGATGACCTCGATCTGTTGCCGCGACGCCAGGCAGGCCAGCGTGCCGATCACGTCGTCGGCCTCCACGCCGGGCACATCCAGCACCTTCCAGCCCAGCAGGCGCACCACCTCATGGATGGGCTCGACCTGGCTGCGCAGGTCGTCCGGCATGGCCGAGCGCTGCGCCTTGTACTCCGGGTAGAGCGCATCGCGAAAGGTCGGGCCCTTGGCGTCGAACACGCACACCGCATAGTCGGCGCGCACGTCCTTGCGCAGCTTCTGCATCATGTTGATCATGCCGCGGATCGCCCCGGTGGCCTGGCTTTGCGGGTCGCCGGGCAGCACGCGCAGGTCGGGCATGGCGTGAAATGCGCGGTAAAGATAGCTGGAGCCATCCACCAGCAGCAGTGTTTTTTTGTCGGTGCTCATAGCGCCCGATTGTCGGGGATATCGCAAGGCCCCACCCGGTGCGCTGCAAGCCTACAATACGGGCATGAAAACCGCATTTTCCCGCCTGCTGATGGCCTTGGTGGCGGCGTTGCCGCTGGCTGCCGCCGTGGCGCAAACCCAGGCACCGCAGACGGCCCCGGCAGCCAAAACCGGCGCACCCGCCGGCGGCAGCCGCACCGACCAGAAAATCCAGCGCATCCACACCGAAGATGCGGGCACCAGCATCGACGAGTTGCGGGTGGGCGGCGAAACCCAGAAGATCACGGTCCAGCCCAAGACCGGCGGGCCCAACTACGAGGTCAAGCCGGCCGAGGGCGCCCGCGGTACCCCCCCTGCGGCAGGCAGCGGCGACACCAATGGTTCGCGCGTCTGGAACCTGTTCAAGTTTTAACCTTTTCGCTCAGGATCCAGTTTCAGGCATGGCCGTTTACACCGAAGTCTCGTTTGACGAGGCGGCTGCGCTCTTGCACAGCCTGAATCTGGGGCCCCTGCAAAGCATCAAAGGTGCGGCAGGCGGCATTGAAAACACCAACTATTTTGTCGATACCGAGCGCGGCCACTATGTGCTGACGCTGTTTGAACGCCTGACTTTTCAGCAGCTACCCTATTACCTGCACCTGATGAAACACCTGGCGGAGCGCGGCATTGCGGTGCCGGATCCGGTCGCCGATGCCAGCGGCACCATCCTGCACCGGCTCAAGGGCAAACCGGCCGCCGTGGTCAACAAGCTGCGCGGTCACCATGAACTGGCCCCCACGCCCGAGCACTGCGCCCAGGTCGGCGAGATGCTGGCCCGCATGCACCTGGCCGCGCTGGACTACCCGCGCCAGCAACCGAATCTGCGCGCCCTGAGCTGGTGGAACGAGACCGTTCCGGTGGTGCTGCCGCACCTGTCGCCCGAGCAGCGCAGCCTGATTCTGGGCGAGTTGGCCTACCAGAACCACATCGCCGCCTCATCAGCCTGGCGCAGCCTGCCGCGCGGCGCGGTGCACGCCGACCTGTTTCGCGACAACGTGATGTTCGAGGACGGGCAGCTGACCGGCTTTTTTGATTTTTACTTTGCCGGCAGCGACACCTTTTTGTTTGACCTGGGCGTTGGCCTGAACGACTGGTGCATAGACCTGGCAACAGGTACGCACGATGCGGTGCGCGCCGCAGCGTTTATTGAGGCCTACCAGCGCGTGCGCCACCTGACCGTGCAGGAGCGCGGCCTGCTGCCCGCCATGCAGCGCGCCGGCGCCCTGCGCTTCTGGATTTCGCGGCTGTGGGATTTTCACCTGCCGCGCGAAGCGGCGGTGCTGAAAGCGCATGACCCCAAGCATTTCGAGCGCGTGCTGCGCGAACGCATCACGCACCCGGCCACCCTCTGAAACGTGCCGCTCCCGGGGCCACGGCTTTGAGGCAAACTCTGCCCTGCAGCCAGCCATTCGCCACATGCCACTCACCGCCTCCCCCGAGTTCATCTTTTTGCATCCACCATGAAACTAAACATTGTTCCCGCGCGTACTGGCATCACATGGGTCAAACTCGGCATCAAAACCTTTCTGCAGCAACCGCTGGCCCTGTCCGGGCTGTTTTTCATGTTCATGGCGCTGCTCTCGGTCGCCACGCTCGTGCCGTTTGTGGGCGCGGCGCTGGCGCTGGCCCTGCTGCCGGCGGCCACGCTGGGCCTGATGGCGGCCACCCAGGAGGCCACCAAGGGCAAGTTTCCGATGCCCTCGATCCTGATCAGCGCGTTTCGCGCCGGGCAGCAGCGCAAGCGCGCCATGATGGTGCTGGGCGCGCTGTATGCGGCCGGCTTTCTGGCCCTGATGGCGGTGTCGGCACTGTTCGACGGTGGCCAGTTTGCCAAACTCTATCTGGTGGGTGGCAAGATCACGGAAGAGCTGGTGCTGCAAAGCAGTTTTCAGATGGCGATGTGGGTGGCGCTGGCACTGTACCTGCCGCTGTCGCTGCTGTTCTGGCATGCGCCGGCGCTGGTGCACTGGCATGGCGTGACGCCGGTCAAGAGCCTGTTTTTCAGCTTCATGGCCTGCTACAAAAACTTTGGCGCGCTCAGCGTGTTCGGCCTGGCCTGGACCGGCGTGTTCATGCTGGCCGCCATCGCCGTGTCGCTGCTGGCCACGCTGCTGGGCAATCCGGCGCTGGCGGCCGTGGTCATGTTTCCGGTCGCGCTGGTCATCGTGGCGATGTTTTTTACCTCGATTTACTTCACCTTTCGCGACAGCTTTGTGGCCAGCGAGCCGGATGATTCAGCACCCAAGCCCGACAACTTTGTGAACCCAGGAGACGCTTCATGACCCAGCACCTGCTGCAAGGCCGCACCGAAAAAGAAATTTTGTGGTTTCAACGGCGCGACACGCTCAAGGCCGCCGCGGCCTGGGTGGCGCTGGGCGGCCTACCTGCCGCGATGGCGCAGCAGCGCAGCAACGTAGTTCAGCTGGTCGGCGACGCGCTGCTCAACGGCCGCCGCCTGCTGCCCCAGCAAACCATCCAGACCGGTGACCAGATCCAGACCGGGCCCGGCGCCAGCCTGATTTTTTTGATTGGCAACTCGGCTTTTCAGGTGCGCCAGAACACCATGATGACGGTGGAACGCGGCGCCACCCTGAGCACCGTCAGCCTGCTGCGTTTGCTAAGCGGTGCGGTCGTCAGCGTCTGGGGCAAGGGCACCAGCCGTGCCATCGTCATGCCCACCATGACGGCCGGCATACGCGGCACCGGCGTGTATTCCGAGGTGTTTCCCGACCAGCGCAACTATTTCTGCAACTGCTACGGCACGGTGGATCTGGACGCCAGTGGTGAGAAAGCGCTATCCAAGGCAGAATATCACCAGGCCTTCTGGGGCGAGCCCGGCCCCCGGGAAGGCCGCCTGCTGACCCCGGCCCGGGCCATCAACCACAGCGACGAGGAGCTGGAGTTTCTGGGCCGGCTGGTCGGCCAGCGAACCGCCTGGCAAATTGCCGGACGCAAGGGCAGCAAGGACGGTAGCGGAACCATGGGCTACTAGGCGACATCGATTTATCCAAGGGGAATTTCATGCGTTCACCTCACACCAAAAACCTTTCGACCCGTCTTTCAAGCAGTCTTTCCGGCGTAGCGCTGTGCCTGGCGGCGCTGCCCACCGGCGCCGCTCTGGCGGCAGACATGGGCACCACCGTCTCGGCGCCCACGGTGGCCGAGCGGCTGTCGCTGGCGCGCGAAGCGATCAAGGTCAGTGACTTCAAAAAGGCGCAGAGCGAGCTGCGCCTGGCCGCCAGGGAGGCACCGCGCAATGCCGACGTGCACAACCTGCTGGGCTATTCGCTGCGCAAGCAGGCCACGCCCGACCTGCCCAAGGCGTTCGAGCAGTACACCATCGCGCTCAAGCTCAACCCCAACCACAGGGGGGCGCACGAGTACATCGGCGAGGCTTACCTGGTGGACAAGAACCCGGCCAAGGCCGAGGAACACCTGGCCCAACTGCAAAGCATTTGCGGCAACACCAGCTGCGAGGAATACCAGGACCTGGCCAAATCGATCGCCGACTACAAGGCCAAAAACCAATAGCCCGCCAGGCGCCTAGACGACGGTGAGCTTGGCCACGCTGAGCGCCAGCCACTTCACGCCATGCCGGGTGAAGTTGATCTGCGCCCGCGCATCGTCGCCGCTGCCTTCCAGCATCTGCACTCGGCCCTCGCCAAACTTGGCATGAAACACGTTCATGCCGCTTTTCAGGCCGTGCGAGGGCGCGCTGCGCTGCGGCGGCAGCGGCGGGTTGGCAAACCGCTCCGAAGCTCCCGATTTTGAAGAAAAAACACTGCTAGCCCAATCAGTACGCGTTGATTCTGCTCCTGAATTCATAGCATCTCCCCACCGCTTGCCACCCCCCAGGCCAGCGGCAAAGCCTTGCTGCTTGGGCGTGATCCATTTCAGGGCGGCTTCGGGCAACTCGTCAAAAAACCGGCTCTTCAGGTTGTAGCGGGTCTGGCCATGCAGCATGCGGGTTTGCGAATGACTCAGGTACAGCCGCTTCCTCGCCCGGGTGATGGCCACATACATCAGGCGCCGCTCTTCCTCGATACCGCCCGCGTCGCTCAGCGAGTTCTCGTGCGGAAAGATACCGTCTTCCAGCCCGGTGATGAAGACGCAGTCAAACTCCAGCCCCTTGGACGAATGCACCGTCATGAGTTGCACCGCGTCCTGCCCGGCCTGCGCCTGGTTGTCGCCCGACTCGAGCGCGGCGTGCGTCAGAAAAGCCACCAGCGGGCTCAGGGTTTCGCCGGTCTCGCTGTCGGGTGCCAGCAACTCGGGCAGCGGTTCATCCAGCAGGCTTGCCGCGGCATCCAGCCCCTGGCTGGCCGGCGATTGCGTCAGGCGTGCGCCCAGTTCATCGACCGGCAGCGCCACCGCATCGCGGCCAAAGCCTTCCTGGCTCACGAATGACTCGGCGGCGTTGACCAGTTCGGCCAGATTTTCGAGACGGTCCTGACCCTCTTTCTCCAGCTTGTAGTGCGCTTCGAGCCCGCTGTGCTGCAGCACCAGCTCAATGATTTCGCGCAGGGTCAGGCCCGTGGTCTGCTCGCGCAGCACATCCAGCTTGGCCACAAACGCGCCCAGATTGGCGCCGGCCTTGCCGGTGACGGCGCTGACCGCGTCGTTGAGCGAGCAGCCCGAGGCGCGCGAAATATCCTGCAGCTGCTCGATGCTGCGCGCGCCGATGCCGCGCGGCGGAAAATTGACGACGCGCATGAAGCTGGTGTCGTCATGCGGGTTCTCCAGCAGGCGCAGGTAGGCCAGCGCATGCTTGATCTCGGCGCGCTCAAAAAAGCGCAGGCCGCCATACACGCGGTAGGGCACGCCGGCGTTGAACAGCGCGGTTTCCATGACCCGGCTTTGCGCATTGCTGCGGTACAGCAGTGCAATCTCCTTGCGCTCGGTGCCATCGCGCACCAGTTGCCTGACCTCGTCGACAAACCACTGCGCCTCGGCAAAGTCGCTGGCCGACTCGTAGACCCGCACCGGCTCGCCGGGCCCGGCCTCGGTGCGCAGGTTCTTGCCCAGGCGCTTGCTGTTGTGGCTGATCAGCTCGTTGGCTGAATCGAGGATGTTGCCAAAGCTGCGGTAGTTACGCTCGAGCTTGATCTGGTGCTGCACGCCAAACTCGCGCACAAAATCGGCCATGTTGCCGACGCGGGCGCCGCGAAAGGCGTAAATGCTCTGGTCGTCGTCACCCACCGCCACCACTGAGCCGCCGGGCATGGGGTTGACGCCTTGCGCCGCATCGGCGCCCTGCCCGGCCAGCATCTTGATCCAGGCGTACTGCAGCTTGTTGGTGTCCTGGAACTCGTCGATCAGGATGTGCCTAAAGCGCCGCTGGTAGTGCTCGCGTACCGGGGCGTTGCCCTGCAGCAGTTCGTAGCTGCGCAGCATCAGCTCGCCAAAATCGACCACGCCCTCGCGCTGGCACTGCTCTTCATAGAGCGCATAGATTTCAGCCTTCTTGCGGCCTTCTTCGTCGCGCACCGGCACATCCTTGGCGCGCAGGCCGTCTTCCTTGCAGCCGGCAATGAAGTACATCAGCTGCTTGGGCGGAAAGCGCTCGTCGTCGATGTTGAACTGCTTGCAGAGCCGCTTGATGGCCGAGAGTTGGTCCTGCGTGTCCAGAATCTGAAATGTCGACGGCAGATTGGCCAGCTTGTAGTGGGCGCGCAAAAACCGGTTGCACAGGCCATGAAACGTGCCAATCCACATGCCGCGCACATTGACCGGCAGCATGGCCGACAGGCGCGCCAGCATCTCCTTGGCGGCCTTGTTGGTGAAGGTGACGGCCAGAATGCCGCCGGGCGAGACCTGGCCGGTTTGCAGCAGCCAGGCGATGCGGGTCGTCAGCACCCGGGTCTTGCCCGAGCCTGCCCCTGCGAGAATCAGCGCGTGGGTGGCGGGCAAGGTCACCGCCGCCAGCTGCTCTGGATTAAGATTTTGTAAGAGAGGGGAGTTTGGCGCGACTTCTGAGAACATCCCTCATTGTAGAAAGCCCTGATGAAACCCTTTGCCCTGCTCACCGCAATCACCCTGCTGGCCCCGCTGGGCGGCGCCCAGGCCCAGTCATTTTGTGCCAGCGACGGCCAGCCCCGGCCGGTGCAGTTGCTGGAGCGCTTCATCAACGCCGATTGCGACAGCTGCTGGACCGACCCCGCCACCCCCAAAGCCGGTCCGCGCGCCGTGGCACTCGACTGGGTGCTGCCCGGCAGCAAGGGCGACGACGCGCCACTGTCCAGCGTGGCCACGCGCGACGCGCTGGCCCGGCTGCAGGCGCTGCGCCAGGCCCCGCCCGCCGCCAGCCTGAACCTCAGCCAGCCGGTGCGGGGCCTCAAGGGCAGTACCCTGCGCGTGGCCCATGGCCTGGCGCTGGCCGATTACATCGGCGCCTCGATAGAACTCAAGCCCGTTCCAGCCGCCGCCAAAAAGCAGCCCTGGACTTACTGGCTGGCGCTGGTCGAAACCCTGCCAGCGGGCACCGAAGGCTCGCCAACCGAGCGAAATTTGGTCAGAAACCTGCTCCAGTCCACGTGGGATAGTCGTAAGCCGCTATTAAAAACAGAGCAAAACCGGTTTTTTGAAGCCCGCTCCATGGGCATTGCGCAGGCCGCCAATCCCACCCGCCTGCGCGTCATCGGCTGGCTGGAGGATGAAAAAGGCCGGCTGCTGACGGCGGCGCAATCGCGCTGCATCGTGCCGGCCAACTAAGTGCCGGAAATTCGCCTGCGGATATAACCGATATACCAACCGGGTTAAGCACCGGTCTGCACAGCAGGCTTAGAATCAATCACCGGGCCCAAGCAATTGCGCCCGGTTTTTTGTTTCTGCGGCAATGCGGGCAAAAGCCGGTCCAGTCCAAGTGCCTTCTGTTCATCAACAGTTCTTCCAGAGGCTTGGGACATCATGGAAATTTTTGACTACGACAACATCCTGCTGCTGCCGCGCAAATGCCGGGTCGACAGCCGCTCCGAGTGCGACGCCGGCGTGACGCTGGGCGGGCGCAGCTTCCGCATCCCGGTGGTGCCGGCCAACATGAAGACCGTGGTCAACGAGAACATCTGCCTCTGGATGGCCCGCAACGGCTACTTTTATGTGATGCATCGCTTTGACCTGGACAATCTGCAGTTCGTGCGCAACATGAAGGCCCAGGGCGTGTACGCCTCGATCTCGCTGGGCGTCAAGCAACCCGACTACGCCACGGTGGACCAGTTTGTGGCCGAGGGCCTGGTGCCCGAGTACATCACGATTGACATTGCCCACGGCCATGCCGACAGCGTGCAAAAAATGATCCGCTACCTCAAGGAAAAGCTGCCCGCCGCGTTTGTGATTGCCGGCAATGTGGCCACGCCCGAGGCGGTGATTGACCTGGAAAACTGGGGCGCCGATGCGACCAAGGTCGGCATTGGCCCCGGCAAGGTCTGCATCACCAAGATGAAAACCGGCTTTGGCACCGGCGGCTGGCAGTTGTCGGCGCTCAAGTGGTGCGCCCGCGTGGCGACCAAACCCATCATTGCCGACGGCGGCATTCGTGAACACGGCGACATCGCCAAGTCCATCCGCTTTGGCGCGACCATGGTGATGATTGGCTCACTGCTGGCCGGCCTGGAGGAAAGCCCTGGCAAAACCGTGGAAAAGGATGGCCAGATCTTCAAGGAGTATTACGGCAGCGCGTCGGACTTTAACAAGGGCGAGTACAAGCACGTCGAGGGCAAGCGCATCCTGGAGCCGGTCAAGGGCACGCTGCAAGACACCTTGCGCGAAATGGAAGAAGACATCCAGAGCGCCATCAGCTATGCCGGCGGCAAAAAACTCATGGATATCCGCAAGGCCAACTACGTGGTTCTGGGCGGCAACAATTCAAGCGAAGACCTGCTGATGTGAGCCAGCAGACGGCTCAGCGCGGCGCTGGCCGGGGCAGGCCCAACAAGTCAAGCGCCAGCCGGTGCAGCCGGTGCGCCGGATCAACCAGGGCCTCCAGCACGCTGAAGTGGTTCAGTCCCAGCTGCGATTCGCAGACCGGCACGGTTTTATCGCCCCAGACCTGCTGGATCAGCAGGTTTTGCCGCAGATACTCGTCGCTCTCGCTGGCGCCCACCACGCTGTAGAGCGTGCCCTGGCGGGGGCGCGGCAGCAAAGCCGGACTGGCCTGCAACACCTGCGCCGGCGTCAGCTTCAATGACTCCTTCAAAAAAGGCGTCTGCCGAATCGGCTCCAGGTCATACAGGCCCGAGATCGACAGCGCGTTCTTGACCAGGTCCGGCGGCAAGTCGCCGCCAAAGGCGCGCCAGTCGCAGTTCAGCAGCATGGCCGCCAGCTGCCCACCGGCCGAATGCCCGACCACCGTGATGCGCGCCGGATCGCCACCATGCAGCGCAATCTGCCGCCAGACCCAGGCCAGCGCCTTGACCATTTGCAGTGTGATCTGGGGAATGCTGACCGCCGGGGCCAGCGCGTAATTGGGCACCACGACGCAACTGCCGGCTGCGGTGAACGCCGGCGCCACAAAGGAATGGCCGGCCTTGTCCAGCGCGCGCCAGTAGCCGCCATGAATGAACACCAGCACCGGTGCGCCGGGCCGGGGCGACGGAAACAGGTCCAGCGTCTCGCCCGCGCCCTCGCCATAGGCCAGGTCAAGCTGGCAAGGCAGGCGCTCGCGGGCACGCCGCGAGTCCTCGTCCCAGCGCGCGAAGTGGCGGGCGTGTTCCGGCACCAGCGCACGGTTGTTGTACATGCGGTCCAGCCACTGCGGGTCCAGATTGGGTGCGGAAGGGCTCATGACAGGGTGCTTTCAGGGGTTGCTGAGCCGCCATCTTGGCACATGAAAAAAAGCCGCTGCCAACCTTTCGGTTGGCAACGGCTTTTGAGGGGCGGGCCTTCAAAAAGGCCGGTGTCCCTGGATCAGTCCCGCGCAGGCTTGGAAAACTTGCCGGCCTTTTTGGCCGCATCGCGCGGCACAAACACCTTGCCGGCAGGCTTGGCGAATGCGGGTTTGCGGTTGGCAAAATCAGGGCGCGGTGCGAAGCCCTCATTGCGGGCGCCAAAGTTGCGGTCTTCACGCGGCGCAAAGCCGGCGTTGCTGTTGCCAAAACCACGGTCGTCCTGACGGCGCGGGCCGCGGTCGTTGAAGCTGGTGCGGTCAGCGTAGGCATTGACCTGAGGCGCTGGGCGCCCCTGGAAGGCGCCACGGTCGTCACCCCGGTTGCCGCCGAAGCCGCCGCGGTCATCGCGGTTGCCACCAAAGCCACCACCGGCAGGTTTTCTGCCGGCAAAGCCACCGCCGCCGCCGAAGCTGCGGCCGCCACGGTCACCACCGAAATTGCCGCGCGGGCGATCCGACGTGGGGGCAAAGCGTTGCTGCGGCTCCAGGCCGGCAATCACGCTGGGCTTGAGGTTTTGCTGGGTGTAGTGCTCGATGTCCTGGATCTTGCGGCGGTCGCGGAACTCGGCAATCGTGATCGCCTGGCCTTCGCGCCCGGCACGGCCGGTACGGCCAATGCGGTGCACATAATCTTCGGCCTTCATCGGCAGGCCGTAGTTGATGACGTGGGTGATGGTGGGCACATCGAGGCCGCGGGCGGCTACATCGGTCGCCACCAGAATCTGCACGCGGCCATCGCGGAAAGCCATCAGGCGGCGATTGCGCAGGCCCTGGCCCAAGGCGCCATGCAGCGCCACGGCGCTAAAGCCTTCCTGCACCAGGTCGTTGGCCAGGCCGTCACATTCGACCTGGGTGCAGGCGAACCCGATGGACTGGTTCATGCTGGTGTCGCGCAGCGAGTGGTCCAGCAGCTTGCGCTTGTGCGTCATGTTGTCGGCCCACAGCAGCGATTGGGTGATCGAGGCGTGCTTTTCGTGCGGGGAATCAATCTCGACACGCTGTGGCTGGCGCATCACGCGCGTGGCCAGCTGCATGATGCGCGGCGCAAAGGTGGCGCTGAACATCATGGTCTGCTTGCGCTCGATCGTGAGCTGGTTGACTTCGGTCAGGTCGTCGGCAAAGCCGAGGTCCAGCATGCGGTCGGCTTCGTCGACCACGAGAAACTGCACTTCGTCGAGCTTGATCTGCATGCTGCGCTGCAAATCGAGCAGGCGGCCAGGCGTGGCCACCACCAGATTGGCGTTTTGCAGCTTGGCAATTTGCAGCTGGTAAGGAATGCCGCCCACCACGTTGGCAATGCGCAGGCCGCGGCAATGGCGCACCAGGTCAATCGCGTCGGCGCAAACCTGCTGGGCCAGCTCGCGCGTCGGGCACAAGATCAGCGCGCCGGGGGTGGCGGCCTTGAAGTTGCGGGCGTTGGTCGGGTCCTTGCGCTTGGCCTTTTTCGGAGGGGCCTCGCCTTTGGCGATGGCTTCCGCGCTCAGGCGTTCAAACTCGGCGCGCTCATGGCGCTCGGCTTCTTCCTGCTGCTTGAGCAGGGTGTGCAGCACGGGCAGCAAGAAGGCCGCCGTTTTGCCGCTGCCGGTCTGGCTGGAAACCAGCAGGTCGGTGAACTTGGCGGCTTTCGGATCAGCATCCAGCGCCTGCATGGCTTTGGGGATGGTCGCCATTTGCACGGCGGTCGGCTGGGAAAAACCCATGTCGGCCACGGCCTGCAGCAGTTCCTTGGCCAAGCCCAGCTTCACAAAGCCGTTGGGCTGGGGGGCAATCGCTTCCAGCGAGGTTTCAGCACCCTCGAGGGAAGCTGGCGCATCCGAAAAGTCCGGGATCACGTTGATTTCGATATCGTTCTGGATATCGGTGTTGGCTTCGGCCAGAAAGTCGCCGCGAGCCTCAAAAGAGTCACTCATGTTTTTTCTCACTAATCACTTGCGCGCGCCGCTTTTTACAGTTTTTGCAGGCGAACAAGAAACTACCACCTGCCGGGTAACGGCTAGGCTTCGTTCATGGTTAATAAAACATCAACCATCAAACGAATATTTCGGTTCGGGCGACTTCCGGTAAACCGGTGCCTGAAGCGGTGACTCTGTTGGTAGAGTCCAAAAGTGTGAGGTAGATGTACAAATGCAGGGCACCCGGTGCTTGCTGCAAGCCCATGATTATAGCGCGGTTTACGGGTTTCTACCAGCCCCCAGCAAAGCGAAGGGTATTGCGGCGGCACTGCCGTGCTCTACAGCAGGCATTGGTTGCTATTATTTTAATAGCATACTGAGCCCATTTCTGCTGGGCCAGAGCCTTAAAAGTGCCTGAAACGCCGAGAAATCACTTCAAGAAGTGTTCGCGGTAGTGCTCCAGCTCGTCAATCGACTCATGCACGTCGGCCAGCGCGGTGTGGCTTTGCTGCTTCTTGAAGGCGCTGTAGACCTCGGGCCGCCAGCGCTTGGCCAGTTCCTTGAAGGTACTGACATCGACATTGCGGTAGTGCAAAAACGCTTCCAGTTTTGGCATGTACTTGACCAGAAAACGCCGGTCCTGGCTGATGGTGTTGCCGCACAGCGGCGACGCCGCCTTGGGCACATACTGTGCCAAAAAGGCCAGCAGTTGGGCTTCGGCATCGGCCTCGGTCACGCTGCTGGCCTTGACCTTGTCGATCAGGCCGCTGCGGCCGTGCGTGCCCTTGTTCCAGTTGTCCATCTGGTCCAGCAGCTCGTCGGACTGGTGAATCGCCAGTACCGGGCCCTCGATGCGCGGCGTCAGCTGCGGGCCGGTGACGACAACGGCAATCTCGATCAGCCGTTCTTTTTCAGGGTCCAGACCGGTCATTTCGCAGTCGATCCAGACCAGGTTCTGGTCTGATTTTTTCAGTAGGGGTTCAATTTCGGGCATCTTGCGATTCTCGCCGATAGCCTAAACTGCCACCCATGATGGCCAATTCTCCCGACCTTTCCCTTGTTTTTACCCTGGTGTTCGCCGCCCTGCTGGTGCTGGGCCTGCTGGCCAAGTTCTACCTGGCGTCGCGCCAGATTCGGCATGTGGCCGCACACCGGGACCAGGTGCCGGCGGCGTTTGCCGCCACCATTTCGCTGCAGGCGCACCAGAAAGCGGCCGACTACACCGTCGCCAAGGCGCGCTTTGGCATGCTGCAAACCGCGTTCGGCGCCGCCTTGCTGCTGGCCTGGACGCTGCTGGGCGGCATTGACGCGCTGAACCAGGCGCTGATGAATTCAGGCCTGGCGGCCTACGGCAGCCTGGTGCCGCAACTGGCCCTGCTGGCGGCTTTTGGCCTCATCAGCGGCGCGCTGGATTTACCCTTTACGCTGTACAGCACCTTCCGCATTGAAGAGCGCTTTGGCTTCAACAAAATGACGTTCAGGCTCTGGCTGGCTGACCTGGTGAAATCGACCCTGGTCGGCCTGGTCATCGGCCTGCCCATCGTGGCGCTGATTCTGTGGCTGATGGGCAGCGCCGGCAGCCTGTGGTGGCTTTGGGCCTGGGCTGTCTGGATGGGTTTTAACCTGCTGGTGCTGGTGCTCTACCCCACGGTCATTGCGCCGCTTTTCAACAAATTCAAGCCGCTCGACGACGAGGCCCTGAAAGCCCGCGTGACGGCGCTGATGCAGCGTTGCGGGTTTGCGGCCAAGGGCCTGTTCGTGATGGATGGCAGCAAGCGCTCGGCGCACGCCAATGCCTATTTCACCGGCTTTGGCGCCGCCAAGCGCGTGGTGTTTTACGACACCCTGCTCAACCAGCTCAGCCCCGGCGAGGTGGACGCGGTGCTGGCGCATGAGCTGGGCCACTTCAAGCACAAGCACATCCTCAAGCGCATCGTCTCGATGTTTGCCATGAGCCTGGCCGGCTTTGCACTGCTGGGCTGGCTGTCCTCGCAAACCTGGTTTTACACCGGACTCGGTGTGCGGCCTAGCCTGGCGGGTGCCAACGACGCGCTGGCCCTGCTGCTGTTCATGCTGGTGGTGCCGCTGTTCAGCTTTTTTGTCTCGCCGCTGCTGGCCTGGTTCTCGCGCAAGCATGAGTTCGAGGCCGACGCCTATGCGGTGTCGAAAACCGACGGCAAGGACTTGCAAAGCGCGCTGCTCAAGCTCTACCAGGACAACGCCAGCACCCTCACGCCCGACCCGGTGTTTGTGAAGTTTTATTACACGCACCCACCCGCTTCCGAGCGGCTGAGCCGCATGACCCCGCTTTTACCAACCGCCCACGGCGCATCCGCATGAGCAACCCCATTCATCAAAACCGCCGCGCCCTGAGCGCCACCGAAATCGTCACGCAACTGAGCCAGCTCAATGGCGAGCAGGCGCTGGGCTGGCGCCTGATGGACGGCGCGCTGGAGAAAACCTTCAGCTTTAAAAACTTCCACGAGACCATCGGTTTTGTGAACGCGCTGGCCTTCATCGCCAATGCCGAAGACCATCACCCCGACCTCGCGGTGAGCTACGGCAAGTGCACGGTCCGTTTCAACACGCATGATGTGAGCGGTATTTCGGTCAGCGATTTTTTCTGCGCGTCCAAGGTTGACGCCCTGCTGGCTTGAGCAAACCGACTCGCCCTGGGGCCGCGCCGGTCTCTGGCACCCTGCCCGGCCTGGTGGTGGCCGGCTTTGGCCGCCATGTGCTGGTCGAAACACCTGCCGGCGAGCGCCTGATCTGCCACCCGCGCGGCAAGAAAAGCCAGGCCGTGGTCGGCGACCGCATCCGCTGGCTGCCCTCGCAGGACGAGGGCACGATTGAAAAGATCGAGGCCCGCAGCAACCTGTTTTACCGCCAGGACGAGATGCGCACCAAGTCCTTTGCCGCCAACCTGGACCAGGTACTGATCCTGATCGCCGCAGAGCCCGAGTTTTCGGAGAGCCAGCTGACGCGCGCGCTGATTGCCGCCGAAGCCGAGCGCATCACGCCCATCATTGCGCTGAACAAAAGCGATTTGACCGAGCCCTTTGGCCGCGCCTGGACCAAACTGGCGCCCTACCGCGCCATGGGCTACCCCATGCTGCCGCTGGCCATCAAGCCCAAAGCGACGCCGGCCAGCGCCAATGACGCGCAGACCACCGAATTGCTGGCGCTGCTGCAGGGCAAAAAAACCCTGGTGCTGGGCCCTTCGGGCGCCGGAAAAAGCAGCCTGACCAATCTGCTGGTGCCCGGCGCGCGGGTGCTGACGGCCGAGATTTCGCAGGCGCTGAACTCGGGCAAGCACACCACCACCAGCACCACGCTGTACTGGATCGACGAGGCCAGAACCACGGCCCTGATCGACTCGCCCGGTTTTCAGGAGTTTGGCCTGCACCATATTGAGCCGACCCAACTGGCCGGCCTGATGCCCGACCTGAAAGCGCATGCGCAGGACTGCAAGTTCTACAACTGCACGCACCTGCACGAACCCGGCTGCGGCGTCATTTCAGAGGTCAATTCTGCCTCTGGCCCAGGCGGAATAAGCGCTAGCCGCTATCGTTTATATAGCGAACTGTTTGCCGAGCTGTCGCAGACGCGGTACTGAAGCGCGGGTGCTCAGCCGAGCAATCGCGCCAGCGTCAAGAGCGCCAGCAGCACCATCCACAGCACCACCGAGCGCCACACCAGCCCGACGATGCTGCGCAAATGCGCCACCTCGGGCTCGCGGCCCGGCGTGGCTTCTGAGGCGCCGGGTTCTTCCACCTCCACGCCACCGGCCGAAAAACCCTGGGACGCATCGGGCGCAAACTGGGGCCGGCTGGCTGGCCTGAGCGCGCCGCCGCCCAGGCGCACATTCACCGCGCCCGAGGTGGCGGCCAGAATGATGCCGTCGTTGCGGTTTTGCGCCGCTGCGGGCGCCGTGTCGGCGAAACGCTGGGTGTAGTGGCGCCAGGCATCGATCGCGTCCTCAAAGCTCCCGACCACGGCAAAGCCCAGCGAGGTGACTCGGGCAGGCACGAAATCAATGACGCCCCAGGCGCGTGCGGCGGCCTGTTGCAGCGCCGGGCTCGCGCCCTCGGTAGCGGCGGCAGCCGACTTGCTTTTGTAAACCCAGTAGCGCGACACAAATTCAGCCATGCGGTAGAACACCGCGCCCGCCGGCCCCAGCCCCAGCGCAGCCAGCACCGAGAACCAGCCCAGCACGCCAAACACATGACGATGGGCGGCAAGCACCGAATACTCGATCACATGGCGCACGATTTCGCTGCGCGGCAATTCACTGGCATCGACCTGGCGCCACTGGGCCAGCAACTCGCGCGCGGCGGTCTCGTCGCCTTCGTCGAGCGCGTCGCGAATGTCGGTGAAATAGTGGCTGAACTGCCGAAAGCCCAGCGTGACGTACAGCATGGCAACGCTCCAGACAAAGGCCAGCAGCGGGCTCACGCTCCAGAGCAGCCAATGAATCAGCAGCGTGGCCAGCGCCGGCCCCAACACCGCCACCGTCCAGGCAATCCATCCGTGGGAGGGCTTGCCGGCGTCCAGACTGCGGTTGGCCCAGCGCGCCCAGGCGCGGAAGCTGGCATGAACCCAGTTGCCGCGGGCCAGCGGCCGGGCCTGCTCGATCAGGAGGGCAAACAAGACGGCAAAAAAGCTCATGCGGGAATCATACTGCCCCCACGGTCGCGCACTGCGTGTCGCTCCCTGCCCCCCGAGGGGGCCGCTGCGCCTGCGGTCCGGCGGAGCCGGTCCCCAGCCCCTGCTGGCTTGAAACTCGCACAGAGACTCGCCGCCCCCGGGGCGCCTCAGGCGCTCAGAAAGCGGTAGAGGTTGCGCAGCATGCCGGCCGTGGCGCCCCAGATGTAGCGCTCACGCGCTTGCCCGGCATCGACCTGCAGCACCGGGTCGGTGTAGGGCATGGAGAGCCACTGCCGGATTACGCCCTCAAATTCAAACTCATGGCGGCGGTGATGGGCCGGGTTCATCAGATAGCCGAGCGGCACCTCAAACACATCGGCCACCTCGCCGGGGTTGGGCTGCAATTCAAAGCCGGGTTTAACCAGCGCCACCACCGGCGTGATGATGAAGGCGGTGCCGGTGACATAGGTCGGCAGGGTGCCCAGCACCTCCACATGGCCGCGCGGCAAGCCGATTTCCTCCTCTGCCTCGCGCAGCGCGGTGTCGACCGCATCGTGGTCAGACTCATCGGTGCGCCCGCCCGGAAAGGCAATCTGGCCCGAGTGGGTCGACAGGTTGTCGGTGCGCTCGGTCAGCAGCAGGGTCAGCTCGTCGCGCATCACCAGCGGCAGCAGCACGGCCGCCAGCGCGGGCTGGCGGTCGGTAAACTTCTTTTCCACGCTGTGCTCGGGCATCCAGATTGGCGGATGCCGAAATCGGTCGCGCAGCGCCTGGGGCAAGAGCCGCTCCAGCGCCACGCCGGCCAGGTGATCATCAATGCCCAGCACCGGAATGCTGCGCGGATCAAATTTGGGCAAGGGCCTGGAGGAGTTCATGGTCGGCGGCTGCAAGAGTAAAGCGTAGCAGACATAAAAAAAGCCGCTTCGGAGAGCGGCTTTTCGGGCAAGAAGCTGGGTGTTAGGCAGCCTTGGCGCCCAGTTTTTCCTTGATACGCGCGGATTTTCCGCTGCGGCTACGCAGGTAGTACAACTTGGCACGGCGCACGTCACCACGGCGTTTGACTTCGATCTTGGCGATCAGCGGGCTGTAAACCTGGAAGGTACGCTCGACGCCTTCGCCATTGGAGATTTTGCGAACGATGAAGCTGGAGTTCAGGCCGCGGTTGCGCTTGGCAATCACGACACCTTCAAAAGCCTGCACACGTTTGCGGGTTCCCTCAACCACGTTCACGCTCACGATGACGGTATCGCCAGGGGCATAAACAGGAATGGTTTTGTTCAGGCGGGCAATTTCTTCCTGCTCAAGAGTCTGGATCAGATTCATAATTTTTCCATCAAACTTTTTCGTTCATGCACGCGCTACGCTAAAGACCGCAAATCCATGGATTGATCCGGAGACCAATCAGATGGTCGCGGTGGCCGCCAGAGGACCGAAAAGCCCACGATTATAGCAAACGCGCAGAAAACCCTAGGCGTCCTGCTCCGGGTCTTCGATCAAATCGTCCAGAAAAGCCTCGTCGCCGGCACTCAGCTGGCCGGCCGCCCGCGCTTTTTCCACCAGTTCGGGGCGCAGGCGCTGGGTCAGGGCCAGCCGCTGCTCGCGCCGCCAGCGTTCAATATGGGCGTGGTTGCCCGACAGCAAATTGGGCGGCACCGGCTGGCCGCGCCAGGCTTCGGGCCGGGTGTAATGCGGGCAATCCAGCAGGCCGTCCAGCGCCGGGTTGAAGCTGTCCAGCTGGTGGCTGCCCTCGTCATTGAGCACACCGGGCTGCAACCGGGCCACCGCATCGAGCAGGGCCATGGCGGCAATTTCACCGCCCGACAGCACAAAATCACCCAGGCTGACCTGCTGATCGACATGCGCGTCAATGAAGCGCTGGTCCAGGCCTTCATAACGGCCGCAAATCAGCACCGCCCCCGGGCTGGCGGACCAGGCCTGCACGCCGCTGTGGGTGAGCGCCTGGCCGATGGGGGAAAAGAGA
Source organism: Polaromonas sp. (assembly GCF_031411155.1). GTDB lineage: Bacteria > Pseudomonadota > Gammaproteobacteria > Burkholderiales > Burkholderiaceae_C > Polaromonas. The sequence goes on along the minus strand of NZ_JANOAL010000206.1, from coordinate 13,447 downwards.
ACCGTGGGCACGCGCGCGGCGCTCGCAGCGGCGCGCTCAGCCTGTATGGTTTCAAGGCACAGCGTCAGCGGCTCGGCCATCATCACCATGCCGGGGCCGCCGCCAAACGGCCGGTCATCGACGCGGCGGTAGTTGCCCTCGGCAAAATCGCGGGGGTTCCAGAGCCTGACCTCGACCAGGCCCGATTCGTAGGCGCGGCGGGTCACGCCGCTGGTCAAAAACGGCGCAAACAGTTCGGGGAAAAGGGTGATGACATCGAAACGCATGGAGTAACCGCCTAATGCGCTATTTTGCGCCTGTCGGATGCCTCAGGGCTAGTCGCCCCGAGATGCTGGCGGCCTCAGTAGTCCGGCTGCCAGTCAACGGTGATCGACTTGCCGGCAATGTCCACCGCATCGACATAGACCGAGACAAAGGGAATCATGCGCTCGGCCGTGGTGACGCTGCCGTCTTCCGCGGTCTGGGGGTACTCAACGCACAGCACCGAATGCGGGCCGGTCGCCATCAGGTCGCGCACGCAGCCCAGGGCCACGCCTTCGCGGTTGACCACGTTCAGGCCAATCAGGTCGACCCAGTAATACTCGTCCTTCGACGCTGCCGGAAAGCTGCTGCGCGGCAAAAAGATACGCGCACCGCGCAAGGCTTCGGCCGCGGTGCGGTCGTCCAGGCCCCGGGCCTTGGCGACGATGGAATCGGAATGGGTTTTGACTTCGTCCAGTTGCAGCGAAACCGTGCCCGAAAAGGCGTTGAAGCCGGGCCGGAACTTCGCCTCTGGCGCCTGGAGAAACCAGGATGTGGCCGAGAACAAGGCCTCTGGTGCCGAGCTGTGGGGCAGGATCTTGATCCAGCCCTTGACACCCCAGGCATCCAGGATGCGCCCGACTTCGATGGCGTCGTCAGGCAGGCTTGAAGGGGCCAGACCTGCGGACGTCTGAAGGGCGGGCTGCATCAAAACTGCTGAAAAATCAGGCAGCCGCCTTGGTGGCGCCCTGCTTGATCAGGCGCAGCACGGTGGGGGACGCCTGGGCGCCCACACCGACCCAGTGGGTCAGGCGGTCTTGCGCAATGCGCAGGCCTTCTTCGCCGCCCTTGGCAATCGGGTTGTAAAACCCGATGCGCTCGATGAAACGGCCGTCGCGGCGAACGCGTTTGTCCGCCACAACGATATTGAAGAAGGGACGGTGCTTGGAACCGCCGCGAGAAAGTCGAATGACGACCATGATTTATCCTTTGGGTGGCGGGGCATCAAAGTGATGAGACACCCCAAATATTCCTGCAGCGCTTGAGACACACGACATGGCCACCCGGCCAGCGAAATGCTGCAAAGCCGCAGATTATAGCCCGCCGGCGGGTTGCGCCCTGTTTTTGCCTGAAAATCAGGGCTTCTTCCCCACCGATGCTTCCCCATGCCCTTGATACGCCCCAGCCGCGACGAAGACCTGCCCGCCATCACCGCCATCTACGCCCACCATGTGCTGCACGGCACCGGCACGTTTGAAACCGAGCCACCCGGCGTGACCGACATGGCGGCCCGCCGCGCCGACGTGCTGGCCAAGGGCCTGCCCTACCTGGTGGCCGAGGATGAGGGCAAGATCGCAGGCTTTGCCTACGGCAACTGGTTCAAGCCGCGACCGGCCTACCGCTTCTCGGTGGAAGACTCGATTTACCTGGCGCCGGATCTGCACCGCAAGGGCCTGGGCCGCGCGCTGCTGACCGAATTGCTGGCCCGCTGCGAAGCGGTGGGCGTGCGCAAGGTGATGGCGGTGATTGGCGATTCGGCCAATGCCGGCTCGGTCGGAGTGCATCTGGCGCTGGGCTTCACCCAGGTCGGGGTTGTCGAATCCTGCGGCTGGAAACACGGCGCCTGGCGCGACATCGTGATCATGCAAAAAACATTGGGACACGGCGACACCCAGCCGCCGCTCGAAGCCCCCGCCCCATAATCGCGGCAATGCAATCACCCAAAAACAAGACCGCCGCCGCTTGGCTGGCCCTCATCACCGGCCAGTTGGGCCTGCACCGCCTTTACCTGTTTGGCCTGACCGACCTGTGGGCCTGGGTGCACCCCATGGTGGCGGCGCTGGGCTGGTGGGGGGTGGAGCGCGTGCGCCTGTATGGTCAGGACGACCAGTTGGCCTGGGTCTTGATTCCGCTGCTGGGTTTTACGCTGGCGGCGACTGCGTTGACCGCGATTTACTACGGCTTGATGACGCCTGAAAAGTGGAATGCGCGCTACAACCCTCAAACCCCCGAAGCGGCGGCGGGCCACACCAACTGGCTGACCATAGGCGCCGTGGTGTTTGCCCTGCTGTTCGGCACCATTGCGCTGATGTCGAGCATTGTGTTCAGCTTTCAGCGCTACTTTGAATATCAGGTCGAGGAAGCGCGCAAGATTTCACAGTAGGCCCCCACGGTCGCGCACTGCGTGTCGCTCCCTGCCCCCCCGAGGGGGCCGCTGCGCCTGCGGTCTGGCAAAGCCAGTCCCGCGGCCCCTACTTGAAAAGACATGCCCGCACGCCCGCGGTCCGGCCAAGCCGGTCAGAAGAGTTGCAAGCTGACCCAGTAGCCAATCGCTGCCACAAAGGCCGATGCGGGAATGGTAAAAATCCAGGCCCAGACGATGTTGCCGGCCACGCCCCAGCGCACGGCCGAGGCACGCTGGGTAGAGCCCACGCCCACAATCGCACCGGTGATAGTGTGGGTGGTGGAGACCGGTATGCCCAGCCCGGTCGCCAGAAAGAGCGTCAAGGCGCCGCCGGTTTCCGCGCAAAAACCGCCGACGGGCTTGAGCTTAGTGATCTTCTGGCCCATGGTTTTGACGATGCGCCAGCCGCCAAACATGGTGCCCGCCGCTATCGCCGTGTAGCAGCTCACAATGGTCCAGGTCGGGGGCGATGCGTCGCCGGCCGAGGCATAGCCGGTGGCGATCAGCAGCATCCAGATGATGCCGATGGTTTTTTGCGCATCGTTGCCGCCGTGACCCAGGCTGTAGGCGCCGGCCGAGACCAGTTGCAGGCGGCGAAACCAGCGGTCAACCTTGGACGGCGTGGCGCGCCGGCAGACCCACGCCACCAGCACCATCATCAGCGAGCCCAGCAGGAAACCCAGCACCGGTGAAATAAAAATAAAAGCGACCGTCTTCAGAATGCCGCCGGACACCAGCGCATGGGCGCCAGCCTTGGCAATCACGGCCCCGACAATGCCGCCAATCAACGCGTGCGACGAGCTGCTCGGAATACCGTAATACCAGGTCAGGAAGTTCCAGGTAATGGCCCCCGTCAGCGCGCCAAACACGACGTGGGTATCGACCACGCCGGGCTGCACAATGCCCTTGCCCACGGTGGCGGCCACGCTCAAATGGAAGATGAAAATCGCAATCAGGTTGAAGGCCGCGGCAAACACCACGGCATGGACAGGCTTGAGCACGCCGGTCGACACCACCGTGGCGATCGAGTTGGCCGCATCATGAAAGCCGTTCATGAAGTCAAAGGCAATCGCCAGAAATACGAGCAGGGCCACCACCCAGAGAGTGGTCTGTACGGTTTGCATGATCAGCAACCCGCGTTCAGGAATTTTCGAGGACGATGCCCTCGATCAGATTGGCCACGTCCTCGCACTTGTCGGTAATGGTTTCCAGCAACTCATAAACCGCCTTGAGCTTGATGACCTCGCGCACGTCGGGCTCCTCGCGAAACAGCCGGCTCATGGCCGAGCGCATGACGCGGTCGGCGTCGGATTCGAGCCGGTCAATTTCCTCGCAGGTTTTCAGGGCCGCCTCGGCGGTGGCCGCGTCGTTGACCTTTTCAATCATTCCCACCGCGTCCTTCAGGCGCTCGCAGCACTTGACGCTCAAGTCGGTCAGCCGCACGATGTCGTCCGTCATGTGGCGCACGTCGTACAGCGCCATGGTTTCGGCGGAGTCCTGAATCAGGTCGGCCACGTCGTCCATGGTATTGATCAGCTTGTGGATCTGGTCACGGTCGATCGGGGTGATGAAGGTTTTGTGCAGCGCGCGGTTGACCTCGTGGGTAATGCGGTCAGCGGCCCGTTCGGCGTTGTCCACCTCGCGGTTGAAGGCTTCGCGCTTTTGCACATCGCTGTAGTTGGCCACCAGCTTGGAGAAGGCGTGGGCCGCCTCCACGATGCGGTCCGCATGCTGATTGAACATTTGAAAGAAATTGCCTTCGCGCGGCAGCAATTTGCCAAACAGCATGGTGAATCCTCTGGGAATAGGTCTGCAATAAGACGGTTTTGTGACTGCCGGGAGTTTACCCGGCCCTCACGGTCGCGCTACGAGCGTGTCGCTTCCTGCCCCCCGAGGGGACCGCTGCGCCTGCGGTCCGGCTAAGCCGGTCCCGCGGCCCCCGCTTGGTTGAAGAGGCGCTTGATCAGGCGCCGCGGAAGATGAAAGCCAGGTTTTTCAGGTGACGGTACCAGGCAAAGGTCATGAACACATTGGACAGCAGCAACAGGCCAATGGCCCGCGCCGACACCGGCAGCGATTGCAGGGATTGAAGAACTGGCATCGGGGCTCTTTCGGATCAAACGGCATGGCCGACCAGCAGCAACACCAGCGTCAGGCTCAGCAGCGCCAGCGCGGTCGACACCGCCACGCTGGCGGTCACCAGCTCTTCGGCCACCTGGTAGCGCTGCGAAAACAAAAACACATTGGCGCCAATCGGCAGGGCCGCGGCCACCACCATGACCGTCATCGGCAACCCCGTCACACCGAGCAGGCGGCACAGGCCAAACACCAGCAGCGGATGCAGCAGGTTCTTGACGCTGGCCAGTACCAGCGCCTGGTGCCAATGCCGGCCCACCGGCGTGTTGGCCAGCGTCACACCCACCAGTACCAGCGCCAGCGGGCCAAAGGCATTGGCCAGCAGCTCCAGCGGTTTGTCGATCACGGCCGGAATCACCAGCCCGGTCTGCGCAAACAGCAGGCCGGCGATGATGGGCAGCGGCACGGGATGCAGGATCGCGTTTTTCACGGCCATCAAGACGGTTGCCAAGGCGTGCCGGGGAGCAGCGGCGCTGGCCTCATCGGATGAGCCCGGCTTCTGCTCTTGCGCCACCGCCAGCTCCAGCACCACCGTTGCGCTGGTCAGCAGCACCAGCGAATGCACCGACACCAGTGTGAACAGCGTCACCAGGCCGGGCGCGCCGTACATCAGCCCGACCAGCGCAATGCCAATCATCACGGTGTTGGAAAAAGTAGTGGCCAGCGCCAGCACGGCGGCGCGGCGGTTAAAGCCCTGCACCAGCAGGGTGGCGCCAAACAACATCATGACGGCCAGAAAGTAAGCCGCCACCGGCTTGAAGTCGAGCTGCTCGACGCGCACCCGGCTCATGGTGCGAAACAGCAGGGCCGGCGTGAGCAGCAGAAAAACCAGGTTTGAAAGGTCCTTGATGGCGCCAGCCCTTATCCAGCCGGCACGACCCGCTACAAAACCAATAGCAATCAGCAAGACCACCGGCGCCAGGGACAAAAAGACCAGCTGATTCATCGCGCAATCTTAGCTTGTGCGCCGTAGCGCCCAGGCCCGTGCACAGCCCGTGCGCCGGACGCGAAAGATTGCCAGAACAAGGCCTAAACTGGTGCTTTGTTTTCTTGGCAACCGTAGCCTTGCAGCCTGGCTTCAGGCGGACTCACCATGACCAACTCCACCCTTGCCGCGTTCAGGTCAGCCGATCAGCGCCCCACCCAGCTGCGCACCCTCACCTACCACGGCCTGGCGCCCGGGCCGCGCCTGCTGGTGCTGGGTGCGGTGCATGGCAACGAGGTGTGCGGGGCCCGGGCGATTGCGCAGCTGATTGCAGAGCTCGACAGCGGCGCGTTGGCCATAGAGCGCGGCACGCTGACGCTGGTGCCGGTGACCAACCCGCTGGCCTACCAGCTTGGGCAACGCACCGGTGAGCGCAACCTGAACCGCAACATGGCGCCGAGCGCGATTCCGCAGGATTTTGAGGACCGGATTGCCAATGTGCTGTGTCCGCTGCTGGACGCGCATGACGCGCTGCTCGATCTGCATTCGTTTCACACCGGCGGCGCGCCGTTCGTCATGATTGGCCCGCAAGACAACCGGGGCACGCTGGAGCCGTTTGCCAGGGCGGCGGAAGAAATGCAGCTGGCCCTGCACACCGGGCCGCACCGCATTGTGGAAGGCTGGCTGGAAACCTATGCGCTCGGCGTGCAGCGACGTGCCGCGGCCCCCACCCCAAACGCAGACCGTGACGACCAAATCCTGATGACCAACCCCAACTACGGCGTGGGCACCACCGAATACATGCGCTCACGCGGCGGCTATGGCGTGACGTTGGAATGCGGCCAGCACGATGCCCCCGAGGCGGTGCAGGTGGCCAGGCACGCGATTTTGCAGACGCTGGCGCTGCTGGGCCTCAATTCACGGCCACTCGCGCCGGTGCCCATGGACCGGGAAATCCTGCGGCTGGTCGATGTGACCGACCGCCAGCATGCGGGCGACCGGTTCAGCCGCGACTGGAACAGCTTTGACGCGGTCAAGGGCGGTGAGCTGATTGGCGTGCGCCAGGGTGGCGAGCCGGTCACTGCCCCGGCCGACGGCTTTGTGGTGTTTCCCAACCCGCATGGCGAGGTGGGCCAGGAGTGGTTTTACTTTGCGCAGCAGCGCGCCTGAAGGCGGGGCGGGCGGCCAGATTGAAGGCCAGAAACCCGTCAAAACCGCCGTTTCAAGGCAAAAAACAGCTACAGCCTTGGCAGAATAGGCGTATGCAGCTATGCTTTTTATAGCATACACCCACCCGCGCCCAGCCTCAGTCCTTCACCAGTGAGGTGAAAGTCTTGCGGAATTTCGCCACCTTGGGGCCGGCCACGGCCATGCAATAGCCCTGGTTCGGGTTCTTCTCAAAATAATCCTGGTGGTAGGCCTCGGCCGGCCAGTAGTTGGCCAGCGGCAGCACCTCGGTGACGATGGGCTGGCCGAACAGCTTGTCCTGGCTCATCTGGCGAATCATGTCGTCGGCCACCTGTTTTTGCTCGGGCGTTGAATAGTAAATGCCGCTGCGGTACTGCGTGCCGGCGTCATTGCCCTGGCGGTTCAAGGTGGTCGGGTCGTGAATCACGAAAAAGATTTCAAGAATCTGGTTCAGCGTGATCTGGGCCGGGTCGTAGCTCAGTTTGACGACCTCATTGCTGCCGGTGCGGCCGCTGCAGACGTCTTCATAGCTGGGCCGGGCCGCCTGGCCGTTGCTGTAGCCCGATTCGACATCGGTGACGCCGCGCACCTTGACGTACACCGCCTCGGTACACCAGAAGCAGCCGCCGCCCAGGGTGATGGTTTGCAATTCGCTCATGATGGGGTTCCTTGGTTGTCAGGTTGACTCGTGGCATGCAGATCGGTTCCCGCGCGCTGTTTTCAAGCCTTCATGCCGCTCTGCCGCTGGCCGACTGCACCGCGCCGACAAAGGCCGTCAGGGCCGCATGGTCGTGCGCGGTTTTCCAGAGGCAGTGCGTTTCATACGGCGTGGTGACCGTGTCCAGCGGCACAAAGGCGGCACCCGCCAGCGCCGACTGCTGCAGCGCCGCCGGCACCAGCGCCACGCCCATGCCCTGCGACACCAGCGACACCACGCTGAGCCAATGCCGCAGCTCGTAGCGGATTTCGGGGTAAAAGCCGGCGTCGCTGCAAATCGTCAAAATCCGCTCGTGGTAGTCGGGCGATACGGCGCGTGACACCACCGCAAACGGCTCGCCCTGCAGGCGCTTGAGCGATAGCAAGCGCTCACCGGCCAGCGCATGGACGGCGGGCAGGCAGCAGACAAAGGCCTGGCTGGCGACCAGAATCTGGCTCAGCTCGGGCGGCACGCGGGTGGTGTGCGCAAAGCCAAGGTCGAGCCGGTCATGGGCCAGCTCCACCAGTTGCTCGCTCGAACTCAGCTCTTTCAGCATCACGCGCAGCAAGGGGTGCTCGGCCTGAAAGCGCGCCAGAATGCGCGGCAGGCCGCTGTACAGCAGGGTGCCGGCAAAGCCTATGCTCAGGCTTCCGGCCATGCCCTGGCCCACGTCGCGGGCGTGGCTGGCGGCTTGGGCGGCCTGGTCCAGCAACGCGCGCGCCGATGGCACAAAAGCCAGCCCGGCGGCCGTCAGGACGACTTGCTTGCTGCTGCGGGTGAACAGCCGGGCACCGACCGAGGCCTCGAGTTGCTGGATGTTGAGCGACAGCGGCGGCTGCGAAATCGACAGCCGACGCGCGGCCCGGCCAAAGTGCAGTTCTTCGGCCAAGACCAGAAAGTAGCGCAGGTGGCGGAATTCCATAAATACAAATAATGTATCGTTGAATCGATTTTCTATATTAGACAACTATTGATGCTTGCCAAACAATAGGGGCTGAGACCCGCCCCCTCCTACACTCCCTACACTGTGCCAATCACCCCAAGGACACCTGCCATGAAAACCAAATTCAACTGGGAAGACCCGTTTTTTCTGATGGAGCAACTCAGCGACGACGAGCGCGCCATCGTTGCGGCCGCCCATGACTTCTGCCAGGCAAAACTGCAACCGCGCGTGTTGATGGCGGCACGCCATGAAAAATTTGACCGCGAGATCATGAACGAGGCCGGCGCCATGGGTTTCCTGGGCTCGACCATTGAAGGCTATGGCTGCGCCGGCCTGAATTACGTGAGCTATGGCCTGGTGGCGCGCGAAGTGGAGCGCGTCGACAGCGGCTACCGCAGCGCCATCAGCGTGCAAAGCTCGCTGGTCATGCACCCGATCAACGCCTACGGCAACGAAGCGCAGCGGCAAAAATACCTGCCCAAGCTGGCCACCGGCGAGTGGGTCGGCTGCTTCGGCCTGACCGAACCGAATCACGGCTCGGACCCGGCCAGCATGCTGACGCGCGCCAAGCCGGTCGATGGCGGCTACCTCGTCAAGGGCAGCAAGATGTGGATCACCAACAGCCCGATCGCCGACGTGTTCGTGGTCTGGGCCAAGCTCGAAGACGCTGACGGCAAGGTCGGCGGCCAGGAAGCCATTCGCGGCTTCGTGCTCGAAAAAGGCATGAAGGGCCTTTCCGCCCCCAAGATCGAAGGCAAGATGAGTCTTCGCGCCAGCATCACCGGCGAGATCGTGATGGACGACGTGTTTGTGCCGGCCGAAAACCTGCTGCCCAATGTGAGCGGCCTGAAGGGCCCGTTTGGCTGCCTGAACAAGGCGCGCTACGGCATTGCCTGGGGCGCTTTGGGCGCGGCCGAAGACTGCTGGTTCCGCGCCCGCCAGTACACGATGGACCGCCAGCAGTTTGGCCGCCCCCTCGCCCAAAACCAGCTGATTCAAAAGAAACTGGCCGACATGCAGACCGAAATCACGTTGGGCCTGCAGGCCTGCCTGCGCGTCGGCCGGCTGATGGACGAAGACCGGGCCGTGCCCGAGATGATTTCGCTGATCAAGCGCAACAGTTGCGGCAAGTCGCTCGACATTGCCCGCATGGCGCGCGACATGCACGGCGGCAACGGCATTCATGACGAGTACCATGTGATTCGCCACATGATCAACCTGGAAACCGTCAACACCTACGAGGGCACGCACGATGTGCATGCGCTGATCCTGGGCCGCGCACAGACCGGTTTGCAGGCTTTTTATTGATGTTTTACGGCGCTAGCCCTTATAGAACGTGCGCATTCAGCTATTGTTTTGATAGCGTCTGATGGATGTTGGCGCACTGAAACCATTGCTGACCCTGCTGGTGCTGCCGCCGCTGGGGCTGCTGCTGCTGGCGGCGCTGGGCTGGCTGCTGGCCGTCAACCACAAACGCGGCGGCCTGGCGCTGGTGGGGGTGTCACTGGCGCTGCTGGGGCTGCTGAGTTGTCATGGCACGGCGGTGTGGCTGGCGCGCAACATCCTCACACAGTACCCGCCGCTGCCTGTGGCGGCGCTCAAGGCCAGCCGGGCCCAGGCCATCGTCGTGCTGGGCGGCGGTGTGCTGCCGCAAGCGCCCGAATACGGCAGCCCCCAGCCCCGCGTCAACACGGCCGCCCGCCTGCGCTACGGCATCTGGCTGGCCAGGCAATCGGGCTTGCCGCTGGCCTTTAGCGGCGGCCTGGGCTGGGCGGCCAATCCAGCGCAGGCCGAATCGGAGGCCGAGGTGGCCAGCCGTGTGGCCGGGCAGGACTACGGCATGACACTGCGCTGGCTGGAGTCAGAGTCGCGCGACACGGCCGGCAATGCCCGCCTGCTGGCGCCGCTGCTGCAGCGCGATGGGGTGCGGCGGATTGCCCTGGTGACCGATGCCTGGCACATGCCGCGCTCGGTCGCCGCGTTTGCATCGGCCGGCCTGACGGTGACACCCGCGCCCATGGGCTTTGTGCTGCCCCTGGAAAGCCCCGTGCTGGAGTGGATGCCCTCGGCCTCGGGCCTGCTGGCCTCGCAGCAGGTGCTGCGCGAATGGCTGGGCCTGGCGGTGGCCGCCGCAGCTCGCCTTAATTCAGGCTGATTCGCCGCTTGCCCGGTTCTTGACGGCCTGGAAGTAAGACGCTACATTAATAACCAATCGGTCATTAATCATGTCACTCTCCAAATTCTTCTGCCCCACCGGCCCCGACAACCCGGCCATCGCCGCCAAGCGCGAGCGGCGCAAGGAGGCGCGCCCCGGCGAACTGCTGGACGCGGCGCTCGACCTGTTTGTGGAAAAAGGCTTTGCCGCCACCCGGGTCGAGGAAGTCGCGGCGCGCGCGGGGGTGTCCAAGGGCACGCTGTTTCTGTATTTCCAGAGCAAGGAAGAGCTGCTCAAGGCGGTGGTGCGCGAGAATATTTCGGGCCGCTTCAAGGAATGGAACGAGGAATTTTCCAGTTTTGAAGGCAGCAGCGCCGACATGCTGACTTACTGCATGAACGTCTGGTGGGATCGCGTGGGCGCCACCAAGGCATGTGGCATTACCAAGCTGATGATGAGCGAAGCGCGCAATTTTCCGGAGATTGCTGACTTTTACCAGCAGGAAGTCATACAGCCGGGGCAGGACCTGATTCGCCGCATTTTGAGCCGGGGCATGGCGCGCGGGGAGTTCCGCAACATGGATCTGGACTACGGGATTTACACCGTGATCGCCCCGATGATTTTTTTGATGCTGTCCAAACACTCCAGCGGCGTGTGCGTTCGCAATGACATTGACATGGACCCCAAGCAATACATTGCCACGCAGGTGCAGACCCTTCTTTATGGCCTGAGCGCTGCACCGGCCACTGCAGCGCCAGGCACGGAGGCAAGCCGATCATGAAACGCGGCATTCAATGGGCTGTTGCCCTGCTCATCGTGCTGCTGCTGGCCGGTGGCGTGCTGCGCGCGCTGTCGGCCCGCCAGGCCCAGCAGCAGGCGATGGCCACCGCCTCCAGTGGCGCCAAAGACCAGCGCCTGGTCGAGCTGGCCGAAACCGATGTGTTCAAGGCCCAGACCCGCGAAGTGACGCAGGGGCTGGCCGTGACCGGCGCGCTGAAAGCGGTCAATTCCGCCATGGTCAAGGCCCGCGTGGCCGGCGAACTGCAGGGCCTGACGCTGCGCGAAGGCGACTTCGTCAAGGCCGGCCAGACCGTGGCCCGCATTGACGCCAGCGACATCCAGTCGCGCGTGCGGCAGGCCCGCGAACAGGCGCAGTCGGCCAGGGCCCAGGTTGACATGGCGCAGCGCCAGTACGACAACAACAAGGCGCTGGTGGACCAGGGCTTTATCTCCAAAACCGCGCTGGACACCTCGCTGGCCAGCCTCAATGCCGCGCAATCCACCCACCGGGCGGCGCAGGCCGCCACCGATATTGCCGCCAAGGCGGTCGAAGACACCGTGCTGAAGGCGCCCATTTCCGGCCAGGTGTCGCAGCGGCTGGCGCAGCCGGGCGAGCGGGTCGGGCTGGACAGCAAGATTCTTGAAATCGTGGACCTGAGCCGGCTTGAACTTGAAGCCAGCCTGAGCGCCGCCGACGCCATGGAGGTGCGCGTGGGCCAGCGCGCCGAGTTGCAGATTGAAGGCAGCGCGCAAACCGTGGCCGCCACGGTCGCCCGCATCAACCCCAGCGCGCAGGCCGGCAGCCGCAGCGTGCTGGTGTACCTCAGCATGGTCAACCCCGGCCAGGCCTCTGCCCTGCCGCTGCGCCAGGGCCTGTTTGCCCAGGGCACGCTCGGCACGGCGCGCAGTGCGCGGCTGGCGGTGCCCGTCAGCAGCGTGCGCACCGACAAGCCCGAGCCCTATGTGCAGACGGTTGAAAACGGCAAGGTGGTGCACCGCGCGGTCACGCCGGGTGCGCGTGGCATGGCGGGCAATGAGCCGGTGCTGGCCCTCACCGGCTTGCCCGAAGACACGCTGGTGATTCGCGGCCAGATTGGCGTCTTGCGTGAAGGCACGCTGGTCAGGTTCACGCCTGTGGCGGGTGCGCCGGCAGCCGTCAAACCCGCACCCTGAACCGCCGCCCATGTGGTTCACCCAGATCAGCCTTAAAAATCCCGTGTTCGCCACCATGGTCATGCTGGCCATCGTGGTGCTGGGGCTGTTTTCCTACCAGCGCATGCAGGTCGATCAGCTCCCCAACATCGATTTTCCGGTGGTGGTGGTCACGGCCGACTACCCCGGCGCCTCGCCCGAAATCGTTGAAAGCGAAGTCACCAAGAAAATCGAGGAAGGCGTCAACTCGATCGCCGGCATCAGCAGCCTGACCTCGCGCAGCTTTGAAGGCCAGGCCATCGTCATCATCGAGTTTCAGCTCTATGTCGATGGCCGCAAGGCCGCCGAAGACGTGCGTGAAAAAGTCGCCGCGATCCGGCCGCTGTTTCGGGACGAGGTGAAAGAGCCGCGCGTGCTGCGCTTTGACCCGGCCAGCCGCGCCATCTGGTCGGTCGCCGTGTTGCCGGCCCCCACGCTTGCCACTGCGTGTGCTGCGCTGCCCCCCGAGGGGGCTATTTTTTCTAGGGGCGGCCCGTCGGAAAAATGCCCGACCCCTTCGGCAGCGCCACCCATGTCAGCAGTCGAACTCACCAACTGGGCCGACCAGGTCTTGAAGAAACGGCTGGAAAACGTGCGTGGCGCGGGCTCGGTCACGCTGGTCGGCGGCAGCAAGCGTGAAATCAATATCTACCTCAAGCCGCAGGCCATGGAATCGCTGGGCATCACGGCCGAGCAGGTGGTCAGCGCGGTGCGCAATGAAAACCAGGATTTGCCGGTGGGTGCCGTCCGCTCGCTGGCGCAGGAGCGTGTCGTCAAGATCGACGCCCGCATGAAGCGGCCCGAGGACTTTGGCAACCTGATCGTGGCGCGAAAAACCAGCGCCACGGGCAGCACGCCCATCACGGTGAACCAGGTGGCGCGCATTGCCGATGGCGCCCAGGAGCTGGACAGCCTGGCCTTGTACAACGGCCAGCGCACCCTGCTGCTGACGGTGCAAAAAGCCCAGGACGAAAACACCATTGCGGTGGTGGACGGTCTCAACAAGG
>NZ_JANOAL010000205.1:0-3789 GCF_031411155.1 Polaromonas sp. | reverse complement strand
AGCCGGTTCCGCGGCCCCTGCTGGGGTGAAGAGGAATCCCGGTCCCACAGGTGTTTGCGGCATTGTCTGAATCCCGGCGCGGCCTGGCTGCGTATACAAAGAATGTCCATGCCCATCCCGGATTCAAACTTGCCCAGACGTTCCCTTCTTGCCATGCTGCCGGCGCTGCTGACGGCCTGCTCCGGCGTCGATCTGCTCAATGCCACGGTCGCCACCGACAGCTACCGCCGCACCGAAGGCCTGGCCTATGGCGAGCATGCACGCCAGCGGCTGGATGTCTATCAGCCCAAAGACCCGGTCAGCAACGCGCCGCTGGTGGTGTTTTTTTACGGCGGCAGCTGGTCCTCGGGCGAGCGCGCCGACTACCGCTTTGTCGGCGAGGCGCTGGCCTCCCGCGGCATCGTCACCGTGATTGCCGACTACCGCCTGAGCCCGGCATTTCGTTACCCGGCCTTTGTGCAGGACAGCGCCGGCGCCGTGCGCTGGGCCTTTGACCATGCCGCCGACTACGGCGCCAGCCCGGCCCGCCTGTTTGTCATGGGCCACAGCGCCGGCGCCTACAACGCCGCCATGGTCGCGCTCGACGCGCGCTGGCTGGCGGCCCGGGGGCTGCAACCGTCGCGGCTGGCCGGCTGGATCGGGCTGGCCGGGCCGTATGACTTTTTGCCGATTGTCGATGCCCAAACCCGCGTCGCCTTTGACTGGCCCGCCACGCCGGCCGACAGCCAGCCGCTTTCGCATGCGTCCAGGGCGTCGCCGCCGGCGCTGCTGCTGGCGCCGGTCAAGGACAGTTCGGTCAACCCGCAGCGCAGCACCGTGGCCATGGCCCGGCGCCTGAAGGCCCAGGGGGTGCGCGTGGAATCGGAGTTATTCGACGGCGTGGGCCATGTCTCGCTGCTGGCGGCTATGGCTTCAGTGCTGAGAAGCCGGGCCCCGGTGCTGGCGCGCGTGACGGCGTTTGTGCAAGCAGCTGGCTGACCACCTGGTCGATGACCGCCGCGCAGCCAAAGCACAGCCAGGCCGTCCACAGCGTGTGGCTCATGTAATGGGCGCCGCGCACCTGCTGCGCCAGACCGAGCACCAGGCCGGCCAGCAGCGCGCCGGCCAGCCAGCGCCAGGCGGTGCGCGGCAGTGTGTGGCGAAACGCAAAAAAGCCGCCGACAAAGGCAAAGCCGGCCGACGCATGACCGGCCGGAAAGCAGCCACCGCCGCCGCCATCCAGCAGTCCCCAGGCCCAGTGCGACACGTAATGGGCCGGGCCGCCAAACTCCTGCAGGTCCCAGGGGCAACTGCTGCGGCTGTGCAGCTTGATGGTGGACACCAGCAGCAGGGCGATGAAGGTGGTCAGGGCCAGCTGCGTGCGCCGCGCCAGAGCCAGTTGCCGCAGCGCGCCAAAAGGTCGTGCAATGGCGGCCAGCAGCGCCAGCTGCAGCAGCCAGGGCAGCGGCCGGATGGCATCGTGCAGCAGCCCCTGCCACAGCCAGTGCGAGCGCAGCGCAAAGCCGCTGGCCGAGCCAAACCAGTGCGCCATCCACAGGTCCAGACCCGACAGGTCCCAGGCCAGCAGCAGCGCCAGGCTGCCCAGGGTGCAGAAAAAAAGATCGGGGGCAAGGTCTGGCCCGGTGCGGCAGGCTGAGGTCATGGGTCTGGGGGCGCCGGGTGGTGAGCGCCAAAGTTAAGCCCCGGCAGGGTAGTCCGGACCGACTTAAGCGGCCCTTAAAGGCGGCCGGCTTCGCGCAAACGGTAGAATCGGGGCTTCGGTTACGTGGCGGTTACAGCCCATCCAGCCAGCCTTCCACGCTGTGAGCCCAAGCCGCACCCACCCACCGTTGCACAGGTTTTCAACTTTCAGGGAATTCGATCATGGCACTCGTTTCGATGCGCGAGCTGCTGGACCATGCGGCCGTTAACGGCTACGGCATTCCAGCTTTCAATGTCAACAACCTGGAGCAGGTTCAGGCCGTGATGGCCGCCGCCGACGAGGTCGGGGCACCGGTCATCCTGCAGGCCAGCGCCGGCGCGCGCAAGTACGCCGGTGAAGCCTTCATCAAGCACCTGATCCTGGCGGCCGTCGAGGCCTATCCGCACATCCCGCTGGTGATGCACCAGGACCACGGCCAGAGCCCGGCCATCTGCCAGGGCGCGATCGGCCTGGGTTTCAGCTCGGTCATGATGGACGGCAGCCTCGAAGCCGACGGCAAGACCATCGCCAGCTACGACTACAACGTCGACGTCACCCGCAAGGTGGTTGACATGGCCCACGCCACCGGCGTGTCGGTCGAGGGCGAGCTCGGCTGCCTCGGCAGCCTCGAAACCATGCAGGGCGAGAAGGAAGACGGCCACGGCACCGATGCGGTCATGACGCACGACCAGCTGCTAACCGACCCGGAGCAGGCCGCCGATTTCGTCAAGCGGACCCAGCTTGACGCGCTGGCGATTGCCATCGGCACCAGCCACGGCGCCTACAAGTTCTCGCGCAAGCCCACCGGCGACATTCTGGCGATCGAGCGCGTCAAGGAGATTCACCGCCGCATTCCCAATACCCATCTGGTCATGCACGGCTCATCCAGCGTGCCGCAAGACCTGCTGGCGCAGATCAACCAGTACGGCGGCAAGATGAAGGAAACCTACGGCGTGCCGGTCGAAGAGATCCAGAAAGCCATCCAGTTCGGCGTGCGCAAGATCAACATCGACACCGACATCCGCCTGGCCATGACCGGCGCAGTGCGCAAGTTCCTGGCCGAGAACCCCGACAAGTTCGATGCTAGAGAATGGCTCAAGCCCGCGCGCGAAGCCGCCAAGGCCATCTGCAAGCAGCGCTACCTCGAGTTCGGCTGCGAAGGCCAGGCCAGCAAGATCAAGGGCCACAGCCTGCAGGTCGTGGCGGCCCAGTATGCCAAGGGCGAGCTGGCGCAAGTCGTTCACTGAAAACTGTCCCAGGCCTTTCCCGGCGGATTGGCGATAATTCAAAGCCCGTGCCTGCTTAGCGCTGCGCGGGCTTTCCTACTTTTCACCCACTTTTTCGTCTCCAAGACACCAAGCGATGACTGCTGCGCTCCACACCTCCGCCCTGACCTCCCTGCCCCTGCTTGCCCGTGGCAAGGTGCGTGACAACTATGCCGTCGGCACCGACCGGCTGCTGATGGTGGCCAGCGACCGCCTGAGCGCGTTTGACGTGATTCTGGGCGAGCCGATTCCCGGCAAGGGCGCCCTGCTGACGCAGATGGCGCTGTTCTGGTTCGACAAGCTCGGCCACCTGTGCCCGAATCACCTGACCGGCGAGTCGCCCGACAGCGTGGTGACGCCAGCCGAGTTGCCCCAGGTCACCGGCCGCTCCATGCTGGTCAAGCGCCTGAAACCCATTCCGGTCGAGGCCGTGGTGCGCGGCTACCTGGCCGGCAGCGGCTGGAAGGAATACCAGCAAAGCCAGTCGGTCTGCGGTGTGCCGCTGCCGGCCGGCCTGAAAAACGCCAGCCAGCTGCCCGAACCGATCTTTACCCCCGCCGCCAAGGCCGAGGTCGGCGAGCATGACGAAAACATCAGCTACGCGCAGGTCGAAAAAATCGTCGGCCCCGCGCTGGCCGCGCAGATCAAAAAAATCAGCATCGAGATCTACCAGGCGGCAGCCGCCTTTGCGCTGACCAAGGGCATCATCATTGCCGACACCAAGTTCGAGTTTGGCCTTGATGAAAACGGCACGCTGACCCTGATGGACGAGGTGCTGACGCCCGATTCCTCGCGCTACTGGCCGATCGAGGGCTATGAAGCCGCCCTGGCCGCCGGGCAAAA
>NZ_JANOAL010000204.1:0-13269 GCF_031411155.1 Polaromonas sp. | reverse complement strand
CTCGATCCGCAGTACCTCGGGCTTTCCCTCGCCGCTAGAGACGTTCAGGCAGGCGGTCACCGTGTTCAGCGATCCTTTCTACAACAAGGGGCCGAATGACCAGGGCGTGGGCTGGAACGTACTGAGTTCATTGCAGCGGGTGGCGCTGGGCTTTGGCCTCGCGGCGCTGGTGGGCATTCCTGCGGGTTTCGCGATTGGGCGATTCGAGTTCCTCTCGCGCATGTTCAACCCGCTGATCAGCCTGCTGCGCCCGGTGTCGCCGCTGGCCTGGCTGCCGATCGGCCTGCTGGTGTTCAAGGGCGCCAACCCTGCCGCCATCTGGACCATCTTCATCTGCTCGATCTGGCCCATGGTCATCAACACCGCGGTCGGCGTGCAGCGCGTGCCCAGCGACTACATGAACGTGGCCAAGGTGCTCAACCTGTCCGAATGGAAGATTCTCACCAAGATCCTGTTCCCCGCCGTGCTGCCCTACATGCTGACCGGCGTGCGCCTGGCCGTCGGTACCGCCTGGCTGGTGATCGTGGCCGCTGAAATGCTGACCGGCGGCGTCGGCATCGGCTTCTGGGTCTGGGACGAGTGGAACAACCTCAACGTCAAGAACATCATCATCGCCATTTTCGTCATCGGCATCGTCGGCCTCGTGCTGGAATACGCGCTGATCAAACTGGCTACCGCTTTTACGTTTGAAGAGGTGAAATCATGAATGCATCACTGACCACCAAGTACATCGAAATCCAGGGCGTAGCACAAACCTTCAAGACCCAAAAAGGTCCGTTCTGCGCGCTGCAAAACGTCAACCTGACGGTCGCCAAGGGCGAGTTCGTCGCGCTGATTGGCCACTCCGGCTGCGGCAAGTCGACCCTGCTGAACCTGATGGCCGGCCTGACCACACCCACGCAAGGCACCCTGCTGTGCGCCAACCGCGAGATCGCCGGGCCCGGCCCGGAGCGCGCCGTGGTGTTTCAAAACCACTCGCTGCTGCCCTGGCTCACCTGCTTTGAAAACGTCTACCTGGCGGTGGAGCGCGTGTTTGCCGCCACCGAAAGCAAGGCCCAGCTGAAGGCCAGAGTCGATGCGGTGCTGGCCATGGTCGGCTTGAGTGCAGCCAGCCAAAAACGCCCCGGCGAAATCTCGGGCGGCATGAAGCAGCGTGTCGGCATTGCCCGGGCGCTGTCCATGGAGCCCAAGGTGCTGCTGCTCGATGAACCGTTTGGCGCGCTCGATGCCCTGACCCGCGCCAAGCTGCAGGACGAGCTGCTGCAGATTGTGGCCAACACCCAGAGCACGGTGGTGATGGTGACGCACGATGTCGACGAGGCGGTGTTGCTGAGCGACCGCATCGTGATGATGACCAATGGCCCGTCGGCCACCATTGGCGAAGTGCTCAGCATTGAGCTGCCGCGCCCACGCAGCCGCGTCGAACTGGCGGAGAGCACGCAGTACCTGCATTACCGCAAGGCCGTGATCGACTTTCTGTATACGCGCCAGGCGCATGTCGAGAAACTGACGGCCTGATGGCGTGATGGGCAACAGCGCCGCGTGGCGCTGGCCCGCGCGCTGATCGCGCGGGCCCGGCTGCTGCTGGACGCGCCGTTTTCAGCGCTCGGCGCGCATCTGCGCAGCAGCCTGCGCAAGGAGTTCAGCCAGCGCATTGCGGACGCGGGCATTGCCGCGGTGCGGGTGACCCACGACGAACTCGATGCGCGCACCATGGCCGCGCGCGCGGTTGAGCTCAAGGCCGGTCAGCTAGCAGCGCTGTGGGCAGCCAGAACAAGCCAAGCCCCGCCTGACGCACCAGACTACAGCGCCAAGGCGCGCGGCGCCCGCCGCCCATGCACCGTAGCGGCGCCTGCCATGCACCGCTTTGGCCCGTGCAGCGCCCCGCAGTGCTGGCATGGTTCTCGCACTACTCGGTGACTCATTCACCAAGGTAGCTCATGTCCGGATTTCGCACGTTTTTAAAGAGTGGTCATTCGCCCACGCTGTTTGCCGCGTTTCTGTATTTTTCGTTTTCCTGCTGTATCTGGGTGCTCAACGGCGCCATGGCGCCCTTCATCTCGGAAACCTTTAACCTCAGCCCGGCGCAAAAAGGCCTGATGCTGTCCATCCCCATCATTGCCGGCGCGCTGATGCGTTTTCC
The DNA here is from genome assembly GCF_031411155.1 of Polaromonas sp. Classification (GTDB taxonomy): domain Bacteria; phylum Pseudomonadota; class Gammaproteobacteria; order Burkholderiales; family Burkholderiaceae_C; genus Polaromonas. The sequence goes on along the minus strand of NZ_JANOAL010000204.1, from coordinate 11,126 downwards.
GCTGGGCCTGCTGTCGCAGTACATAGGCCGCAAGAATGCTACGCTGGTAGAGATGGGCATGATCGCCGTGGCCATGCTGTTCGGCTTTTTCTTCGTCAAAAGTTTTAACGACCTGCTGGCCATGGGCGTGCTGCTGGGCATTGCCGGCGCCAGCTTTGGCGTGGCGCTGTCGCTCGGCTCGGGCTCGTTCCCGCCGCGCCACAAGGGCCTGGCCATGGGGCTGGTGGGCGCCGGCAACGTCGGCACGGCGGTGTCGGTGCTGGTCGCGCCGCCGCTGGCCCAGGCTTTCGGCTGGGTCACGGTGTACGGCCTGGCGGCAGCGGCCATCAGCGTGCCGATGATCGTGATGATCGTCTTTGCCAAGGAACCCGACGACCTCGACAAGCACGCCAGCTTCAAGGAACACATTGCCTGCCTGTATGAAAAAGACGGCTGGGCCTTCAGCCTGATCTACGCCGTGACCTTTGGCGGTTTCATCGGCCTGGCGACTTTTTTGCCGACTTATTACTACGACCAGTTTTCCGTCAGCAAGGTGCAGGCCGGCCAGCTCACCATGCTGGCGGCCTTCATGGGCGCGGCCCTGCGCATTTTTGGCGGCTGGATCTCGGACCGCTGGGGCGGTGTCAACACCCTCAGCGTGGTGCTGATCACCATTGCCGCCACGCTGGTGCTGTGCGGCATTTCTGGCGGCTCACTGGTGGCCACCACGCTGCTGGTGATGCTGTGCTTTGCCGCGCTTGGCGCCGGCAACGGCGCGTTGTTTCAACTCGTGCCGCTGCGCTGGCCGCTGGCCACGGCGGTGGCGGGTTCGATGATTGGCGAGATAGGCGCGCTCGGCGGCGGCCTGGTGCCCAGCACCATGGGGCTGTCGAAACAGTACGCGGGCAGCTACCTGTGGGGCTTTGTGTTCTTTGCCGTGCTCGCGCTGATCATGCTGGTGATGCTGCGGGTGATGCAGATTCGCTGGACGCGGACCTGGGCGGAGAAAGGTGGCCGGGCGCGTACCGCGTGAGCGACCTCAACGCTCAGGTACTTTCCCGCACCACGATTTCGTAACCCACATCGACGCAAGGCGTCGCCACCTCCTCGCCATTCATCAGCGCCAGCAGCATGCGCGCGGCGGCGTGGCCGATTTCGGCGCGCGGGGTGCGCACGGTGGTCAGCGACGGCAGCATCTGGTCGCTGCCGGTCAGGTCGTTAAAGCCCGCCACGGCAACCTGCCCCGGCACATCAACCCCCAGGCGCAAGGCCGACAGCAGGGCGCCCTGGGCCAGGTCGTCATTGCAAAAGAACACCGCATCGACGGCGGGTTTCTGGCCCATGATCTGCTCAAACATGCGTCCGCCCAGCGCCAGCGATGAAGGCGCCGGGTTCAGCCACTCCAGCGTCGGCTCGTAAAGGCCGGCCGCACCGAGCTCACGGCGCCAGCCCTCCAGCCGCTGCATGGTGCGCGGATCGAGCTGGGCCGCGGCAAAGGCGATGCGGCGGCGCCCGCGCGCCAGCAGATGCCGGGTCAGCGCGGCGCCCGCGTCCACCTGCGAAAAACCGACGCTGTAAATGCCTTCCAGACCCGACGCTTCCATCAGGTGAACACAGGGCACGCCGCTCTGGGCCATCAGCTTGCGCGCCGCCTCGGTGCGCTCCAGCCCGGTCATCAGCAAACCCGCCGGGCGGTGCTGCAGTTGCTCGCGCAGCAACTGCTCTTCTTCGCTGGCGTTGTAATGGGTAATGCCAATCAGCGTCTGGTAACCGGCCGGCCGCAAGGTGGATTGCACCGCTTCCAGCAAATCCACAAACAGGGCGTTGGACAGCATGGGAATCAGCACCGCCACATGCGCGCTGTGGCGCGAGGCCAGCGCGCGCGCCGCCGGATCCGGCACATAACCGAGCTTGGCCGCAGCCGCTTGCACCCGCAGCACCAGCTCCGGGTCCACCGCCCGCTCGCCGCGCAGCGCGCGCGACACGGTGATCGGGCTGACCCCGGCGGCCTGCGCGACATCGGCAAGGGTGACGCGCCCGGTGGCGCGCGGTCGGACGGCGGGCAGTTTCATGGTGATTAGGGTAACTCCGTAGTGGCGAATTCAAATATTCTCATAGGATAGCGCTATCCCAAAGCAAAGCATAGAATATTCCCAATTTTTCCGGTGATTTATTGATGGTGGCACAGTCTTCCGCCTTTTGCACCGGGTTTTCCAGACTTTTTAAGATAGCGCTATCCAAACAATGAACCCTTCAATTGTGATCATGGGCGTGGCCGGTTGCGGCAAGTCCAGCCTGGGCCTGGCGGTGGCCAGCGCCCAGGGCCTGCCGCTGGTGGAAGGCGACGACCACCACAGCGCGGCCAGCCGGGCCAAGATGAGCCGCGGCATTGCCCTGACCGACGCCGACCGCGACGGCTGGCTGGACCAGCTCGGCCAGCAACTGCGCGCCCACCCACAAGGCCTGGTGCTGACCTGCTCGGCGCTCAAGCGCATTTACCGCGAGCGCCTGCGCGCGGCCAGCACTGGCCTGCTGTTTGTGTTTCTGGACATCAGCCGCGAGCAGGCGCAGGCCCGCGTCACGGCCCGCGCGCCCGAACACTTTTTTTCCACCAGCCTGGTTGACAGCCAGTTTGAAACGCTGGAGCCGCCCAGCGGCGAGCCGGGTGTGCTGCGCGTCGATGCGCTGCTCCCGATTGCCCAGCTTCAGGCCCAGGTCAGCGCCTGGTTGCACACCAAGGAGCCCGCATGACACCCAACCCAACCCGCGAGTCCGGCCTGCAGCGCCTGACCCATGGCCTGATGGCCGCCTGCCTCGGCGTGATGGCCGTGGCGGTGTTTGTCAACGTCGTGCTGCGCTACGGTTTTGGCAGCGGCGTGGCCGCCAGCGAAGAGCTGTCGCGCCTGCTGTTCGTCTGGATGGTGTTTATTGGCGCCACCGCCGCCTACCCGGCCGGCGAACACATGGCCTTTACCAGCCTGGTGGGGGCGCTGCGCGACCGGCCGCTGGCCATGGCGCTGGCCACGGCCGTCATCCGGCTGCTGGTCATCGGCGGCTGCGCCCTGATTGCCTGGGGCGCCTGGCTGCAAGTGGTGGTGGGCCTGGACAGCCATTCGGTGGTGCTCGGCTACCCCACCGCCCTGCTGCCCCTGCCCGCCTTTTTGTGCACCCTGGCCATCGGAGTGATGGCCTTGCTGCAATTGATCAAACGAACGCCGCTGGACCTGGACCACGGCGCCGAAGTGGAGTAACGCAGCATGAGCAACGAAGGTTTGGCCTTTATCGTATTTACCGGGGGCATGCTGGGCCTGATGGGCATCGGCATGAACATGGCGCTGGCGCTGGTGCTGACGGGCGCCGGCATGGCCTGGGTGCTGGGCTTTTGGGACACCCAGCTGCTGGCCCAGAATCTGGTGGCCGGGGTTGACAGCTTTCCGCTGCTGGCGGTGCCGTTTTTCATTCTGGCCGGCGAGCTGATGAACACCGGTGGCATCAGCCGGCGCATCATTGACATGGCGCAGGCCTGGGTCGGCCATATCCGCGGCGGCCTGGGTTTTGTGGCGATTGGCGCCGCCGTCATGATGGCCAGCATGAGCGGCTCGGCCCTGGCCGACACCGCCGCGCTGGCCACCATCCTGCTGCCCATGATGCGGCTGCAGGGCTACCCCATGCACACCTCGGCCGGGCTGATTGCCTCGGGCGGCATCATCGCGCCCATCATTCCGCCGTCGATGCCGTTCGTGATTTACGGCGTGACCACCAACACCTCGATCTCGGCGCTGTTCCTGTCCGGCATCGTGCCGGGCCTGATCATGGGCGTGGGCCTGATCGTGGCCTGGAAGCTGGTGCTGCGCAAGATCGACCTGCCCTCGGGCCAGCCGCTGCCGATGAAAGAGCGGCTGCGCGCCACCGTCAAGGCCTTCTGGGCGCTGTTGATGCCGCTGATCATCATTGGCGGCATGAAAACCGGCATCTTCACGCCGACCGAAGCGGCGGTGGTGGCCGCCTTTTACGCCCTGATCGTGGCCCTGCTGGTGCACCGCGAAATGAAGCTGGCCGAGATCGAGGGCGTGCTGGTGCGCGCCGCCAAGACCACCGCCATCGTGATGTTTCTGTGCGCCGGCGCCCAGGTGGCCAGCTACATGATCACGCTGGCCGATCTGCCCGGCGTGCTGACCGGCTGGCTGGGCCCGCTGATCGAACACCCCAAGCTGCTGATGGCGGTGATGATGGTGGTGCTGGTGATCGTGGGCACCGCGCTCGACCTGACGCCGACGATTCTGATCTTTGCGCCGGTGATGCTGCCCATCGCCGTCAAGGCCGGCATCGACCCGGTCTACTTTGGCCTGATGTTCATCCTCAACGGTGCGATTGGCCTGATCACGCCGCCGGTCGGCACCGTGCTGAACGTGGTGGCCGGCGTTGGCCGCCTGCCGCTGCACCGGGTAATCCAGGGCGTCAACCCCTTCCTGATTACCTATATATTGATCCTCGCGCTGTTTGTCGTCTTTCCGCAAATCGTCATTGCCCCGGTGGCGTGGATGCGCTGAACCGGCCCATTGCCGTCCCTCCTCTTTTCTTTTTTTTCTTTTCTTTTCTTTCCTTCACCCGTTTCATCACCCCAGGAGACTTTCATGACTTTCCTTCGTCGAACCCTCATTGCCGCCACCGTCGCGGCTTCGCTCACGGCCTCGTTTGCCGCCTTCTCGCAAGACATCAAGCCGCGCCTGATCCGCTTCGGCTACGGCCTCAACGAGGCCAGCAACCAGGGCCGCGCCGCCAAGGTGTTTGCCGATGCCGTTGAAAAAGCCTCGGGCGGCAAAATGAAGGTGCGCGCCATTGGCGCCGCCGCCCTCGGCCCCGACACCCAAATGCAGCAGGCCCTGATTGGCGGCGCGCAGGAGATGATGGTCGGCTCCACCGCCACCCTGGTCGGCATCACCAAGGAGATGGCGCTGTGGGACACGCCCTTCCTGATCAGCAACGCCAAGGAAGCCGACACCCTGCTCGACGGCCCGATCGGCGAGAAGATCAAGGACAAGCTGCAGGAAAAAGGCCTGGTCGGCCTGGTCTATTGGGAAAACGGTTTTCGCAACCTGACCAACAGCAAGCGCCCCATCACCAGGATGGAAGACCTGGCCGGCATCAAGCTGCGCGTGATGCAAAACAATGTCTACCTGGACAGCTTCAAGACCCTGGGCAGCAATGCCGTGCCGATGGCGTTTTCCGAGCTCTTCAGCGCCCTCGAAACCAACACCGTGGACGGCCAGGAAAACCCGTTCAACACCATCCTCTCAAGCAAATTTTATGAGGTGCAAAAGTACCTGACGGTGACCAACCACGTCTACAGCCCGTGGATTGTGCTGGTCAGCAAGAAGTGGTGGGACCAGCTGTCGAAAGACGAGCAAAAGGTGCTGATGGACGCCGCCAAAACCAGCCGCGAGTTCGAACGCAAGGACACCCGCGAAGAAGCCGGCAAGGCCGTGGCCGACCTCAAGGGCAAGGGCATGAAAGTCAATGAACTGTCGCCCGCGGAAGCCACCCGCATGCGCGACCAGCTGACCCGCGTCTACGCCTCCATCGGCGCCAACGTCGGCATGGACCTGTGGACCGCCACGCAGAACGAGCTGGTGAAAATTCGCGCCAAGAAGTAAGCCCGCGCGGCAGGCAACGCGCCCTGCCCCGCCGCTGAGCCAAGACCACACTTTACGGTGTGGCTCCGAGGCGAATGCAAAGTGATCCTTTCGGAGGTCACTTGCTTTTCAGTCCATCGCGCCAGGCAATAGCTTCAAGTTCGACCCGGACCGCTTCCTCAACGGGAATCACAGGTCGCGCCTGGAATTCGAAGGCAGGGAAGGTCGAGCAAGCCTTGTGAACGGCCACCGGATCGTCGCAGTCCACCAGCATATGTCCACCCCACTCGCCCACTCGCACTACGAACAACTCGATCTTGAAATTTGCCGGCGCCGTCCATCGAGTGAACACCTCAAGTATCCGCTTCTGGGCATTTTCGTACTCCATAGGCGATCCTTGCTGACGTTCAAACCAGCTGATCATGTACTTCATGGGATTTCTCCTTTATTGAGTTGATGTCATCGGAACGGTAGTCGCTCAAATGGGCTAACTCAATATTGACCGCAGCGACTTGCGGCCCCTATTGGCAAGTTCAACCACAAAACCGGTCATTCGAGACCCTACTTGAATAGCAGGCTCGACTAAAAATGGCGCCAAACCCTGGAGTAGGTATGAATGATTTGGTCCGCTTGCGTAGCGATTGTCAACTCAATCGTGTGGATTGAATATCCCAATCTGGGTGGGTTTCTAAAAGACCGAAAAATGCCCCCTGAAGGGCTTGCCCACCCTGCAACGAAGGCGCCAACAACTGCCCCGCCCTTCGATTTTTCATCTGCGGTCGGACGCCTTGCCCATTTCCTCTTCCATCTCCTTCCCAATCCGCAAAACCGCTTCCAGCAGCGCATCCGCGTGCGCCCGGCCCTGGTCGTCGCAGTCAATCGCGCGTACCGAGCGGCGGCCCAGGCCCAGCACGGCGGCCGAACGTTGAATCGTGTGGTGGGCCTGCGCACTGGCGTACAGGCTGACGGGCCGGTCAACGCCGTGGGCGGCGGCGTCGTGGCCGGCTTGCTCAAAGGCAAACTGCCGGGCCGCGCCCAGCGCCAGCAAATTGGCCACCGAGCCACCGCTGCTGTAAACCCCCTGCAGCGGCGCGATGCCGCACATCGAGGCCAGCCACTGCAGCGACAACTCCTCCAGAAAATTAAAGGCGGTGTGGCCATAACGCTGCGGTGCCGCAATGCTGGCCGCTGTTGAGGCCAGCGCAGCCGCGCTTGTCGCGCCGGTGGTGATGAACGAGGTAAAGCCCGGCTTGGGCACGGCCGAGCCGTTGGGAATGACGTGGCTGACCAGTTCCTGCGTCACCTGGGCGATGCCGACGCCCTGGCGCGGCAAGGGAATATCGAGGTACTGGCGCCACTGGCTGCCGGGGTGCAGTGCGTCGGGGTGCTCAAACTTCAGGTAGTCATCCAGCCCGGCGCCAATTTGCGTCAGCAGCGCTTGCAACTGGCCGGTTTCGGCGCGGTCTTTCAGCATGGCGGTCACCTCCACGGCGGCTTACTCAAACTGTGCATCTGGTTGCGCACGCTCAAGCATGCACGGCTTGATTGTGCAGATTTTGCAGCTTTCGGGCTACTTTGGACGCCGGCATTGCTTGCTATTAAGTTCATAGCTGCTTACGCCCGTATGACGTGGGCTGGCGCCCTGTTTAGTCACTATTTTGGCAAAAATTGCATCCAATTTTCAAGGCAGACTGGCCGTGGGCGACGGTCAAGGCGACCGAGCCAGTGGCGGCAGCCATTCAATGTGCAGACAAGGTCTGCAGCACCCACACCCCCGCCGGCGGGGCATTGCGCCACACCGAACAGCTCTTGTGCCACTGAAAGCCCGCCGAAGCCTCAAACGGCGCGCGCGGCTGGTAGGTGAACTGCACCAGTCTTGAACCCGGCACCCGGCGCAGAAAGCGCTCTATGCTGGCCATCGTGACCTCGCGCAGGTCCTGCGGCAGCGAGCGAAAGGGAAGGCTGGACACCACCGCCGCCGGGTCAGGGTAGACCAGGCCATCAAGCACCTCGTGGGCCAGGTCCTGGCGCACGTCCAGCCCCAGAAACCGGATTCTGAGCTGCCGGGCCAGAACCGGCTGCAGTTCGACGGCGACCAGCGAGGCGTGCGGCAGCCGGCTGCGCAGTTCGCGCGTGACCGGGCCGGTGCCAGCGCCCAGCTCCACCACATGGCGCACCTCGCCGGTGGCCCGGACCATGGCCAGCGCCAAGTGGCGGGATGAAGGCGCGACCGCACCGGTCAGGGCCGGTTTTTTCAGCAAGTGCAACAACAGCGCAGGCATGGGCGAAGTATGCTCCGGGTTTACCCGCTGCGTGCAACGCGGTGTTCAACCTGCCGCGGGCCAGCCCGGTATGCCGGTCGCTGTTAAATACATAGCTGCCTTCGCCCGTCTATATTGGGCTGGAGCCATGTTTACCCCGCCAGCGCTGCAGGGCGGCGCGCGCGGCCTCGTAGCCGGCCTGGATCACGCGTTCCTGCGAATCCTTGGCTGACATGCTGGGGACGCTGACTGTCGGCGCAATGAGAACATCCGCCTCCGCCATTTCCGCCGCGGTGGGGCGATCGGTTTTGACGGAAGGGGCAAGGGTCGTGGCGTTTGCGGATCCCAGTGAGCAGCCTTGGCGTCAAGTCCAGCGGCGCGGTCTGCGTGGTCTGCACCGTCATGGCGCATCCGGTGGTCACCGCCGCGACCAGGGCGGCAGCGCAACAAAAAATATTGTCTCAGGCATCCTTTGGCGCGTCGTCAGCACGGGTCGTGCTTTCTGGCTTTACCAGCTCGCCGGCAGCGCCGCCGCCGATCGCGCCGGCAACAGCCCCAAGCGCGCCGCCTACCAATACACCAACCGGACCTGCAACCGCAGCACCAACGGCTGCACCTGCAGCCGAACCTGCCACGACGCCGCCGCCGATCAGAACGGACTTCGACTCCCGTTCGGCCTCCTCGGGATTGAGGCCTACCTGAGCTGCAGCGTTCGGATCTTGGGACGGAACACCATGTCCAGGAACTGCCTGCTCGGCAAGGTCTGGGTCAACAGGTTTTACGCCTGTCGGCTGAGTGGTGGATGAGTTCATGTGCGCTCCTTGGGAAAGTTAACGCGTAGACGAGCAGGACGTTCGCTGCAACACCGTTGTAAATCCCACACCACGCCGTTCGCGTGGTCCAAGAGACTGCGCCACTGTCAGACAAGCTCCAGTTGCACCGCCACCCTTGGGTGGCCAGTACCCGCAAACGCTTGCATGGCGGTCATTCGCGGAACCCGCATCACGCCACCGAGCGCTTCGGCCGGTTCAATGCGCGCTCCGTGCGTCAAAAAAGCCTGCAAGCCAGTGCGTTCATAGCTATCGAATTGATAGCTGCTAGCACCCATGAATATTGGGCTGGAGGCTTTTTTATCTCCTAATCCCGCCCTACTTCGGCAAAAACAGCAGCCAGTACACCAGCAGCAGGTTAAACAGCAGGCTGATGCCCAGCGCCAGCTTCCAGAAGGCGGTCGGGTCGCGGCGCAGCAGCGGTGTGGCGGGGGGCGCGGTCAGCGGTCGGGAGGCGCCGCGTTCCAGCGCCAGCAGCAGTTCCTCGGCGGTTTCAAAGCGCTGACGCTTGTTGCGCGCCACGGCCTTGAGCAGCACATGGTCCAGCCAGATCGGCACCTCGGGTCGCAGGCGGCTGGGCGCTGCCGGGTCGCGCCAGTAGCGGCCGGACTGGTAGGGCAGCACCTCGCCGTAGGGCAGCTTGCCGGTCAGCAGCTGGTACAGCGTGACGCCGAGCGCAAACAGATCGCTCTGCGCATCGGGCAGCTCGACCGGGCCTTCATGCGCGCGCACGCCGGCGGCGCCGCTAAAACCCCATTGCTCGGGGTTGATGTAGCTCGGCGTGCCGGCATGCAGCGCGCGCTGCGACTCGGGTTCGCGGCCCGACAGCGCCACGCCCAGGTCGAGCAGGCGCAGCACGCCGTCTTCGCCCTGGTGCAGGTTGGCCGGCTTGATGTCGCGGTGAATCACGCCCTGGCGGTGCAGCAGGCCCAGCGCCCTGGCCATCTGCGTGGCGGCGCCCAGCACCTGCGGCAGGCTGAGCTGGCGCTGCCGGTCAAACTGCTGCTGCAGGGTTTCGCCGCTGTGCCAGTCGTACAGCAGGTAAAACGCCGTCGGCGCCCGGCCGTGGGGCGGGCCGTCATGCAGATGCACCAGAAAGTCGGCCGCGCGCGAGGCCTGCATGCGTTTGGCCAGCCAGGCTTCGTGCGCCAGCATGGCGCGCTCCTCGGGGTCGTGGGCGCGGGCCGGGCTCAGGGTTTTGAGGGCATAGAGCTTTTGGCTTTCGGGCTCCCTGAGCTGGTAAAGAATGTTGATGCCGTTGTCGGCCACGGTGCCGGTTACCGTCAAGCCGTCCAGCGTGTCGCCGAGTTTGAGGCGCGCGGGCACCGGCAGCGCCATGGCCTGGCGGTTTTCGTCGTGCAGGCTGGCGTCAAGCAGCCCCAGCACCCGCACCACCATGGCGGTGGCGTTGTCGTTGCTGCCGGCGGCCAGCGCGGCGTCCACCAGTTGCTGGCTGGCCGCCTGCGCATCGGCCGTGGCCGCCACCAGCGCGCTGATTTTGGGGTCGCGCAGCGCGCCGTGCACGCCATCGCTGAGCAGCACAAACACGTCGCCCAGCTGCAGGTCGCCCTGCGAATAGTCCACCACCAGCCGGTCTTCAGCCCCCACCACGCGCAGCAACTGATGCCTGAAGTCGGGGTGATCGACCGCATGGTCATGGGTCAGCTGCGTCAGCACACCGGCGCGCAGCAGGTAGGCGCGGGTGTCGCCCACATGCGCCAGCGCATACGACTGGCCGCGCAGCACCACGGCCGTCAGCGTGGTCAGGCCCAGCGCGGGCTGGCGGCGCCGGTTGATGCTGGCCAGCCAGGCGTTTTGTGCACCAATGATGCGGTCCAGCGCCACCGTGGTGTCCCAGGTTTCGGGCGTGCCGTAGTAATCACGCACCAAACTGGTGACTGTGGTTTGCGCCGCCTCCTTGCCCATGCCGCCGGTGCTGACGCCGTCGGCAATCGCCACGATGGAGCCCATGGCCTCCTGCCCCGGCTCTGGCAGCATGGCCGCGCAGAAGTCTTCATTGCTGTCCTTGCGGCCCGCCAGCGAGGTAAACCCGATGTCGATTTCAAAACTCATGCGCCTGCCTCCTGCACCAGACTTGCAAGAACAGTGCCCAAGATGGTGCACCCCAGCCCGAACGGCCTTGCACCGCCCGGCGGCGGATGGGCGCGGTGGCGTTTTGGTGCGGCCGGCATTTCAACATCATTTTTACTATCAATTTAATAGCTGCATGGGCGCGTAATACATGGGCTGGAGGCCGATTCTGCCTCCAAAACACGGTTTTCAGAGGTTCCCAAGGCGGTGCGCACGCGCCAGTTGGCATGAGGCTTGCGGTTCACTGGCCAACTTTCAGGAGAATTGCGGTGAAGAAATCCAGACTGGTGATGGTTGGCAACGGCATGGCAGGCGTGCGCACCATTGAAGAG
>NZ_JANOAL010000203.1:0-3850 GCF_031411155.1 Polaromonas sp. | reverse complement strand
ATGGAATGCGAAGCGCTCAAGCGCGTGCGCAACGACATGGGCCTTAGCAATGTCGAAGTGATGGTGCCGTTTGTGCGCACGCTGGGCCAAGCCAAGGCCGTGACCGAGCTGCTGGCCCAGCATGGCCTGAAGCGCGGCGATGGGGCGGATGCCGCCACAGGCGCGGGTGGCCTGCGCCTCATCATGATGTGCGAAGTGCCCAGCAACGCCGTGCTGGCGGATCAGTTCCTCGAATACTTTGACGGTTTTTCCATTGGCTCGAACGACCTGACCCAGTTGACCCTGGGCCTGGACCGCGACTCGGGCCTGGAGGTGCTGGCCAAGGACTTTGACGAGCGCGACCCGGCGGTGAAAGCGCTGCTGAGCATGGCGATTGCCGCCTGCAAGCGCCAGGGCAAGTATGTGGGCATCTGCGGCCAGGGCCCGAGCGACCATCCCGACTTTGCCCAGTGGCTCAAGGACCAGGGCATAGGCTCGATCTCGCTCAATCCCGATACGGTGATCGACACCTGGAAGCGCCTGGCAAGCTGAGTTGGGCTTGTTGGCTGCGGGCGAGGGAAAACCCGGAGCCGTCCGGGCCGGCGCGGCAAAAAACTGGCGGTGCCTGCCATGACAATCAAGGGCACTGCCTCCAACTGCCATGCTTACCTTCGTTGTCACCGTGAAACTGCTCGCCGAAATCGCCTTGCTGGCGCTGCTGGGGCAATGGGTCGTGGGCCTGCTGGCAGGTTCGGCCCGGGGCAGCAACCCGGTTTACCGCGTCCTGCAATTGGTGGGCCGGCCCTGGGTGCGCGCCGCGCGCTGGATCACGCCGCCGCTGGTGCTGGAGCGCCACCTGCCGCTGGTGGTTTTTCTGGTTTTGCTGCTGATGTGGGGCGCGGCGGCCATTGCCAAGGTCAGCATCTGCCTGCAAATTGGCGTGGCCTTGTGCAAGTGATTCGGGCTATCCAACACCACATGTTGAAATGGCGGGCCGTGCTGTGTCTGACCGTGGGGCGGGACCAGGCCGCACTGGCCTGTTTCGACCGCCTGCTGCAGCGCCGGCCGCTCGACCGCCATGCCCTGGCCAGCCGCGCCCATGTGCTGGCAAAAATGGCCCGGTACGACGCCGCCATCGCCAGCCTGCAGCAGTTCACGACGGCTTGGCCGCGGGAGGCAGCCGGGTGGTTCAACCTCGGCTTTGTGCTGCAGCGCGCCGGCCGCCATGACGAAGCAGGCACGGCGTTTCTTTACGCGTTGGCGCGCGATGCGCGGCTGGACCGGGCCTGGTATGGGCTGGCACTGGTGCTGATGCAGCATCGCCAGTTTTTGCAGGCGCTGGAGGCCCTGAAGCAAAACACGGCACTGCAGCCGCTGAGTCCTCATGGCTGGTACCGCATGGTGCAAGTGCGGCTGGCGCTGGGCCAGCCTGAAGAAGCCCGGAAGCTGCTTGAACACCTGCGCCGCTTCGAGCCCAGGGTGGCGGCGCAGCTGGAAAGCGAAACCGGCCTGAACCGGGTCACAGCCACAGGCGCGGTGTGCGATGCAACCCACTGACAACCACCGCCGCTACTGGCGCAAGAATCTCATCGTCATCGGCTTGCTGCTGCTGGTCTGGTTCTTTGTGAGCTTTGGCGTGAGCTATTTTGCCCGGGCGCTGAACTTCAGCTTTTTCGGCTGGCCCTTCAGTTTCTGGATGGGCGCGCAGGGCGCTTCGCTGGTGTATTGCCTGATCATCGGGTTTTATGCCTGGTACATGAACCGGCTCGATATCGAGCATGACGTCGCGGACGAGGACGACTAGCCATGGCCGGGTTTTTTGGATTTCGCGAGGGGGCAAGGCTCTCCAGAAGGCAGTTCAAGGCCCAGCTGGACCGGGTGTACCGCTGGTACACGCTGGGTCTGGTGCTGTTTGTGGCGGTGCTGGCCGGGCTGGAGCGCCTGGGCCTGCCGCGCCAGTGGATTGGCTTTTCGTTTCTGCTGGCCACTATCGCGCTGTATGCGGGCATCGGGATCATGAGCCGCACCACCGATGCGTCCGAGTATTACGTGGCGGGCCGCCGCGTCCCGGCCATCTACAACGGCATGGCCACCGGGGCTGACTGGATGTCGGCGGCTTCCTTCATCGGCCTGGCCGGCACGCTTTACCTCACCGGTTACAGCGGCCTGGCCTTCATCATGGGCTGGACCGGCGGCTACTGCCTGGTCGCGCTGGTGCTGGCGCCCTACCTGCGCAAGTTTGGCCAGTTCACCGTTCCCGATTTTCTGGGCGAGCGTTACGGCGGAAACCTGCCCCGCCTCATTGGTCTGGCTGCCGCCATTCTGTGCTCCTTCACCTACCTGGTGGCCCAGATTTATGGCGTGGGACTGATCACCTCTTACCTGACCGGGGTGGCCTTTGAACTCGGGATTTTTCTGGGCCTGGGCGGCATCCTGGTGTGCTCGTTTCTGGGGGGCATGCGCGCCGTGACCTGGACCCAGGTGGCCCAGTACATTATTTTGGTGATCGCCTACATGATCCCGGTGGTCTGGCTGTCGGTCAAGCAAACCGGGGTGCCGGTGCCGCAACTGGTGTATGGCTATCAGCTGGAGCAGGTCACCGCCAAGGAAAAGGCGCTGACCACCGACCCCAAGGAGCTGCAGGTCCGCGAGCTGTTCAGGCAGCAGTCGCAGGCACTGAGCGACAAGCTCCAGCACCCAGCCGCATCGCTGGCCGCCGACAAGCTGGCCGCCACCCGAAGAATGGATACGCTCAAGGGCGGCAACGCCTCGGTGGCCGCAATCTCTTCTGCCGGCAAGACGCTGGCCAGCATGCCCAGGGACGAGACGGCGGCGATCAAGGCCTGGACGGCCGCCCGGGCGGCGGCAGACATCAAAACCCAACCGCTCAACGGCATGCCGGCGCATGCTACCCAGTTTTCAGGCGACCCCGACGGCACGCCGCAGGAAAAAGAGCTGTACGACACCTCACGCCGCAATTTTCTGGCGCTGGTTTTTTGCCTCATGGTGGGTACCGCCGCCTTGCCGCACATCCTGATGCGCTACTACACCGTGGCCAGCGTGCGGGAGGCGCGCCAGTCAGTGACCTGGTCGCTGTTTTTCATCTTTCTGCTTTACTTCACGGCACCGGCGCTGGCCGTGCTGGTGAAGTACGAAGTCTTCACGGTGCTGGTCGGCATGCCATTCGACCGGTTGCCAGCCTGGGTCAATGCCTGGAGCCGCATCGACCCGGCGCTGCTGTCGGTGGTCGATATCAACCGGGACAACATCCTGCAACTCAATGAAATGACGATAGGCGGCGACATCATTGTGCTGCTGACACCCGAGCTGGCCGGGCTGCCCTACGTGATTTCGGGGCTGGTGGCGGCCGGCGGGCTGGCCGCCGCGCTGTCCACCGCAGATGGCTTGCTGCTGACGATTGCCAATGCGCTGGGCCATGACCTGTATTACAAGATGATTGACCCCAACGCATCCACCGTGAGCCGGGTCACGGTGTCCAAGATTTTGCTGCTGGTTGTGGCCTTGCTGGCGGCCTATGTGGCGGCGCAAAAGCCGGCTGACATCCTGTTTCTGGTGTCGGCCGCGTTTTCTTTTGCGGCGGCCTCGTTTTTCCCGGCCCTCAGCCTGGGCATTTTCTGGAAGCGCGCCACCGGCACTGCCGCCGTGCTGGGCATGATGGCGGGCCTGGGTGTGACGTCTTATTACATGTTCACCACCCAGCCCTGGCTGCGCGCCACCTTTGGCATCACCTCCCCTGTCCAACTGTGGTGGGGCATAGAGCCGATTTCGGCCGGCCTTTTTGGCGTGCCGGTCGGCTTTGCGGTGATCGTTCTGGTCAGCCTGGTGACCCCGCCGCCCAGCCAGAAGGCCC
>NZ_JANOAL010000202.1:0-3933 GCF_031411155.1 Polaromonas sp. | reverse complement strand
CGCAATGTGCTGGGGTTGCGCACGGTGGTCACGCTGTACAGGGGATAGGCGCGGTGGAGTTTGGCGCCGCCGTCGCGGGTCAGCGGATTCCAGACAAACGTGGCCCTGTCGGGTGTTGACTTGGCAAACATGGCGCTCAGTGGAATGCTGAAGTAAATGCCCTTGTCAAAGCTGCCCTCGCCAAACCGGGCCGCCGACACATTGGTTTTGGTGGCAAAAGCGCCAAACACCACGCCATTGGAAAACCGGCGGCTCAAATCGAGGGTGACGCCGCGGTCTTTGGCCAGGTATTGACCGACACTGACTGCGGCCAGCACGTCGTTCCAGCCGGTTTCGATGTAGGCGGTGAGGTGTCCGGTCAGGGCCCGGTAGTCGCGCAATCCCAATTTCTGGTCGAAATCGCGTTGCTTCACGGCATTGACGTCCAGCCCCAGCGCCAGGGGCCCGGCAAAAGGCCGGTACAGCCACTCGCCCCCCACGCCGGCATACATGCTCTCGAGGTAGCCGCCATACAGGCTGTAGAACTGGTTGGTGCTGAGCTGCCCGACGTGGGTCAACTGCAGGTTGGGCATGGTCACGCGTGAGGTGGTCAGGTATTCGCGGATGAAGGTGCGAACGCGCGGCAAGTTGCTGTCGGCCGTGTACTTGAACCTGCTGTAGTTGTCGAATGCCCGCAGGTTCACCGTGCCCGACGCCCAGGTGCTTGGCGACAGGCGGTATTCGGAGCGGCCCTCCAGGCTAAGCTGGTACAGGATAAACCCGTTGGGGCCGCCCAGGCTCTGCTTCAGGGCAAAGCCAAAGTCGCTCGAAAGGCGTGGCGCGCTGGCCCGAAACACGTTGACGGAAGGCTCGGCGACAGGCGCCGGGTCGCGCGGGGTGGGTGCAATGGCGCGGGTGTCGGCCTGGGCCACCA
Source organism: Polaromonas sp. (assembly GCF_031411155.1). GTDB lineage: Bacteria > Pseudomonadota > Gammaproteobacteria > Burkholderiales > Burkholderiaceae_C > Polaromonas. Next base: position 3,020 of record NZ_JANOAL010000202.1, on the reverse strand, counting down.
GTTCGCTGGGGGGAATGGGCCGGGCTTTGGGAGCGGCCCAGAGTTCACGGTCAACGACGTGGTCGGCCAGCGCCATGCCGCGGTTCTTGTAGACAAAGTGGAACTCTTCCACCTCGGCCGGGGCATCGCGATGCAGCACGGCGGTGGCGCGGTCCACTTTTTCGCGCCAGTACACCTCGTCGGCGTTGTCAAACTCAACCCGCAGCACCTTGCCTTGCTGCTGGATTTTTGTGACTTGCCAGCCCGTGTGCGCACTCAGGTCCTCGCCGGTCGTCGACCAGGTGCCGGTCGCCGGGCGCTGCGCCACAAAACGCAGCGGCGCCGGGTCATTGGTCTTGGGCGTGGACAAACGGGCGAGCGGGTAGTGAAAGTTCAGCCCCAGGGTCGCCACATTTCCGCGTTGCACGCCCAGCGTCAAATCGATGGACGGGGAATAGCGGTAAACCGCTGCGACGTTAAAGGACGACCTGGGCGGGTCAATCGCAAACAGGCGGTTGTTGAACCGGTAGTTGCTTGCGTCGTATTCCAGCTTCAGGATCAACGGGTCCCAGCCGGTCTGAACCTGCACGCCGCCGAAAAGCGATGTGCGTCCGCGAAAAAAGCTCTTGAAACCCAGCTGGCCGCCGCTGGCGGTCGCCGATGCGCCCCGGGTATTGAATTTCTTGGAGATAAAACTCAGCGGGTTGCCCAGCGACCCTTTTGAGCCCAGCGACCCCCAGCCCAGGCCCAGGCTCCAGTCGTAGTCGCCGACTCTTTTGCTGGCAACCAGGTATTCGCCAGAGAAAAGACCGGTGCCGCCAACGTCGCGCGCGCCCAGGGAGATTTCCGGCAATTGGGCAGATTCCTTGAGCAGGCGCAGTTTCAGGTCGACGCTTTTGTCCTTGTAGCTCTGGTCGCCGCTCAGGTTTCGCGGCCCGTAGGGCACGCCGCTGATGGACGCATAACGGTAGGTCAGCTCCAGCCAGTCCAGCGGCTGCAGGGTGACGTTGAGGCGTGAATAGGGATAAGCGCGGGTGAAACTGGTGGAAAGCTCGCCGGCCGGGGCCATGCGCGCCGACGGGTTCTGCAGCAGGCCGATGCCGCCCCAGTCGTTGCCGGTGATGACCGGATCGCGCAACGGTGTTTGGGGGCTGGAAGGAAGCGGGCTGGTTGGCAACCGGGCGGTGTCGTCCGCTGGGGCTGTTGAGGCCGCAGCCTGGGCTGCGGAAGGCCCCTGGGTGGCCAGGAAGGCCATCAGTTTTTTGGCAAAGCCGTCAGACCACCCCGCGCCCCGGGCGGGCGCCCATAGCCAGGCGCCGGGGGCGGGCTCGCCCTGTTTTTGCGCGTTCCAGCCGCCGATGCCAAAACTTTGAACCTGGCCATCCGGTTGAGCCATCCAGACCCGATCCACGGGGCGGGTGTCCTGGGGCGACCTGCAGGCCTCGATGTAGGCGCGGGCGTCATGGCCTGCCGCATGCGGGACGGCGCAAAGATAGCCGTCGCCGGTGACAACGGTCACGGTCGTCGGGCGCGGGGGTACCCGTACTTGATGGTCGGGCGCGAGCACCGGGTTCTGGGCCGGGTGTACCTCGAGCCAGCGGGAATCGGCAACCGGAATCGGCACCCGCCCGGTGACGGGAAGCGTGCCGATCCACGCGGACAGGCGCTGTCGGGCCTGAACATCGGCACGAAAAGTCCATTCGGACCCGAGCAGATGGGCTTGCAGCGCGTTTTTCAGGGCAGTTTGCGCGGGCACCTCCGCGGGAACCAGCCAGCTCAGCCCCGGGAAGTAGGCGTCGTCGGCGGCGGGCTGTCGTTGCAGCCAGTCGCTCAGGCGCTCGCCGCTGACCGGTGGGTTGGTACCCGCATACACATTGGCCGCAGGCAGGCGAAGCTCATCCGCCGCCGCGCCGCCGTGCAAAACGCCCAGCAACAGAAAAGTGGCGCTGCTGATCAGGGTTAGTGGCGGCCGGCGTGTGGCCGCGCTGCGGCGTGGAGTTTTCTGGGACAGTGGTTTCATGGGCTGGAAGCGACAGGTGGCCATTGCTGCCAGCTCAGGCAAAAGGTGGGCGAAAAGCATTGCTCGGCGTAGACCACGGTGTTGGCGCCAGGCGCGGCGGAGAGTGCAAAGCGCGCCGCGGGAAGGGCGGCATGGGCCTCGCGGGCTTCGAACCAGCGCAAACTCGAAGCCGTCACGGATTCCAGGTTGGAGCGTGCGGGGGCATCGACCGAGTGCAATACCAACTGGTCGACAATGCCAAAGCGGTAGCCCGGCATCACGTCACGCACCCGTGAGTAGGCGCTGGTGGTGGATGAATTGGCCGGCCAGTTGGGCATGCTTGAAAGGCGGGCTTGCCGCCATTCGAGTTCGGTGCCGGTCAACCCCACGACATGCCCGTTTTGCAGTCGCAGGACTTCGCCCCGGCCGCTGTACCAGACTTCAATCGGACCCAGGGGGTGGCTGTCGACATAACCGAGCGCGAGGAAGAGGGTGCGTTGCTTGACCTCGACCCTGAGGTAGCGAACGGATGGATTCAGGGCGGGCGCTGTACGGGCGTTCGATTCACCCTGAAAAAATACCTTGCCGGTTTGGGCCATCGCGTCAATGCGCGAAGCGCAGGCGGTCAGTGTCGCGCAGGCAAGAACCAGCAGCAAGCGACCCATCCCCGAAGTGAGCGATTTAAGCATCCCGATAGTCCGGCAACATGGATGATGGCTTGTGCGACGTGGTGAGCAGGTCAACGGGCCTGCGTGCCAAAAAAGAAGGGGAGTTGACTCAATGCGCCAGCTGCGCCAAATGCGCCAAAACGGGCGTGCGGTTTTAACGGCACGCGGCCATGTTTTGGGGCAAGGGCATTTTCCGCACAGGTTTTTGAACCTTGTTGCGGGACGGGCGCACGGAAAGCGGCAAGCGGATACAAAACCAGACCCGATCTGGGCCTGGTTTTTTGGGTTTATCGGGTGCCGGTAGTGCCGGTGGTGCCGGGGGTGCCCGGGACGCCAGGCGTGGAACCGCCGCCGCCGCCAGTGCCACCGGCCGC
>NZ_JANOAL010000201.1:0-9811 GCF_031411155.1 Polaromonas sp. | reverse complement strand
CTGGTTTCGGCCGTGCCAGGAGCATGACCCTACGTATAAAATACGAATACGTATTCACAAACAAAACAGAAAAGACACACGGACATTGTGTCCTACGAATGTTCTTCCACCTCCGTTACGCCGCCGCTTATGGCAAATTTCATAGCATCGGTTGCGTTAATATTCGTGACCACCCGCACCCGGCCGATGGGCACGCCGGGGGTGCGCTCTGGATCCCGCTCCAGCATGCCGCCTTTCGGCGCCTGCTCGCCGTCTTCATGCTCAACGGCATTGCCAGCGCCGTGCCGGCCACGCTGGTGCTGTTTTTCATCCAGGACCGGCTGCAGGCGCCTCAAAGCATGGAGCCGGTGTTTCTGGGCGCCTATTTTGTCTGCGCCGCGCTGTCGATTCCGCCGTGGCTGGCCCTGGTCAAACGCATCGGGCTGGCGCGGGCCTGGCTGGGCGGCATGCTGCTGGCGATTGCGGTGTTTGGCTGGGCCACGCAGCTGGGCGCGGGGCACAGCGCGGGCTTTGCGCTGGTCTGCGCGCTGTCCGGCGTGGCGCTGGGCGCCGACCTGGCATTGCCCGGTGCGCTGCTGGCCGGCCTGATTCAGGCCAGCGGCCAGGCTGGCCGGGCCGAGGGCGCCTACTTTGGCTGGTGGAATTTCGCGACCAAGCTCAATCTGGCGCTGGCCGCCGGGCTGGCGCTGCCGCTGCTAGCCCTGTTTGGCTATGCACCCGGCGTGCGCGATGCGCAGGCGCTGGACGCGCTGCTGATCGCCTACTGCGTGCTGCCCTGCGGGCTCAAGCTGGCGGCCGCCGCCGGTCTTTACCTGTTCATCATCAAACCACCCCCGAAAGCCCCGCCCCATGAAGCTGCCTGACCTGCTCCTGCCCAAGCCCCGCCTGCCGGGCGCCGTTTCCACCCTGCTGCTGGCCGCCGCCCTGCTGGCGGGCTGCGCCGGGCCGCAGGTCGCCGACTACGCGGCCGAACAGCCGGTGCTGGACCTGCGCCAGTACTTCAACGGCACGGTGGACGCCTACGGCGTCTTCACCGACCGCTCGGGCCAGGTCGTGAAACGCTTTACCGTGGTCATGACCTGCAGCTGGCAAGGCCCGCCGGGCGCCGAGACCGGCACGCTGGACGAGGCCTTCAGCTATTCCGACGGCACCCAGGACCGCCGCGTCTGGACCCTCAAGCGCACGGCCGATGGCAAATACAGCGGCAGCGCCGCCGATGTGGTCGGCAGCGCCCAGGGCCAGGAAAAGGGCAACGCCTTTCGCTGGGGCTACACGCTGAAGCTGCCGGTGGATGGCCGGGTCATCAACGTTGATTTTGACGACTGGATGTATTTGATGAGCGACAAGGTGATGCTGAACAAGGCCGCCATGAGCAAGTTCGGGTTCAGGCTGGGCGAAGTCACCCTGTCCTTCGTGAAACGCTGAAAACCCCGGATTAGCAGCCAAACAGGCCGCCAGCCCAATAACAACGTGCACATATAGCTATTAATTCAATAGCAACCATCACCTGAACCTGAACCTGACGACACCCCTCATGGCCCTCAACCCTCCCCTCACCGACTGGCGCGGCAAAAGCGTCTGGCTGGTCGGCGCCTCCAGCGGCATTGGCCAGGCCACGGCCCACGCGCTGCATGCGCAGGGTGCCCGCGTCTGGGTCTCGGCCCGCAACGCCGCCGCGCTGCACGCCTTCACGCTGACCCACCCCGGCGCGCAGGCGCTGCCGCTGGATGTGACGGACACGGCGGCCATGCGGGCGGCGGCGCGGACCGTGCTGGCCGCCGGCCCGCTCGACCTGGTGCTGTACTGCGCCGGCCACTACCAGGCACTGCGCGCCACCGACTACGACCTGGCGCAAATGCTGCAGCACAGCGAGGTCAACTACCTGGGGGCGCTGCGGCTGCTGGACGCGGTGCTGCCCGATTTTGTGGCGCGCCGGGCGGGCCACATCAGCCTCGTCAGCAGCGTGGCCGGCTACCGTGGCCTGCCCAACAGCCTGGCCTACGGGCCAACCAAGGCGGCGCTGGCCAACCTGGCCGAAACGCTGTACCTCGATTTGAAGGGCAGCGGCGTCGCTGTCAGCCTGATTTGCCCCGGTTTTGTGCAAACACCGCTGACGGCGCACAACCAGTTCGCCATGCCGGCGCTGCTGTCGCCGGCGCAGGCGGCGGACGAAATTTTGCGCGGCTGGCGCAAGGGCCAGTTCGAGATTCACTTTCCCAGGCGCTTTACCTGGGGCATGAAGGCCCTGCGCCTGCTGCCCTACCGTGCCTACTTTGCGCTCGTGCGCAAGGTCACGGCGCTGTAAGCTTGCGGCCATGCACCCCGACCCACTTGCACTTGCACCCGCTCCAGACGCCACAACGCGGGCCGCCGTGGCGCGCCTGACCGATTTTTTTGAGGCGTTGACGCCGGCCAGCCTAGACCGGCTGGACCAGTTCTACACCGCGCAGGCCTACTTCAAGGACCCGTTCAACGAGGTGCGCGGCCTGGCCGGCGTGCGCGGCGTCTTCAGCCACATGTACGCGGCGCTGGAGCGACCGCGCTTTGTCGTCACCGACAGCATCGTCGACGGCGACCAGTGTTTCTTAAGCTGGAACTTCGAGTTTCACTTCAAGAATTTCGACCCGGCGACGCTGCAAACCGTGCGCGGCGGCTCGCACCTGAAGTTCACGGCCGGCGGCCTGATCGACTTTCACCGCGATTACTGGGATGCCGCCGAAGAGCTGTATGAAAAGCTGCCCTGGGTCGGCGGCCTGATGCGCTGGCTGAAAAAGCGCGCCCGGCAATAGCACATCGTATCCACAGGAACGGGCGACCGGCAATGTTCCGCCGGGCCGCCCCCGCATCCCCCAGCCAGGGCCGCGGAACCGGCTTCGCCGGGCCGCAGGCGCAGCGCCCCCTCGGGGGGCAGCGTTTACACGAAGTGAAAAAGCGTGGGGGCCAGCACGTCAGCTCGGCTGGGTTTCCATGAAGCTGAGGCGCTGTGCCAGCTTGTCCTGCAGCTTGGCCAGGTTGGGGTAGCTCTCACGCCAGTTGATCTCGGGAAAGCGGAACTCGAGGTAGCCCAGCGCGCAGCCGACCGCCACGTCCGACAGACTGAGGTGAATGCCGCTGCAAAACGCCTTGTCGCCCAGACCGGCGCTCATGGCCTTGAGGGTGGCGTTGATCTTGCCGATCTGGCGCTGCACCCAGGCATCGCAGCGCTGGGCCTCGCTGCGGCCCGACCAGGTGGCTTCGAGGCGGGCCAGAATCGCGGCGTCCACCAGGCCATCGGCCAGCGCTTCCCAGGTTTTGACCTCGGCGCGCTCGCGGCCCTGCGTCGGAATCAGCTTGCCGACCGGCGACAGCGTGTCCAGGTATTCCACGATGACGCGCGAGTCAAACACGGCTTCGCCGCCCTCCATGACCAGGCAGGGCACCTTGCCCAGCGGGTTGGAGGCGGTGATGGTGGTGCTGGCGGCCCAGACGTCTTCCTGGACGAACTGGTAGTCGAGTTTTTTCTCAGCCATGACGATGCGCACTTTGCGTACATAGGGGCTGGTGGCGGATCCGATGAGTTTCATGGGTGGGCTTGTGATCGTGGTCCGTAGTTAGCGCATTCTATCGATTCGGCGGGGCCGGCGGCGCGGCGCCGTCTGCCCAGCGCCACAGTTGCCCGGCCTACAATTGAGTCATGAGCCCGACCCCCCATTCCTCCGCCGCGTTTTCCACCATCAACGCCCTGTCCCCGCTGGACGGCCGCTACGCCGGCAAACTGGGCCAGCTGCGCCCGCTGATGTCCGAGCAAGGCTATATGCATCGCCGGGTTCAGGTCGAGGTCGCCTGGTTCATCGCGCTGTCGGATGCCAAATTTGCCGAATTCAAGCCGCTGAGCCCCGGCGCGCGCACCTACCTGCTGGGCCTGGTCAAGAATTTCTCCGAGGCCGATGCCGTGGCCATCAAGGAGATTGAAAAAACCACCAACCACGACGTGAAGGCCGTGGAATACTGGATCAAGTCCAGGTTTGAAGCCCGGCCCGAGCTGCAAAGCGCCGGCGAGTTCGTTCACTTTGCCTGCACCAGCGAAGACATCAACAACACCAGCCACGCGCTGCAGCTCAAAAGCAGCCGCGACCAAGTGGTGTTGCCGGCGCTCGACAAGCTGATTGCCCGGCTGCGCGAGATGGCCCACGCCTTTGCCGATGAACCCATGCTCAGCCGCACCCACGGCCAGACCGCCAGCCCGACCACCGTGGGCAAGGAAATCGCCAACGTGGTGGTGCGCCTGGTACTGGCGCGTGAAAAGATCGCCGGCGTCAAGATCATGGCCAAGATGAATGGCGCCGTCGGCAACTACAACGCCCACCTGTCGGCCTGGCCCGACTTCGACTGGGAGGCCTTCAGCCGCCAGGTGATCGAGACGCCCGAGCCGCTGGGCCTGGGCCTGAACTTTCAGCCCTACAGCATCCAGATCGAGCCGCACGACTACATGGCCGAGCTGTTCGACGCCGTGGCCCGCAGCAACACCATCCTGATCGACTTTGCGCGTGATGTGTGGGGCTATGTCAGCGTGGGTTACTTCAAGCAGCGCCTGAAAGACGGCGAAATCGGCTCATCCACCATGCCGCACAAGGTCAATCCGATTGACTTTGAAAACGCCGAAGGCAACCTGGGCCTGGCCAATGCGCTGCTCAGGCACCTGAGCGAAAAGCTGCCCATCAGCCGCTGGCAGCGCGACCTGACCGACTCCACCGTGCTGCGCAACATGGGCGTGGCGCTGGGCTACGCCGTGCTGGCCTACAACTCGCTGGGCGTGGGCCTGGGCAAGCTCGAATTGAACCGCGAAGCGCTGCAGGACGACCTGAACGCCTCGTGGGAAGTGCTGGCCGAACCGATACAGACCGTGATGCGCCGCTACGGCGTGCAGGGCGCGTATGAACAGCTCAAGGAAGTCACTCGCGGCAAAACCGTCACCCCCGAGGCGCTGCACGGCCTGATCCGTTCGCTGCAGATTCCAGAGGCCGAAAAAGAACGGCTGCTGGCCATGACGCCGGCCAGCTATGTCGGCCTGGCGGCGACGCTGGCGAAACGGGTGTAATCCTCTCCTTGCCCTGCGGGCGCTGTCAGGCCGGCATGTCGGCGCCGCAGCGCCAGCATTGCTCAAAACCGCCCTCGACGATCTCGCCGCAAACGCAGACCCAGCGCCGCTGCGGCATGTTTTGCAGGCCGTGCAGCAACTCGCGGGCGCGGGCTTCGTCCTCATCGTCGGTCAGCCAGACCTCGGGCAAGCACTGGTCGGGCGGCAACTGGCCGGCCACGCTGCCGAGAAAATAGCGCTGCACGCTGGCCGCCACGCCGGCCTGCCGCAGCGCGTCAACCCACAGCGTGGCAATCGCAATATTCGGGGCTTGGGTGAGGCGAAGCATGGACCAGTGTAGCAATATTTTGCTATAAAAATAATAGCTGTATACGCCCGATAAACGGGGGCTGGAGGCCAAAAATACCTGTTTTTTGCTTTCGGGCGGCGTTCCGGCGGCTTTTCAGGCGCCCGCGGCGGCGCCTGGCTCCCTGTTTTCGAGCGCGCGGTCGGCGTAGTGGCCAAAGCGCCAGGACGTGGCCTGCAGCGTGATGCGGCGCCAGGTGGCGCGCTTTTCGGCCGGGCTCATTTCGGGCCAGCGCTGCACCTCGTCAAAGCGGCGGCCACAGCCCTTGCACAGGTCGTCGCCCTGGCTGGTCGAGCAGATCGCGATGCACGGGGTGTCGGCGGTGGTGTCGTACCAGGCGCGCCAGGCTGCCAGCGCCTTTGGTGGAAAGCTCGCCTCGTCGGCTTCTTCCTCGTGGTAGTACACCAGCAGCGCATAGACCTCGGCCAGCGCGCGCAACTCGGGCGCCAGCGTGATGCCGTCGGGCGAGGGCTTGTTGGCGCGCCAGAAGTTGATGGCGGCTTCGATGTCAGTGATGTGGATGCCGGGCATAGGCTGTTCATTATCGGGCAGCCCGGGCCCGGCCGCTGCGGGGCTGGCGGGCGGGCGATTTGCAAAATTTCCGGTTTTGCGGTCAAATAGCGGAACGAAGGGGAGTAACTCCCCAGTTTTGCTGCACTACTTTCTAACAGACACCCCAGCAAAACCGCATCGGCAAGTCGTCATTACGAAGCTTACGCTTCCGGCTTGCCGGGCATGCAGCGACACTGCATGCTGAGCCAGACCTTCGACTGGAAACCTGAGCAGGTTTGCGTCGAGGCGTTCGCGGCATCTTTTTACTTTTCGCCTTTTCACCGACCTTTCAGGCTTCCACCAGCCGGATATCCGCTGCGCGGGTGTTCATGTCGAACCTGAAACGGAAAGTGCATATGGAATTATTTACAGCTCCCTGGTGGTCAGCCCTGCTGGCCATCATTTTGATTGACCTGGTGCTCGCTGGCGACAACGCCATCGTGATCGCGCTGGCGGCGCGCAACCTGCCGCCGCATCTGCAGAAAAAAGCCATCGCCTGGGGTGCCATGGGCGCCATCGTGGTGCGTGCCGCCATGACGGTCGGCGTGGTGTGGCTGCTCAAGATTCCCGGCCTGATGCTGGTGGGCGGTCTGGGCCTGCTGTGGATTGCCTACAAGCTGCTGGCCGACCAGGGCGACAAGTCGCATGACGGCCCGGTGGCCAGCACCTTCTGGGGCGCCATGAAAACCATTGTGGTGGCCGACGCACTGATGGGCATTGACAACGTGCTGGGCGTGGCCGGTGCCGCCCATGGCTCGTTCGACCTGGTCATCATCGGCCTGCTGGTCAGCGTGCCGATCGTGATGTTCGGCAGCTCGGTGGTGCTCAAGCTGGTGGAGCGCTTCCCGCTCATCATCCACCTGGGCGCCGCCGTGCTGGCCCTGACCGCCGCCAAGATGATTGTCAGCGAGCAGTTGCTGGACCCGGTGTATGGCGGCCCGGATTCGCTGGCCTCACTGGAAACCCTTTACACCGTCGCCCAGTGGGCCACCTATGCCCTGGCCGTGGTGGGCGTGCTGGGCGCGGGCTGGTGGGCCACGCGGCGCGCCAAGTCCGGACAGGAGGCCAACCTGGTGCCCCATTGATGCGGCGCCTGGCAGGGGCTTGTGCAACGGCTCGATGCCAGGGCCTTTGCCGCGTCAGCCCAAGACTTCTACAACGTCGATAACCGAAGGAGAACTTTCATGGACAACATCATTGTGTACCTGGACGATGCCGCCTACGCGCTGCACATCCTGCAACCCATGCTGGCCGCGGGCGAGGCCCGCACCCCGACGCGCTGGATTTTGGTGGGCTGCGCGCCACGCGTGACGCACCATGTCAGCAAATGGGTGACCCACAGCGCGCGCGAAGGCTGGCGCCGCAAGTGGGGCGACAAGGTGTTTGCCCAGGTATTGCCGCTGGTGCAACAGGAAGGCGACGCGGCCATGACGCTGCTGGCCGAAAACAAGCTGTGCAGCCAGACCGAGTCGCTGATCCGGCAACATGGCGCGGCACGGGTGCTCGATGCCCGCCGGCCCAAGTTTGGCCAGGATCTGCAGCCGGTGACGGCCACGCAGGCACAGGAGCATCACGGCGTTCTGGGCTATGCGGCCGCACTGGCCGGCGCGGGGCTGTTGGTCGCCACGGATTGAATGGACCCCCACGCTCGCCACTGCGTGTGCTTCGCTGCCCCCCGAGGGGGCGTATTTTCCTTGGGACGGCCCGGCGGAAATTGATGCCCCCACGCTTGTCGCTTCGCGTACTGCGCTGCCCCCCGAGGGGGCTGGCCTTGCTTGGGGCGGCCCGGCGCGGCGGCCGTTAGCCCCCACGCTTGTCGCTTCGCGTACTGCGCTGCCCCTTGAACGGGAAGCTGGGGCGCATGCTTTCTGGGGTGGCAGTGGTATTCTGCGGCCATGAAACTCATCCTCAAATGGCTGCTGAGCGCCGCCGCGCTACTGGCGGTGGCTTACCTTTATTCGGGCGTGGTGGTGACCAGCTTTACCGGCGCGCTGATTGCGGCGGCCGTGCTGGGCGCGCTGAACATCGTGCTGCGCCCGATTCTGGTGCTGCTGACGCTGCCGGTGACGCTGGTGACCCTGGGGCTGTTCCTGTTTGTGGTCAACGCGCTGGTGTTCTGGGCTGCGGCCAGCCTGGTCAGCGGCCTGAACGTGAGCGGTTTTGGCGCGGCCCTGATTGGCTCGCTGATTTACTCGGCACTGCAGCTAGCGATCGATTTTGTCCTGGAGCGCCTGCTCTTTAACCAGTAGCTCCATCTGCCGGGTGCGGGTGTCGATGATCGAGCCCTCGACATGGTCGGCGCTGGCCGGGTTGCCGCGCATCAGGCCCTGCGCGGCCTTCAGCCGGTCCAGCGCGGCCGGGTAGTCCAGCTGCGCGGCGCGGCCTTCGGCATCGGCGCGTATGGCCCGCACGCTCTGCTCCTGGTTGCCGTAAGCCACCGCCAGCAGTTGCCAGGCTCCCGCATCGCGCGGGTGGGTGGCGACCCAGGTTTGCAGCCGCTCCGACACCTCTTTGGCCCGACCGGCCGCCAGCAGGGCGCGGCCCTGCAGCAGCAGCTCGGCGCGGGTCGTTGCCCGGCCCAGGTCCAGCGTGGCCGCTGCCGGCGGCACGGCGCCAGCCAGCAGATCCATCTCGACCGACAGCAGCTCCACCGTCTGGCTGGCGCGCGGGCTGACGGCGGCCAGCGGCTTGAGCCGGGCGACCAGGCTGCGCGCCGCGGCAAAATCGCGCAGCTGGGCGGCGGCCAGGGCGCCGGCGTACAACACGCCCGCATCGCGGCTGCCGGCTGGCGAGGTGGGCGGCTCGGTCGTCGGCGCGGCCAGCCGGCGCTGGGCCTCGGCCAGTAGGGTGCGCAAGCCGTCCACGCCGGGCGCGGCCAGGGCGCGGGCACGGGCCGCCATCAGGGCGTGCAGCAGGCGCGCCTTGCCGGCCTCGGCCTCACTGTCCTTGTTGGCGCTGGCGGCGGCGCTGGGCGCCAGCTGCAGACGCGCCTGCGCCTCGGCAATGCGTTCTGAATGCAGCGGGTGCGAGCGCAGGTAGGGAAACGCCCCGCTGTCATTGAGCCGGGCGCCCTGCTGCAGCTTGTCGAACAGGGCGGTCACGCCCCGGCCCTGAAAGCCGGCGTCGGTCATGACGCCAAAACCGATGCGGTCCGCCTCGCGCTCCATGCCGCGCGAAAAATTGAGCTGGCCCTGGACCGCCAGCGCCTGCCCGCCGACCACGGCCGCGCTGGCCATGTCGGAACTTTTGCTGGCGGCCAGGGCGCCCAGAATCATGGCCGCAATCAGCAACGGCGTCTGCCGCGACTGGTTGGTCATCAGGCGCGAAATATGCCGCTGCGTGACATGGCTCAGTTCATGCGCCAGCACCGCCGCCAGTTCATCGGCGCTGCCCGCGCTGCCAATCATGCCCAAGTGCAGCCCCAAATACCCGCCCGGCAGGGCAAAGGCATTGAGCGTGCGGTCGCGAATCAGAAACAGCTGCCAGGCAAAGCGCTCATCGAGTTCGGGGGGCAACTCGCCGCGCGCCCGCGCCGCCGCCAGCAAGGGCTGCCAGATGCCTTGCAGGTAGTCGACCAGCACCGGGTCGTCTATCGTGTCGGCGTCGCGGTACAGACTGATCGCAATCCGGTCGCCCAGGCGGCGTTCGGCGCCGGGTGTCAGCTCGGAGCCCTCGCCCAGATGCGGCAGCGCGCCGGAGCCGCCGGGCTGCGGCGCAGCGGTCTGGGCCAGCGACACGCTGGCCCAGACCGCCAGCACCAAGGCGGCCAGCGCCAGCCGTGCCAGGGGACAGCGCGCGTTTCCAGTGAATTTTTCAGAACGGGCGGAAGGGGACAA
>NZ_JANOAL010000200.1:0-4076 GCF_031411155.1 Polaromonas sp. | reverse complement strand
TTGACGATGCGCAGATAGGGTTTGGGGGCTTTCCAGCCCTGTGGAAACAGGGTCTTCGCATCGTCGTCGGACACCGAGCCCGCGATGATCACGTCCTCGCCCGGTTTCCAGTTGACCGGTGTCGCCACCTTGTGCGCCTGCGTGAGCTGCATGGAATCGAGCACGCGCAAAATCTCGTCGAAGTTGCGGCCGGTGGTCATCGGGTAGGTCAGCATCAGCTTGATCCGCTTGTCCGGGCCGATGATGAAGACCGAGCGCACCGTCGCATTGGCGGCCGGCGTGCGGCCTTCGGAGCTGCCGGGCTCGTCCGCCGGCAGCATGTTGTAGAGCTTGGCCACGGCCAGGTCGCTGTCGCCGATCATCGGGTACTTGGGGAGATAACCCTGGGTTTCCTCGATGTCCCTGGCCCAGGCCTTGTGGTTGTCCACCGGATCCACGCTCAGGCCAATGAGTTTGCAGTTGCGCCGGGTAAATTCCGGCTCGATCTTGGCCATGTAGCCCAGTTCGGTGGTGCACACCGGCGTGAAGTCTTTCGGGTGCGAGAACAGGATGGCCCAGCTGTCCCCCATCCATTGATGAAACTGGATGCTGCCCTGCGTGGTCTGGGCCGTGAAGTCCGGGGCGACATCGTTGATGCGTAGAGACATGGTTCACTCCTTGGTTGGCAATCAGGCCGCGGTGATGGATTTCGAATGGCCCGCGCCGGACTGCACCCTGAATATAGGCTTTGGCCCGACTGTTTTCAAGGGTGGGGCAGCGGCCGTGCCACCGGCTCGGGCGGCTGCGCCGGCTGGCCGCGCAGCCGCCCGGCCAGGCGCCGGATGAAGTGCTCCAGGTCGTCCATGTAGGTGAACACCGCCGGCACCACCAGCAGGCTCAGCACGGTCGAGGTGATCAGCCCGCCAATCACGGCCACCGACATCGGCGAGCGAAAGCTCGGATCGGCGGCGCCAAAGCCGATGGCAATCGGCAGCATGCCGGCGCCCATCGCCAGCGTCGTCATGATGATGGGCCGGGCGCGCTTGTGGCAGGCGTCGAGCAGCGCGTCGAGGCGGCTCATGCCATGGTCGCGCCTGGCCACGATGGCGTACTCGACCAGCAGGATCGAGTTCTTGGTGGCAATGCCCTTCAGCATGATCAGGCCGATCAGCGAGGGCATGGAAAAACTCTTTTGCGCCACCAGCAGGCCGACAAACGCGCCGCCCAGCGACAAAGGCAAGGCGGCCAGAATCGTCACCGGGTGCAAAAAGTCCTTGAACAGCAGCACCAGCACGATGTAGATGCACAGCACGCCGGTCAGCATGGCCAGGCCAAAGCTGGCAAACAGCTCGCCCATGACCTCGGCATCGCCAATTTCCACCACCTTGACCCCCGGCGGCAGGTTTTTCACGGCCGGCAGCGCCTGCACCGCCTGTGTCACGTCGCCCAGCGGCAGGCCCGACAGCTCGATCTCGAAGTTGACATTGCGCGCGCGGTCGTAGCGGTCAATGATGGCCGGGCCGCTGGCGATTTCCAGCGTCGCCACCTGGCCCAGCATGACCGCCCCCACGCCCGGCTTGCTGCTGGGCACGCTCAGGCGTTCCAGCACGCTGAGGTCCCGGCGCGCGGCGTCGGCCAGCTTCACCACGATCGGCACCTGGCGCTCGGACAGGTTGAGCTTGGGCAGCGACACGTCGTAGTCGCCCAGCGTTGCAATGCGCAGGGTCTCGCCAATCGCGGCGCTGGTCACGCCGAGGTCGGCGGCGCGCGCAAAGTCGGGCCGCACCGCGATTTCGGGGCGGATCAGGCTGGCGCTGGAGGCCACGCTGCCCAGGCCGGGAATGGTGCGCAGGTCTTTTTCAACGGCGCGGGCGGCGGCCTGCAGGGCCAGCGGGTCTTCGCTGGTCAGCACCAGCACGTATTTTTCACCCGAGCCGCCGAGGCCGACCTTGCTGCGCACGCCCGGCAGCGGCTCCAGCGCCGTGCGCATCCGGTTTTCAATGCCCTGCTTGCGCGGCCGCTCGCTGCGCTCGGCCAGCAGCACGGTCAGCGTGGCCTTGCGGGTCTCGGCCGCGCCCGAGCCGGCGAACGGGTCGCTGCCGGCCGTGCCGCCGCCTAGGGTGGTGTAGACGCTGCGTACATGCGCGACTTTGGCAATCAGCTGGCGTGCCTGTTCGGCCGCCGCCTCGGTCTGGGCCAGGCTGGAGCCCGGCTGCAGCTCCAGGTAGACCTGGGTTTGCGAGTTGTCGTCGGCCGGGATGAAGCCGGTCGGCAGCAGCGGAATCAGCGCGACGGAGCCAAAGAAAAACAGTGTCGCCATGACCATGGTGATGACGCGGTGCTTCAGGCACCAGCCGGCGGCGCGCATGTAAACCCTGAGCCAGCCCGGCTCCTGGTGCGCGCCGACAATTGGTTGGAGGATGTAGGCCGCCATCATCGGCGTCAGCACGCGCGCCACCAGCAGCGAGGCCAGCACCGCCAGCGCCGCCGTCCAGCCGAACTGCTTGAAGAACTTGCCGGCAATGCCGCTCATGAAGGCGGTCGGCAAAAACACCGCGACCAGGGTGAAGGTGGTGGCGATCACCGCCAGGCCAATCTCGTCGGCCGCCTCCATCGCCGCCTGGTACGGCGTCTTGCCCATGCGCAGATGCCGCACGATGTTTTCCACCTCGACAATCGCGTCGTCGACCAGAATGCCGATGACCAGCGACAGCGCCAGCAGGGTCACCACATTGATGGAAAAACCCAGCAAATACATGCCGATAAAGGCCGGAATCACCGACAGCGGCAGCGCCACGGCCGAGACAAAGGTGGCGCGCCAGTCGCGCAGAAACAGCCAGACCACCAGTACCGCCAGAATCGCGCCCTCGTACAGCAGGTGCAGCGAGCCGGTGTACTCCTCTTCGACCGGCGTTACAAAGTTGAAGGCTTCGGTCAGCACCAGGTCGGGGTGCTGGGCCTTGAGCTCGGCCAGCGCCGCCTGCACCGCCGCGCCCACCGTCACCTCGCTCTCGCCGCGGCTGCGCGACACCTCAAAGCCGACCACCGGCTTGCCGTCGAGCAGCGCGGCCGAGCGCGCATCGGCCGTGGTGTCGCTGACCGTGGCCACATCATTGAGGCGGATTTTCCGGCCATCGCCGAGCGCCAGTTCGAGCTGGCCCAGCTCGGCGGCCGACTTGACGGTGGCCAGCGTGCGCACCGGCTGCTCGCTGCCGCCCAGGTCGGTGCGGCCGCCCGCGCTTTCGTTCTGCACCAGCCGCAACTGGCGCGAGATGTCGGCGGCCGAGGCGCCCAGCGCCTGCAGCCGGGACGGGTCCAGTGCCACCCGCACCTCGCGCGTCACGCCGCCGACGCGATTCACCGCGCCGACGCCGCGCACCGCCAGCAGCTTGCGCGACACCTCGTTGTCGACAAACCAGGACAGCGCCTCGGCGTCCAGGCGGCTTGAGGCGATGGTGAAGGCCAGCACCGGCTGGCCGGCCAGATCGACCTTGCTGACAATCGGGTCGCGCACGTCGCCGGGCAGGTCGGAGCGCACCCGCGCCACCGCCGAGCGCACATCGTCGACCGCCTCCTGCACCGGCTTTTCGAGCCGGAACTCGGCGGTGATGGTGACGCCGCCGTCCTGCACCTTGGTCATGAGGTGTTTCAGGCCCTGCACCGTGGCGATCGAGTTTTCGAGCTTGCGCGCCACCTCGGTCTCCAGCTGCGCCGGCGCCGCGCCCGGCAGCGAGGTCGAGACGCTGACGGTCGGCAAGTCGATGTCGGGAAAGTTCTGCACCTTCATCGCCTTGAACGACAGCAGGCCGCCAAAGCTCAGCAGCACAAACAGCATCAGCGCCGGAATCGGGTTCCTGATCGACCAGGACGAGACGTTCAGCATCGTGTTTGCTCTTTATTTGATAGCTTCAGGGGCAGGTGATGCCGGTGCTAGAGCCTGATTTGACCCATTTTCCTGGCCCAGGCGCACGAGGTCGCCGTCGTTCAGGAAGCCGGCGCCGTTGACCACGATGCGCGCATCCGCCGGCAGGCCAGCCACCACCTCGACCCGCTCGCCGGCCAGCCGTCCGGTCTGCACCTTGAGCTGGCTGACCCGG
>NZ_JANOAL010000199.1:0-22019 GCF_031411155.1 Polaromonas sp. | reverse complement strand
GTTCAGCGCGCCAGGCCCACACCGACGGGCTGACGAAATGGACCGTTTTGATGCCCTCGCTTTTCAAGGCCGCTTCGAGGTCGAGATTGAAATCGGGCGCATCGACGCCAATGAACACATCGGGCTGCGTCTGCAACAGCCGGGCTTTGAGCTGCTCGCGGATGCCGACGATCTCGCGGTAGTGCCGCAGCACTTCGACGTAGCCACGCACGGCGAGCTTGTCACTGGGCCACCAGGCATCGAAGCCGTGGGCACGCATAGCAGGGCCGCCGATGCCACTGGCCGCCAGTTGCGGCCAGCGCGCCTTGAAGCCGTCCAGCAGCAGTCCGGCCAGCAGATCGCCCGAGGTTTCGCCGGCCACCATGGCGAGATTCAAGGGCCGGCTAGGCGTGGGGTGGGAATTCAAAACGGATCGGAGAAATCAGATATGGGCGCGCGGGGCACGGAGACGGTGCCCGCCGCATGGGCTAACGGACGATGCCGCGCTGCGGCGAGCTTCGCGCCAAGAAAGTCAGCATCGTCTGCACATCGGCGTCGGCCTCTGGATGCAGATCCGGCAGTTCAGCGATGCGCGACTGGGCTTGATCGAGCGTCAGGCTATCGCGGTACAGCGCCTTGTGCATGGCCTTGACAGCGGCGATGCGTGCGGCCGAAAACCCGCGCCGCTTCAGACCTTCAAAGTTCATCGAGCGCGCTGCGGCCGGCTGGCCCTGCGCCATGACGAACGGCGGCAGGTCGGCAAACAGCAGCGAGCACATGGCGGTCATGCTGTGCGCCCCAAGGCGCTCGAACTGGTGCACGACGGTAAAGCCGCCCAGAATCACCCAGTCGCCCACCTGCACATGGCCGGCCAGCTGGGTGTTGTTGGCAAAAATGGTGTGGTTGCCGACCGCGCAGTCATGCGCCAGGTGCACATAGGCCATGATCCAGTTGTCGTCGCCCACGCGAGTCACGCCGGTGTCGCCGGGCGAGCCGATATTGAAGGTGCAAAACTCGCGAATGGTGTTACGGTCGCCAATCACCAGCTCGCAGGGCTCGCCCGCGTATTTTTTGTCCTGCGGAATCGCGCCCAGCGAGTTGAACTGAAAAATCCGGTTGTCGTGGCCTATGCTGGTGTGGCCTTCGATCACGCAGTGCGCGCCAATGGTGGTGCCCGCCGCCACCTTGACATGCGGGCCAATGACGCTGTAAGGCCCGACGCTGACCGTGCTGTCGAGCTGGGCCTGCGGGTCTACAAGAGCCGTGGGATGAATGCCCGGCTTGGCGACTTCGGACGTCATGTTTCTTGCGCCGTCTTCAGGCAATGGTGCGCATGGTGCACATCAGGTCAGCCACGCAGGCCACGCTGTCACCCACGCTGGTGACGCCCTTGAACTTGAAAATGCCGGCCTTCATGCGCTCCAGCGTCACGTCCATGATGAGCTGGTCGCCTGGTTCGACCGGCCGCTTGAAACGGGCGCCGTCAATGCCGGCAAAGTAATAAACCGTCTTGTCGTCGGGTGTCACACCCACCGTGTCAAAGGCCAGCAAGGCGGCCGCCTGGGCCATGGCTTCGAGCATCAGCACGCCGGGCATGACCGGGCGATGCGGAAAATGCCCCATGAAAAACGGCTCGTTGATGGTGACGTTTTTCAGCGCCTTGATGCGTTTGCCTTTTTCGATTTCGAGGACACGGTCCACCAGCAAGATCGGGTAACGGTGCGGCAGCTGCTTGAGAATTTGGTGAATGTCCATCATGTTTTTTCTTGAAGGTGAGCAGGCTTGCCGGCGAGCAGCTTTTCAGCCAGTTTGAGTCTTTCACGCAGCGCGTGAAGCTGCTTGAGCGTTGCGGCGTTTTTCTCCCACGCGGTATTGTCGTCGATGGGAAAGAGGCCGGTGTACTGGCCAGGCTTCAAAATCGAGCGCGTCACCACCGATGCGGCCGACACATGCACATGGTCCGCCAGGCGCAAGTGGCCCAGCACGATCGCGCCGCCGCCCACCGTGCAGTGCGCACCAATCGTGGCGCTGCCGGCCACACCGGCGCAGCCTGCCATGGCGGTGTGCTTGCCGACCCGCACGTTGTGGCCGATCTGCACCAGGTTGTCGAGCTTGACGCCGTCTTCCAGCACCGTGTCCCGCAGGGCGCCGCGGTCGATGCAGGTATTGGCGCCAATTTCGACATCGTTGCCGATCTGCACCGCACCCAGCTGCTCGATCTTGACCCACTGACCCTGATGCGGCGCAAAGCCAAAGCCGTCGGCACCAATCACCGCACCGGGGTGCACAATGCAGCGCTCACCGATACGGCAAGCATCGGCCACCGTGACCCGGGCCGCCAGGCGGCTGCCAGCGCCCACATGCGCCCGCTCGCCAATCACGCAGTGCGCGCCAAGGTGCACGCCCTCGCCAATCATGGCGCCGGCGGCAATGCAGGCAAAGGCACCGACCGACACCCCGACGGCCAGCGTCGCAGACGGGTCAACACAAGCGCTGGGGTGAATGTGCGGCGGCGCTTCGGGAAAGTGGTGGCGCTTCCAGAGCTGGGTGATGAGCGCAAACGCGTGATAAGGGTCGTCCACCACAATGCAGGCGCCGCGGCTTGTGGCCGCCTCGCGCGCGGAGGGCGCGACCAGCACGCAGGCGGCAGCGGACTGGGCCAGCTGCTTCAAGTAACGGGGGTTGCTGAGAAAACTCAGGTCTTGTGGCCCGGCGGCTTCCAGCGTCGACAGGCGTTCAACCACCACATCCGGGTTACCGAGCAACTCGGCCGCGACGCTTGCCTGCAGGACCTGAACAATATCGCCAAGACGGAGCGTCACACTGCGCCTGCTTTTCTGAAATCGCCGTGGGGGTGCAGACCTGCAATCAACGAGCAGCGTTCAGCGCCTTGATCACCTTGTCGGTGATGTCATGCTTGGGATTGACGTAGACCGAGTCCTGAAGAATCAGGTCGTATTTTTCGCTTTCAGCCAGCGTTTTGACCACCTTGTTGGCGCGCTCTATCACCAGTTGCAATTCCTCGTTCTTGCGCGCGTTCAGGTCTTCCTGAAACTCGCGGCGCTTGCGCTGGAATTCACGGTCCTGATCGACCAGCTGCTTCTGGCGCGAGTTACGCTGGCTTTCGGCCAAGGTCGGGGCCTCGCGTTCGAACTTGTCCGAGAGGGTCTTCAACTGCGTGCCGAGATCGTTGATCTCCTTCTCTCGCTTGCTGAATTCCTGCTCCAGTTTGGCTTGGGCCGCCTTGGCCGAGTTGGCTTCGCGGAAGATCCGGTCAAGATTGACGATGCCAATCCGGAAATCCTGCGCGCCTGCCGACACACCAGCCACCGCGATGACGAAACCCAGAACGATTTTGCTGAAGAAATGATTCATTAGAAGGATGTTCCAATTTGGAATTGCAGGCGCTCTATTTTATCGCCTGCGACTTTGCGCAAAGGCACCGCGAAGGCGATACGCAACGGACCCACCGGAGAGATCCAGCTGACGCCGATGCCGGTCGAAACTCTCATGCCACTGAAGCTGTAACTCTCTTTTTCGCCAAACACATTGCCTGCATCGACAAAGCCGTACATGCGCAGCGTCCGGTCATTGCCAGCACCGGGAAACGGCGTAATCACCTCGGCGTTGAGCGTGACCTTTTTCGGGCCGCCGGTCGCCAGGTCCGAGGAGTCGCGGGGGCCCAGAGAGCTTTGCTCAAAGCCGCGCACCGAGCCCAGACCGCCCGAATAGTAGTTCTTGAACAGCGGATAGGGCTGGCCGTTCAGGCCCTTGCCCCAGCCAAGCTCGCCATTGAGCGCCACCGTGTACTGCCTGTTGAGCGGAATGTACTGCTGGATCTGGTAATTGGCGCGCACGAACTTGACGTCACCGCCCACGCCCCAGTCACCATAAAC
Source organism: Polaromonas sp. (assembly GCF_031411155.1). Taxonomy (GTDB): domain Bacteria; phylum Pseudomonadota; class Gammaproteobacteria; order Burkholderiales; family Burkholderiaceae_C; genus Polaromonas. The sequence continues at coordinate 18,144 of NZ_JANOAL010000199.1, read as the reverse complement.
ACGCTGAAAGCGCCCGGTGGTGGGCACCAGCGCGCTGTCCCGGCTGTCGCGTGACCAGCCGACCGTCAGGGGAATGGAGTTGCTTTTGTTGCCGAACTGATTGGCATAGGTCTGGTAGCTCACGGGCAGGTTGGTCCCCGGCACAATCGTGACCTGCTCGTAGCCGGTGCCAAAATAAACCGTGTCGCTTTCGGTGAAGGGAATACCAAAACGAATGCTGGCGCCGCGCGTTTTCAGCGCATAGTCGCCACCCTGGCCAGTCGTTGGCTTGGACGTCCGGTCATACACATCGATGTTGCGGGAAATGCCGTCTGCGGTGAAATACGGATCAATGGTACTGAGCACCAACTGGCGATTGGACTTGCTGGTATTGAGCTCAATGCCGAGGTAGTTGCCTGAGCCAAACACGTTCTCCTGCTTGATGCCCAGCATCAGCGACAGGTTGTCGGCACTGGAGAAGCCGGCACCCAATTGCAGATTGCCGGTGGGTTTTTCGACCACCGTCACGGTCAAATCCACCTGATCAGCGGTAGCGGGAACTTCCTGCATGTCAATGCCGACATCGGTGAAAAAGCCCAGGCGGTCCACGCGACTTCGGGACAGGCGAATCTTGTCTCCGTCGTACCAGGAGGATTCAAACTGGCGAAACTCGCGGCGCACGACTTCATCGCGGGTGCGGTTGTTGCCGGCCACGTTGACGCGCCGCACATAGGCACGCCGCGAGGGGTCGGCCTGCAGCACAAACGCGACGCGGTTGCTGGTGCGGTCAATCTCGGGGCTGGCTTCGACTTTGGCAAAGGCAAAACCAAAACTGCCAAAGTATTCGGTAAAGGCCTTGGTGGTTTCGGCCACCTTGTCGGCGTTGTAGGGCTCGCCCGGCTCAATCGTCACCAGCGACTTGAACTCTTCTTCCTTGCCGAGGTAGTTGCCTTCCAGCTTGACGCTGGAGACCACAAAGCGCTCGCCCTCCGTGATGTTGAGAATGACCGAAATGCTTTGTTTGTCGGGCGAAATGGCCACCTGCGACGAGTCGACCTTGAACTCCAGGTAACCGCGCGACAGATAGTAGGAACGCAGGGTCTCGATGTCGGCATTGAGCTTGGCGCGCGAATAGCGGTCAGACTTGGTGTACCAGCTGAGCCAGCCGCCGGTATCGAGGTCAAACAAATTGAGCAGCGTCGATTGGCTGAACGCCTTGTTGCCGGTGATCTGGATTTCCTTGATCTTGGCGACATCGCCTTCAACGACGCTGAAGGTCAGGTTGACCCGGTTGCGCTCAATGGGTGTGACCGTGGTGATCACCTCGGCTGCGTACAGGCTCTTGTTGATGTACTGACGCTTGAGCTCCTGCTCGGCCTTGTCAGCAAGGGCCTTGTCAAAAGGCTGGCCGTCGGCAATGCCGACTTCGCGCAATGATTTTTTCAGCGCATCCTTGTCAAATTCCTTGATGCCGACGAAATCGACATCGGCCACGGTGGGGCGTTCCTCGACAATCACCACCAGCACATCGCCACTGACTTCCAGCCTGACGTCCTTGAACAGCCCCAGGCCAAACAGCGCGCGAATGGCGGTCGATCCTTTTTCATCGTTGTAGGTCTCACCGACACGAAAGGGAAGCGACGCGAAAATCGTACCGGGCTCAACCCGCTGCAAACCCTCAACCCGGATATCACGGACGGTGAACGGGTCAACCGCCCAGGCGGCATTGGCGACCAGCAATCCGGCAGCAATGGCGCAGACAGCACGAACTTTGAATCGGTTTATTTTTTGGTGCATTGAAATGTAGGGAATTAGCGCCAGCATCAGCTGAAGAGCCGGGTGACGTCATTAAACAAGGCAATAGACATCATGCCCAACAGGATCGCAACGCCACCGCGCTGCAACCGGTCCATCCAGGCGTCGGACACGCCATGACCGGTGACCCACTCCCAAAGATAATACATCAGGTGCCCACCATCCAGAACCGGCAGCGGCAGTAAATTGAGAACACCCAGACTCACGCTGATCAGGGCCAGGAACAGCAAATAGGAATTCCAGCCCAGGCTGGCTGACTTGCCTGCATAGTCCGCAATGGTGAGCGGGCCACTGAGATTTTTCAGGGACGCTTCGCCGATCACCATCTTGCCCATCATCCTGAGCGTGAGCAGCGAAACCTCCCAGGTGCGCACCGCGCCCTGCCACAAACCCTCCACGGGCCCATAGCGCACCGTCACGAATTCAGGCGGCGCACCGACATAAGCACCGATACGCGCAACGGACACGCCTTTGTCCTGCGACAGGCCGGGCGTGACCTGCAACGCCAGCGGCTGGCCGGCACGCAGGACTTGCCACTGCTGCGGCGCCATGACCACGCTGCCACTGGCCGACCCCGCAGGCTTGGCCGAGGCCCGGATCAACTCACGCAACTGCTGGCCATCCACAATCGGCGTATTGCCGACATGCAGCACCACGTCACCGGCCCGCAAGCCGGATTTTGCGGCCGCACCGCCGGCCATCACTTCGCCAATCACCGGGCGCGTCCAGGGCCCCAGGATGCCGATCTTGCGGAACAGCTGGGGATCGGCTTCGGCGGCACCGAGTTTGCTGAGCGGCAGCAGCACAGTCCGCGAAGGGGCACCCGAAGCGTCTTCACCCAGTACCAGTTCCAGGTCGCGGCCGTCCAGCGCGCCCTGCGTGAGCCGCCAGCGAAGGTCTTCAAACGAGCGCACCGTTTCACGTTCTTCTCCCTCAAACGCGGCCTCCTGAACGATCTCTGTGCCGCGCAGGCCCGCCTTTTCTGCCAGCGAACCGGCAACAGGGCTTGCCAGAATCGCTTTGGGCTCCTGCAGGCCGCTCCAGTTGACGACGGAATAAAGTAGCACCGCCAGCAGCAAATTGGCCACCGGGCCGGCAGCCACCACCGCCGCGCGGGACTTCAGGGGCTGGGTGTTGAAGGCCAGGTGGCGCTCGGCCGGATCGACCGGCGCCTCGCGCTCGTCCAGCATCTTGACGTAACCGCCCAGCGGCAGCATGCCAATCGAAAACTCGGTGGGCTTGTTCTTGAGCCGCCAGGTGTAAATCGGTTTGCCGAATCCGATGGAAAACTTCAACACCTTGATGCCGCACGCCACCGCCACCCGGTAGTGCCCGTACTCGTGCACCGCAATCAGGATACCCAGCGCAACCAGAAAGGCAATCAGCGTCAACATGTCAGGACTCCAGACGTTCAGCGATTTGACTGGCAACCAGGCGCGCCCGCGCGTCCAGCGCCAGCAGACCTTCGATGCTGTTTACCTCAGAGAGCGGCGTGCCCTCCAAAGTTGCAAGATTTACATGGTGGATGTGATCGAAGCGGATGCGCCGGTCCAGAAAAGCCGCCACCGCCACCTCGTTGGCCGCATTCAGCACCGCGGTACTGCCGACCGGCGCATTCAGCACCTGCCAAGCCAGCGGCAGGCCCGGAAATCGACCATTGTCAGGCACTTCAAACGTCATGGTTGCCAGCGCCCTGAAATCCAGCGCCCGGGCACCCGAGGCGATGCGGTCGGGCCAGGCCAGGCCGTAGGCAATCGGCACCCGCATGTCGGGCGTGCCGAGTTGCGCCACCACCGAGGTGTCGCGGTACTGCACCATCGAATGAATGATGCTTTGCGGATGAATCACCACCTCGATCTGCTGCGGTGTCAGGCCAAACAGGTATTTGGCCTCAATCACTTCCAGCGCCTTGTTCATCATGGTGGCGGAATCCACCGATATCTTGCGGCCCATCACCCAGTTCGGGTGCGCGCAGGCTTCGTCGGGCGTGACGTGGCGCAGGCTTGCCGGGTCGCGCGTGCGAAACGGCCCGCCCGATGCCGTCAGGATGATTTTTTCAACGCGCTGCGGCCAGCTCGCGGCGTCTTCCGGCAAGGACTGGAAAATCGCCGAATGCTCGCTGTCAATCGGCAGCAGCTGCGCGCCACCGGCCCGCACGGCCCGCATGAAGACCTCGCCGCCCACCACCAGCGCTTCCTTGTTGGCCAGCAGCAGGCGCTTGCCCGCCGCGGCCGCAGCCATGCAGGGCGGCAACCCGGCAGCGCCCACGATGGCCGCCATGACGGCGTCCACCCGTTCATGCGACGCTATCATTTCAAGAGCATCAGGTGTCCATAGCACCTGGACGGGAAGCTCATTGAGCTTGATTTTGTGGGCCAGTTGCAGGGCGTGCGGCTCGCTCACCATGACCGCATAGCGCGGTCTGAACTGCGCACACTGCGCCAGCAACAGGTCAACCTGGGTCGCGGCACTGAGGGCAAACACCTCAAAGCGGTCCGGGTGGCGCGCAATCACGTCGAGCGTGCTCACGCCAATGGAGCCGGTAGAGCCCAGTACAGTGATGCGCTGCTTTGGCAAAGTCATGGAAAAGCCCTGTGAACAGACCGGCTAAACGCCTAGAAGCTGGCCAGCATCATCGCCAGCGGCAGGGTCGGCAGCAGGGCATCGACACGATCCAGCACGCCGCCGTGGCCCGGCAGCAAGCCACTGGAGTCCTTGACCCCGGCACTGCGCTTGATCAGCGACTCGACCAGATCGCCCACCACGCTCATGGCCGCCATGAACACCACCGCCAGCAGCATCACGACAAGGCCGTGCCGCGCCACCAGGCGGGAATACAGCGTTGGCTGCTGCCAGAACCCGCCAGCGGCTCCGTGGCCCGCTGCGCCCAGCCAGACCCAGACCAGCGCCAGCACCACCACCCCGGCCATGCCGCCCCACACGCCTTCCCAGCTTTTGCCCGGGCTGATGGAGGGCGCGAGTTTGCCCTTGCTGAAACGGCCGCCGAAGGTGCGGCCGGCAAAATAGGCAAAGATGTCGGCCACCCAGACCAGCAGCAGCACCGACAGCAGAAAATTGACACCAATGACACGGGCCTGGGCCACCGCCAGCCAGGCCAGCCAGAGCGCCAGCAGCCCGCCGACCAGGCGCAGCGCCTTGGAAATGCGCGGCCAGCCGGCGACGCCATGGCGCAACAGCCAGCCGCCGGCCAGCACCCACACCGCGCCAGCCGCCGCCCAGAGCAGGGATAAAGGTTTTTCCAGCAGACCCGCATACCAGGACAGGCCGCACATCAGCAGACAGACGCCGGCCAGCCCGAGCGAGCCGGCCTGCCCAAACGCATTCAGGCGCCCCCACTCCCACGCGCCAGCGGCAATCAGCAGCAGCGCCACGGCGCCAAACGGCACTGGCGTCTTGTAGAAAAGCGCGGGCAACAAAATCGCCAGCAACACAATGGCCGTAATCACTCGCTGTTTAAGCATCAGGCGGCCTTGGGGGTTGAAGGAGCCGGTTGCCCGCTGAGCTGGGCCGAAGTCTGGCCGAAACGACGCTCGCGGGTGCGAAAAACGGCGATGGCTTCATCGAGCGCGGCTTCGTCAAAATCCGGCCAGAGCCGATCGGAAAAATGCAGCTCGGAATACGCCGCCTGCCACAGCAAAAAATTGCTGATGCGCAGTTCGCCACCGGTGCGGATCAGCAAATCAGGATCGGGCACATGCGCCAGCGCCATGGCACGGTCCAGCGACAGCTCGGTAATGGTTTCGCCCCGGCCGGCCAGTTTTTGCGCCGCCTGGGCAATGTCCCAGCGGCCGCCATAGTTGAAGCAGACATTGAAAACCAGACGCTGGTTACCGGCGGTACTGAGCTCCGCCTGCGTCAGCCCGGCCTGGACTTTTACGGAAAGCCGCTGCCGGTCGCCGATGAAATGCAGCTGCACGCCGTTGGCCTTGAGGCTGGGAACTTCCCTGGCCAGGGACAGCGCCAGCAGTTCCATCAGCCCGGACACTTCTTCGGGCGGCCGGTTCCAGTTTTCGGATGAAAAGGCAAATACCGTCAGCACGCCTATGCCGCGCGCCAGGCAGGCCTTGATGCAGCGCGTCAGCGAATCAAGGCCTTGCTTGTGCCCGGCAATACGCGGTAAAAAGCGCCGGGTGGCCCAGCGGCCATTGCCATCCATGACGATGGCGACATGGTGCGGAACGACACTTGACGCGGGCTCGGACATGGGCAAAAGTCAGCGCGCGGGCCGGGGAGAACGCCGCGAAGGGCCGCCCCGAGCAAGTTCAGCCCCCTCGGGGGGCAGAGAGCTACACGCAGTGAGCGAACGTGGGGGCACCTTAGACTGCCATGATGTCTTGTTCCTTGCCGCTGACCAGCTTGTCGACGTCGGCAATGAAACGATCGGTGAACTTCTGAATCTCGTCCTGCGAACGGCGCTCGTCGTCTTCGGAGGCGAGTTTTTCCTTGACCAGCTTCTTGACGCCATCGTTGGCGTCGCGGCGCAGGTTGCGAATCGCCACCTTGGCGTGCTCGCCCTCGGCCCTCACCACCTTGGTCAGCTCCTTGCGGCGCTCCTCGGTCATGGCCGGCATGGGGACGCGAATCAGGTCGCCCTGCGACGCCGGGTTAAGGCCCAGATCAGAGTCACGAATGGCTTTCTCGATCTTGGCGCCCATGCCTTTTTCCCACGGCGACACGCTGATGGTGCGGGCATCGAGCAAGGCCACATTGGCGACCTGGCTGATGGGCACCATGGAGCCGTAGTAGTCCACCTGCACGGTGTCAAGCAAGCCGGGGTTGGCGCGGCCGGTGCGGATCTTGGTCAGGCCGCTCTTGAACGAATCCAGGGACTGCTGCATTTTTTGCTCTGCATGCTGCTTGATCTCAACAATACTCATGGTCGAATCTCCGGATTTCTAGGTACAAAAATTTGCAGGACGTAAACGCCGGACCGGCTCAAACGTGAACCAGGGTACCTTCGTCTTCACCCTGCACCACGCGCTTGAGCGCGCCATGCTTGAAAATGCTGAACACCTTGAGCGGCAGCTTCTGGTCGCGGCACAGCGCAAAGGCGGTGGCGTCCATGACTTCCAGGTTTTTGCTCATGGCTTCGTCGAAAGTGATGCTGGCGTAACGCGTGGCCGTCGGGTCTTTCTTCGGGTCGGCCGTGTACACACCGTCCACCTTGGTGGCCTTGAGCACGATCTCGGCACCGATTTCGGCGCCGCGCAGGGCCGCGGCCGTGTCGGTGGTGAAGAATGGATTGCCGGTGCCGGCCGCAAAAATCACGACCTTGCCTTCTTCGAGGTACTGCAGCGCCTTGGGCCGCACATAAGGCTCAACCACCCGCTCGATGCCGATGGCCGACATGACGCGTGGCGTCAGCCCGGCCTTGTCCATGGTGTCGCCCAGCGCCAGCGCGTTCATCACAGTGGCCAGCATGCCCATGTAGTCGGCGGTGGCGCGGTCCATGCCGACCGAGCCGCCCGCGACACCGCGAAAAATATTGCCACCGCCAATCACAATCGCCACTTCCACACCCATGCGGGTGATTTCGGCAATTTCCTCCACCATGCGCACGATGGTGGCGCGGTTGATGCCAAAGGCGTCATCGCCCATCAAGGCCTCACCTGACAGTTTTAACAAGATCCGCTTGTAGGCTGGCATGCGAGGGCTTTCTGTGAAATGGGATGGGGTTGAAGTTTAGCGGCCTTCCGGCTGGACTGAAACGCTCAGGCGGCCTTGGCAGCGGCAATTTGCGCCGCAACTTCGGCTGCGAAATCGTCCACTTTCTTTTCAATGCCCTCGCCCACCACGTACAGCGTGAAGGACTTGACCTGGGTGGCTTTCTCTTTCAGCATCTGCTCGACCGACTGCTTGTCGTTCTTGACAAAGCTCTGGTTGTACAGGCTGACTTCCTTCAGGTATTTCTGCACGCCGCCATCGATGCGCTTGGCAACGATTTCCGCGGACTGCACCGGCTTGCCGGCGGCCTGGGCCACAGCGGCGTCTTCGGCGGCCTTGGCAGCCGCCACCGAGCGCTCTTTTTCCACCAGGTCGGCCGGCACATCCGCGCTGGTCAATGAAACCGGCTTCATCGCGGCCACATGCATGGCCACATCCTTGGCAGCGGCTTCGTCGCCTTCAAACTCGACCACCACGCCGATGCGGGTGCCGTGCAGGTAAGAAGCCAGCTGGCTGCCGGCAAAACGCTTGAAGCGGCGCACGCTCATGTTTTCGCCGATCTTGCCGATCAGGCCCTTGCGCACGTCTTCCACCGTCGGGCCAAAGCCGTCTTGCGACAGCGGCATCGCGCCAATCGCGGCCAGGTCGGCCGGGTTGTTCTGGACCACGCCCACGGCGACCGCCTGGGCAAAGGCCAGGAAGCTGTCGTTCTTGGTGACGAAGTCGGTTTCGCAGTTGACTTCAACCAGCGCGCCCACATCGCCTTCACGGTGTGCAGCCACCACGCCTTCAGCGGTGACGCGGGAGGCGGCCTTGCCGGCCTTGTTGCCCAGCTTGACACGCAGGATTTCTTCTGCCTTTTCGAAGTTGCCTTCGGCCTCGGTCAGTGCTTTCTTGCACTCCATCATGGGAGCGTCGGTTTTGGCGCGCAACTCGGCGACCATGCTTGCAGTAATTGCCATTTTCAGTTCTCCATCTGTCGGGTTGACTTCGACTGGATGCGGAAGCCGCACCCGCTTTATCGTTAACGTGTGAAAAAGGGGCCACACAAGCCCCTTTTTCGCGTCTGGCACAGCGCCTGCGCCTGCCAGCCGAGGCTGTTGATCAGCTTGCCGTGTTTTCCACTTCCACGAACTCGTCGGAGCTCTCGGCGGACACGGCCTTGACGACATCGTTCATGGCGTTCGCGCGGCCTTCGATGATCGCGTCGGCAATGCCGCGGGCGTACAGCGCGACCGCCTTGGACGAGTCATCGTTGCCGGGAATGACGTAATCGATACCGATAGGCGAATGGTTGGAGTCCACCACACCGATCAGCGGAATGCCCAGCTTCTTGGCTTCGAGCACCGCGATTTTGTGGAAACCCACGTCGATCACGAAAATGGCGTCTGGCAGTGCATTCATGTCCTGAATGCCGCCTATGTCTTTTTCGAGCTTTTCAATTTCACGCTTGAAGGTGAGCTGCTCTTTTTTGCTGATGGAGTCGAGGCCGGCTTCCTGCTGGGCCTTCATCTCTTTCAGGCGCTTGATCGAGGTCTTGACCGTCTTGAAGTTGGTCAGCATGCCGCCCAGCCAGCGCTGGTCAACATAAGGAACACCGGCACGCTGGGCTTCGGTGGCGACGATTTCGCGGGCCTGGCGCTTGGTGCCGACCATCAAGATGGTGCCGCGGTTGGCGGACAGCTGTTTCGCGAACTTCATCGCGTCCTGGTACATCGGCAGCGATTTTTCCAGGTTGATGATGTGAATACGGTTGCGGTGGCCGAAGATGTACGGGGCCATCTTGGGATTCCAGAAGCGGGTCTGGTGTCCAAAGTGGACGCCGGCTTCCAGCATTTCGCGCATGTTTGTCGACATAAAAAACTCCAAAGGTTGTGTCTAAAATCAGCGCTTACCGTCTGGAATGATTTCCAGGCAGCACCTTGAGTGGCTGATTTGCGATTTGCCCTGCCAACAACGAAAACCGTCATTCGCAAAGCCTGTCGAGTATAACACCCTCCTGCCCATGAAACAGCCGCGCGCCCCAGGCGATCTCCATGCCACCCGCGAGGCCCTGCGCACCGGCCAGCTGCAGCCCCGGCAGGTCCTTGAGCAGGCCGCCGCCGTGGCCCAAAGCGATGCCTGCCGCCATGTGTACAGGCCCGGCCAGGCCTTCAACCCGGTTTCCTCAAGCGCGGCGCCTGGCGACCCGGCGCAGGTTCTGGCCGGCATGCCGGTGTCCATCAAGGACCTGTTCGACGTGGCCGGGCAAACCACCGCCGCCGGCTCCACCGTGCTGGCCGACGCGCCCGCGGCGCTGACCGACTGCCCGGCCGTGGCCCGGTTGCGGGCGGCCGGTGCGGTGCTGGAGGGGCGCACCAACATGGTGGAATTTGCGTTTTCCGGCGTCGGCATCAACCCGCATTACGGCACGCCGGTGAATCCGGCGGACCCGCTGGTGGCGCGGATTCCGGGCGGCTCGTCATCGGGCGCGGCGGTGTCGGTGGCCACCGGAGCCGCGCTGGTGGGCCTGGGCTCCGACACCGGCGGGTCGATCCGCATTCCGGCGGCGCTGTGCGGCATCGTGGGCTTCAAAAGCACGGCGCGGCTGGTGCCTGCCCAAGGCGCGATCCCCCTTTCGACCACGCTGGACACGGTCTGCGCCCTGACCCGCTCGGTGCGCGATGCGGTCACGGTGCATGAGGTGCTGGCGGCGCGCCAGGTCACGCTCGCCGGCAAGCCGCTGGGCGCCTGCCGCCTGGCCGTGGCCCGCACGCAAATGCAGGACGGAATGGACAGCACGGTGGCGCAGGCCTTCGAGCAAGCCTTGAACGCGCTGCGCCAGGCCGGGGCGCGGATCGAGGAAGTTGCACTGACGGAAATCAGCGAACTGGCCGCCATCAACGCCAGCGGCGGCCTGTCGGCGGCCGAAAGCTATGCCTGGCACCGCCACCTGATCGCGCAGCACCACGCGCGCTACGATCCGCGCGTGGCGCTGCGGATTCTGCGCGGCGCCACCATGAGCGCGGCCGACTACCTTGCGCTGCTGGCCGCCCGCGCCGACTGGATCGCCCGCATGCAGGCGCGCCTGAGCGGCTTTGACGCCGTGCTGTCGCCCACCGTGCCGATGGTGGCGCCGACTATTGCCAGCGTGCTGAACGACGACGAGGCCTTCTTTCGCGTCAACGCACTTTTGCTGCGCAACACCTCGGTGGTTAACATGCTCGATGGCTGCGCGATTTCGCTGCCCTGCCAGCGCCCCGGCCAGTTGCCGGTCGGGCTGATGCTTTGGCACGCCGCGCTGCACGATGATGCGCTGCTGGATCTGGCGCTGCAGGTAGAAATGGCGCTGACCCACTCGCTATAAAAATGATAGCTGTTGGCGCACATAGTACCTGGGCTAGCGGCATATTTCACTCCAAAAAACAATGAATCACACGTTTTTCAAGTTCCGGCGCGGCGCGCTGGCCCTGGGGCGCCGCGCATGAGGGTTGCCGTTATTGGCGCCGGCATCATCGGCATCACCACCGCCTACGAGCTGGCCATGGATGGCCATGAGGTCACGGTTTTTGAACGCCGCAGCGCCGCCGCCGAGGAAACCAGCTTTGCCAATGCCGGCGTGGTGGCGCCCGGCTATGTCACGCCCTGGGCCGCACCGGGCATGCCGGGCAAGGTGTTCCGGCACCTGTTCAGCCGCCATGCGCCGGTCAAGCTGGGCTGGCCGCTGACGGGCCGCGACCTGTCCTGGATGTGGCAGTGGTACCAGTCCTGCACGCTGGAAACCTACCTGGCCAACCGCGGGCGCATGCAGCGGCTGGCGTTTTACAGCCGCGAGCGGCTGGACCACCTCACCGAGGCGCTGGAGCTGGAGTACGACTGCAGCCCCGGCTACCTGGTGCTGCTGCGCTCTGAAAAAGACAGCCGGCTGGCCCAGCCCGGCCTGCAGGCGCTGCGCGATGCCGGCGTGAGCTTCAGCGAAATCAATGCCGAGCAGGTGCGCCTGATCGAGCCGGCCATCAGCACCGACACGGTCTTTCTGGGCGGCATTCACCTGCCCAACGATGGCGTGGCCAACTGCCGCCAGTTTGCGCTGCTGCTCAAGAACGAAGCCCAGCGTATCGGCGTCAATTTCGAGTTCAATACCACGGTAGCCCAATTGGATCGGGCCCAGACAGCTACTCTTTTAATAGCAGGCGAAGACGCGCCGCGGCGCTTTGACCAGCTCGTGATGTGCGCCGGCCTGGCCTCGGCCGAGCTGCTGCGGCCGCTGGGCCTGCAGATTCCGATGGTGGCGGTGTATGGCTACTCGATCAGCGCGCCGATTGGCGAGCCGCTCAATGCGCCGCGCAGCGCGCTCATGGACGAGCGCTACAAGGTCGCCATCTCGCGCCTCGGCCAGCGCGTGCGGGTAGCCGGCAGCGCCGAGATTGGCGGCTCGCTGGCCACCAAGCGCGCCTCGTCGATTCAAACCCTTTACAAAGTGTTGCATGACTGGTTTCCGGGCGCGGCCCAGCACGCCAACCTGGGCCTGAAGGTGCAGGAATGGAAAGGCGCGCGCCCCATGCTGCCCGACGGCCCGCCCCTGATCGGCCACAGCGGCCTGAACGGCCTGTGGCTCAACCTGGGCCACGGCTCCAGCGGCTGGGCCCTGAGCTGCGGCAGCGCGCGCGCACTGGCTGACCTGCTGGCGGGCAAGGCGCCCGAAATCGACATGCAGGGCCTGGGGCTGGAACGCCTTCGCTGATCACGCCAGCGCAACGCCAATTCGGTCACGCATCCATGCCGTTGCCGGGCGCTGCCGCCCCTTCGTCATGGCCGGCGTGTACAGTGGCCAAGGCCCGGCGTTTTGGACCGGACCGTCACTTGTTTAACCAATGATTGGAGTACCCATGGGCATGCTCAGTTTTATCAAGGAAGCCGGCGAAAAGCTCTTCGGGCGCGGCCAAGCCAAGGCCGCCCAGGAAGCCGCCGCCGCCGCCCCCACGCCAGAGAACATCGCAGCGCTCAGCCAGGCCGCCGGCGATGCGATTGAAACCTATATCGGCACCATGAACCTGAAGGTCGAAGCGCTGGACATCAGCTTTGACGCAGCCAGCGCCACGGTCACCGTTGCCGGCGTGGCGCCCGACCAGGCGACCAAGGAAAAAGTGCTGCTGTGCTGTGGCAACGTCGCCAATGTTGCCGCGGTCAACGACCTGATGACCGTGGCCAACCCCGAGCCCGAGTCGCGCTGGCACACCGTCGTCAGCGGCGACAACCTGTCCAAGATCAGCAAGGAGTTTTACGGCACGCCGAACAAATACCCGCAGATTTTTGAGGCCAACAAGCCCATGCTGGCGCATCCCGACAAAATCTACCCCGGCCAGGTGCTGCGGATTCCGGCGGACGCCTGAGCGGCCCGCGGATCGCCCGCTTCAAGAAACCCGGTGCGCCGGGTTTTTTTACGCCCTTGAACGACATGGTCCGGCAGGGCTGACCGCACAATGGCGCCATGCAAAGAATTTCCAGCGCCGCCAGCCAGCCGCTGCACAGCGTGGCCGCCACCCGCCAGATCGAGCAGCAGGCCGCCGCCAGCCTGCCGCCGCACACGCTGATGCAGCGCGCCGGCCTGGCCGCGGCCCGCCTGACACTGGCGCTGGCGCCGCATGCCCAGCGCATCTGGGTCGCCTGCGGCCCCGGCAACAACGGCGGCGACGGCTTTGAGGCCGCGCTGCAGCTGCACCAGTGGGGCAAGACCGTGGTGCTGAGCTGGACCGGGCCCACCGCCGGCCGCAGCCAGCCGCCCGATGCCGCGGCATCACGCCAGCGCGCCGTGGCCGCGGGCGTGCCCATGGCTGAGCAGCCACCCGGCGATTTCGACTTTTGCATCGACGCCCTGCTCGGCATTGGCGCGCGGGCCGATACCGCGCTGACGGGCAGCACGCTGCAGTGGTTGCGGCTGATGCAGGCCAGCCCGGCGCCCTGCCTGGCCATCGATGTGCCCACCGGCCTGGACGCCGATACCGGCACCGACAGCGCGACCGATGCGGGCAGCGCCAGCGCGCCCCGTGGTGCTATTAAATCAATAGCTGTAACCGCTTATTCGATAAGGGCCAAGCCGCTTTTTTGCCTGAGTCTCTTAACCCTGAAGCCCGGTCTGTTCACCGCCCACGGCAGGGACCGCTGCGGCGAGGTCTGGTTCGATGATCTGGGCGTCGACACGGCCGCCCAGGCGCCCCAAGCCTGGCTTGCCGGCGCAGACCGCGTCCACCCGCCGCGCGGTCAGGCGCCGCACGCCAGCCACAAGGGCACATTTGGCGATGTCGCCATCGTCGGCGGCCAGTCGTCGCCGGCCGGGCCGGGCCAGGCCGACGCCGGCAACCACATGAGCGGCGCCGCCCTGCTGGCCGGCCGCGCCGCGCTGCATGCCGGCGCGGGCCGGGTGTTTGTGGCGTTGCTGGGCCACGGCGGCGCGCCGCCGCTGCAGGTGGATCCGCTACAGCCCGAGCTGATGTTTCGCGGCTTCGAGGCGCTCGATTTGGTCCAGCAGGTGCTGGTGTGCGGCTGTGGCGGCGGCAGCGCCGTCAAACGCGTCATGGCCAAGCTGCTGTCCACCGCACCGCGCGCCGTGCTCGATGCCGACGCCCTCAATGCCATCGCCCAGGAGCCGCAGCTGCAAACCCTGCTCATGGCGCGCCAGCATCGCGGCTACGGCACGGTGCTGACGCCGCATCCGCTGGAGGCGGCACGCCTGGCCGGACTCGGCACCGCCCAGGTGCAGGCCGACCGGTTAGCCACCGCCAGCGCACTGGCCAGCCGCTTCGGCTGCGTGGTGGTGCTCAAGGGCTCGGGCACGGTGGTTGCGGCGCCGGGCCAGGCCACGGCCATCAACGCCAGCGGCAACGCCCGGCTGGCCACACCGGGCACCGGCGATGTGCTGGCCGGCATGCTGGGCGCCTACTGGGCCAGCGGGCTGGCGGCCTTTGACGCCGCCTGCAGCGCGGTGTTTGCGCACGGCCATCTGGCCGACCGCTGGGCCGCTGACAGGCCGGGGGAAACATTGACGGCGTCGGCTCTGGCGGCCGGTATCCGAGAGATCAGGCACCGGCCGGAGGATTGCAGTTGATGACGCTGGCGCTGGCGCTGAAGTCTGGCCGGATGCTATTATTTTGATAGCTCAGTGCACATGCTGGACAAGGGCTGGCAACACTTTTTGCTCTGAAAATGGCCCCTGGAGCCTACACCAGCACCATCATCGCGATCTGCAGCAGTACCAGCAGCAGCAGGGCCGACAAATCCACGCCGCCTATCGCCGGAATCACCCGGCGCAGCGGAGCCAGCAAGGGTTCGGTGAGTCGTCCAAACAGCAGGTAGGCCGGTGAGCCGGGTTGCACCCAGGACAAAATGGCGTAGCCAAGCACGGCCATGAACATCATCTGCAGCGCCACCCGCAGCAGCATCTTGAGCGCAAAGCCGAGCACGCCCAGCAGCACGACCGGCCCGGCGCTCAGGTCCGGCGCGGCTGCCAGCAGCAGCCCGAACAGCAGCCACCACACCAGCCCATACATCAGCGCCAGCAGCGCAGCGGCCAGCAGGCTGGCCCAGTCGATGCGCGAACGCGTGACGCTTTGCGGCAAGGTGCGACGCAGCGGCTTGACCAGCCAGTCGGTCAGGGCCATCACAAAGCCGCCGGGCTGCGCGCTCATGTTGATGCGCAGCCCGTTCATCCAGCCGCGCAGCAGGGCCGCGCCAATCAGCACGAAGAAAACTGTTTCGAGCAAGAAGCCCAGAATCCGGATCAGCATAAAGTGAGGGTCGCCAAAAAGGGGTAAAAAGATGCTGGAAAATCTAGCGCCTGGGCTTTTTGCCCTGCTTGCGGCTGGCACTGCCGGCCGCCTTTTTGACGGCCGCCTTCAGGGCCTGAATGGGCGACCGGGTGGTCCGACCGCCGGTGCTGCCGCCCGGATTGCTCATGGCAACGCTGCGGCTGCCGCTGCTGCCCTGTGATGAGGAGCGCTTGCCGCGCCCGCCGCTCTTGCCACCTTCCTGCTCGGCGCGCGCGCCGGCCCCATGACGTGCGGCGCCGCGCTCCTGGGCCGGCAGTTCGGCCGCATGGCCACTGGTCTTGTCTTTCATGGCGCGGCTGATCAGGGCGGCCTCGGCGCCCTCATGCACCAGCCGGAAGTCGATTTTGCGGCCGTCCAGATCAACCCGGCTGACCTGCACCCGCACCCGCGTGCCGATGGCGTAGCGAATGCCGGTGCGCTCGCCGCGCAGCTCCTGGCGCGCCTCGTCAAAGCGGAAATACTCGCCGCCCAGCTCGGTGATGTGGACCAGACCTTCCACATACATGGCGTCCAGCGTCACGAAAATGCCGAAGCCGGTGGCGGCCGTCACCACGCCGCCAAACTCCTCGCCCAGGTGTTCACGCATGTACTTGCACTTGAGCCAGGCCTCGACGTCGCGGCTGTCTTCGTCGGCGCGGCGCTCGTTGGCGCTGCAATGCAGACCGGCGGCCTGCCAGGCCAATTGGTCGGCGCTGGCTTTCTTGGGCTTCTGGTCGGGTTCCTTGACGCGCGCCGCCAGCCGCTTGGACAGCTTGGCCTCGGCTTCGCCCGGCGTGGGCAGGGTCGGCAGCTGGTATTTGGCCTTGTTCAGGATCGCCTTGATGACGCGGTGCACCAGCAAATCGGGGTAGCGCCGGATCGGGCTGGTGAAGTGGGTATAGGCCTCATAGGCCAGGCCAAAGTGGCCGCTGTTCATCGGCGTGTAGATCGCCTGCTGCATGGAGCGCAGCAGCATGGAATGGATTTGCTGGGCGTCGGGCCGGTCCTTGGTGGCCGTGGCGATCTGCTGAAACTCGCCCGGCGTCGGGTCGTCGCTGATCGAAAACCCGAGGCCCGCGGCCTTGAGGTAGTTGCGCAGCATGTCTTTCTTCTCGGGCGTCGGACCTTCGTGCACCCGGAACAGGCCGACATGCTTGCTCTGGGCAATGAAGTCCGCCGAGCAGACATTGGCCGCCAGCATGGCTTCCTCGATCAGCCGGTGCGCCACGTTGCGGGTGCGCGGCACGATTTTTTCAATGCGGCCGGCCTCATCGCAAACGATCTGGGTTTCGGTGGTTTCAAAATCGACCGCGCCGCGCACGCCGCGCTCCTTCAGCAGCGCTTGGTAAACGTCGTGCAGATCCAGCAGATTCGGCACCAGCGTCTGGCGCTGCGCCGCCTCGGGGCCGCGCGTGTTGGCCAGAATGGCGGCCACCTCGGTATAGGTGAAGCGGGCCTGGCTGAACATCACGGCCGGGTAAAACTGGTAGGCATGCACCTCGCCCTTGGCCGTGACCAGCATGTCGCAGACCATGCACACACGCTCCACGTTCGGGTTGAGCGAGCACAGGCCGTTGGACAGCTTTTCGGGCAGCATCGGAATCACGCGGCGCGGAAAATACACGCTGGTGGCCCGGTCGTAGGCATCAATGTCAATAGCGCTGCCGGTTTCCACGTAGTGGCTCACATCGGCAATCGCCACCAGCAGGCGCCAGCCCTTGCCCCGCCCGACCTTGGCGGGCTCGCAGTACACCGCGTCGTCAAAGTCGCGGGCGTCTTCGCCGTCAATCGTGACCAGCGCGATATCGGTCAGGTCCACGCGGCCCTGCTTGTCGGCCGGGCGCACGGCGTCGGGCAGGGTGCGGGCCAGCGCCATGGCGGCATCGCTGAACTCATGCGGCACGCCATATTTGCGCACCGCGATTTCAATTTCCATGCCGGGGTCGTCTATTTCGCCCAGCACTTCCCTGACCCGGCCCACCGGCTGGCCAAATAGCGCCGGCGGCTCGGTCAGTTCGACCACCACAATCTGCCCGGTCTTGGCGGTGCCGGTGGCGCCCTTGGGAATCAGCACATCCTGGCCGTAGCGCTTGTCTTCGGGCGCGACCAGCCAGACGCCGCTTTCCTGCAACAGGCGGCCAATGATGGGGTTGCTTGAGCGCTCGATGATTTCGGTGACGCGGCCTTCGGGCCGGTTCTTGCGGTCATGCCGCACGATGCGGGCCTTGACCCGATCCTTGTGCAGCACGGCGCGCATTTCGTTGGGCGGCAGGTAAATGTCGGCCTCGCCGTCATCGCGCTGAACAAAACCATGGCCGTCGCGGTGGCCGGAAACCGTGCCCTCGAATTCCGCGAGCAGTCCGGACGATGCGCCGGTGTTGTGGTGCGTTGTTTTGATAAGAAGTCTCTTTTCGTAATTTTTGTGTTGGGTGCCAGCGGCAACAAGCTGCCTGCTATTTTGGCAACGCAATCAAGGGGATGGAAGGAAAAATTGGCCTGGTCTGCATCAATGTCTGATCCAGATACTAGCCGCGAACTGTGAAAAATTTCTGTCCATCTGACCCGTGCCAGGCGTGACTTCGCAAATTTTCA
Organism: Polaromonas sp.; assembly: GCF_031411155.1. Lineage (GTDB taxonomy): Bacteria > Pseudomonadota > Gammaproteobacteria > Burkholderiales > Burkholderiaceae_C > Polaromonas. Next base: position 289 of record NZ_JANOAL010000199.1, on the reverse strand, counting down.
AAAGGTTTTTGCACGCGTGGGCCTGGCAAGATGACAGCTTCAAATTTCCCCCTGAAATTTGAAATATTTCAGGGTTTTTAACGCGGGCGACCCGAAAACACCTTGATGTGATGTTACACTGCTTGCTGTGCCCGGGTGGCGGAATTGGTAGACGCGCACGGTTCAGGTCCGTGTATCGCAAGATGTGGAGATTCGAGTTCTCTCCCGGGCACCAAAATTACCCAAGCAGCTGGTCAAACAGCCGCAGTCAATCAAAATCAAAGCCACTGTCCCCAGTGGCTTTTTTTGT
>NZ_JANOAL010000198.1:0-16319 GCF_031411155.1 Polaromonas sp. | reverse complement strand
GGCCTACATGCGCCATGTGCAGGACAACGCCGAAGAGTCGGTGCGCCGCGTCATCACGCGCCTGAAAGACGGTGAGTTTACGCTGCCGCTGGACAACGGTGCGCAGATCAGGGTGGCGATTCGTGTCGACACGCAGAACCGCAGCGCAGAGATCGACTTTACCGGCACCTCGCCGCAGCAGACCAACAACTTCAACGCACCGACGGCGGTGTGCATGGCGGCGGTGCTGTATGTGTTCCGCACGCTGGTGGACGATGACATTCCGCTCAATGCGGGTTGCCTGAAGCCGCTCAAGGTCATCATTCCGCCGGGCTCGATGCTGAACCCGAATCCGCCGGCCTCGGTGGTGGCCGGCAATGTGGAAACCTCGACCTGCATCACCAACGCCCTGTACGGCGCGCTGGGCGTGATGGCGGCCAGCCAGTGCACCATGAACAACTTCACCTTTGGCAATGCGCGGCACCAGTACTACGAAACCATCAGCGGTGGCTCTGGCGCGGGCGAGGGCTTTAACGGCACCTCGGTGGTGCAGACCCACATGACCAACTCGCGGCTGACCGACCCCGAGGTGCTGGAGTTCCGTTTTCCGGTGCGACTGGAGAGCTATGAGATTCGCGAAAAATCGGGGGGCACCGGGTGCTGGACGGGCGGCAACGGCGGCGTGCGCCGCGTGCGTTTTCTGGAGGCCATGACGGCCAGTATTTTGTCGAATGGCCGCAAGCATGGCGCGTTTGGCATGGCGGGCGGCGAGCCGGGCCAGGTCGGCCGCAACCTGGTGGTGCGCGCGGACGGACCGGTGGAAACACTGGGCCATATCGGCCAGGCCGAGATGCGGCCCGGTGACGTGTTTGAAATCCACACACCGGGCGGCGGCGGTTTTGGCCGCGCTGAAGACTGATTCGAAGGGGGTGCTGACCGGTTTTTATGAGGGAATAAGGCCGAAGCCCACGCAAGATAGGCACAGGCAGCTATCAATTCGGGAGCAAATCAACACCGGTGTTCGGCTCGATCATTACCCATTACCCATTACCCATTACCCATTACCCATTACCCATTACCGTTTCCTGGCCATGTCTGCGGACGGAATTCAGGGGGCCACGATTCGCTACTCAATGAATAGCATTACCTGCCTTAAAATATTGGGCTACAGGCCATAAAGCCAACAAAAAACCCGCTCTCGAGCGGGTTTTGCAAGGGGGTGCCTGAATTACTTCTTGGCGGCGCTTGCAGCAGGTTTTGCAGCGTCAGCCTTGACGTCGGCTTTTGCCTCAGCCTTGGCTTCGGTCTTGGCGTCTTTTTTCGGCGTCACGGCGGCTTTGGCGTCCTTGGCGGTTTCTTTCGCGGCGTCTTTGGTCGCCACGGCAGCACCTTTGGCGGCATCCTTGGTGGCCACGGCGGCGTCTTTGGCTTTTTCGGTGACAGGCTTGTCGGTTTTCTTGGCGTCGGCTTTGACATCGGCTTTTGCTTTTGCCTTGGCTTCAGCAGCGCCTGCACCGGTATAGGCTGCACCGCCGACGGTCAGGCCTTCCGCGGAGAACTTGGCGGCGCTCTTGTCGCCCACGCCCTTGACGCGGGTGACGAAGTCGTCCCAGTTCTTGAACTCGCCTTTTTTACGCTCCATCATGATCAGCTTGCTGGTCACGGGGCCGATGCCTTTGATGCCATCGAGTTCGGCTTCCGAGGCTTTGTTGACGTCAACGGCTGCAAAAGCCGCAACGAGGGACATGGCGGCGAAAAAAGCCAGCAATTTCTTGAACATGAGAAAACTCCTCAAAGATTGAATAAACCAGACGGGGGATCCATCCCCGGGAATAAGGATGTCCTAGCTGTTAACGGCCGGGTTTCAGCCAGGGTTGACCTGCTGCGGGTGTATTTACGCAGGAAAACCCTAGGCGTCAGCTTTTTACGGTGTTGAGCCACTGCATGTAGGCGGCCACACCGGTTTGCACATCGGCAAACATATGCTGGCAGCCGGCCGCGCGCAGGGTGCTCAGGTCGGCCTGGGTGTAGCTCTGGTACTTGCCGATCAGCGCTTCGGGAAAGCTGATGTAGTCGATCAGTCCGCCGCGCGCGGCTTCTTCCAGGCTCAGCGGCGCCCCATTGCCAGCCTGGCGCAGGGTGTTGACGACGGCGATGGCGACATCGTTGAAGGGTTGCGCCTGGCCGGTGCCGAGGTTAAAGATGCCGGATTTTTCCGGGTGGTCGAGAAACCACAGGTTGACGGCCACCACATCGTCGATAAAGACGAAGTCGCGCATTTGGCCGCCTGGCCCGTAGCCGCCGTATTCGCCAAACAGCTTGACCTTGCCCTCGGCCTGGAACTGGTTGAACTGGTGAAAGGCCACGCTGGCCATGCGGCCCTTGTGCTGCTCGCGCGGGCCGTACACATTGAAGTAGCGAAAGCCGGCCACCTGCGTGCTGGCATGCTCAAACCGGGCGCCCAGTTCGCGCCGCATGCGCTGGTCAAACAGCAGCTTGGAGTAGCCGTAGACATTGAGCGGTTTTTCGAACTCGGGCGACTCGCTGAAGGTGTCAGAGCCGCCGTAGGTGGCCGCCGACGACGCGTAGAGCAGCCGCGTGCCCTGCTCCCGGCAGGACTGGAACAGCTCGCAGGACAGCGTGTAATTGTTGTCCATCATGTACTTGCCGTCGAGTTCCATGGTGTCGCTGCAGGCGCCCTCGTGAAACACGGCCTCGACCTGGCCATAAGCGCCCTCGGCGAACAGGTCGTAAAAATCATCGGCGTCCACATAGTCGGCAATCTGCAGGTCGGCCAGGTTGCGGAATTTGTCGCCTTGGGTCAGGTCGTCGACCGCGATGATGTCGTCCATGCCGCGGGCATTGAGGCCCTTGATCAGGTTGCTGCCGATAAAGCCGGCGGCGCCGGTCACAACGATTTTCATGGAAGACTCCTTTACAGTCAGTGCGCGGCGGGCGATTCGCCGAACAGCTCGTGGTAGTTCACGGTGGCGGTGCCGAACTTGCCGACCACGATACCGCCAGCGCGGTTGGCAATCGGCACCGCGTCGCGCAGGCTCATGCCGGTGGCAACCATGGCGGCCAGCGTGGCAATGACGGTGTCGCCCGCGCCGGTCACGTCAAACACCTCGCGGGTCACGGCGGGCACATGCAGCTCGCCCTGCTCGTCAAAAAGGGTCATGCCTTCTTCGCTGCGGGTCAGCAGCAAGGCTTGCAAATTGAGCGCAGCGCGCAGCGCGTGGGCCTTGCCGTGCAGCTCGGCTTCGTCGCGCCAGGGGCCAATCACATGCTCCAGCTCGGCGCGGTTGGGCGTGATGACGCTGGCATTTCTGTAGCGCTCATAGTCAGAGCCCTTGGGGTCCACCAGCACCACCTTGCCGGCCGCGCGGGCCTGGGCAATCATCAGCACGATGTGCGCCAGGCCGCCCTTGCCGTAGTCGGAAAACAGCACCGCATCATGCTGCGGGTGCAGCTTTTCAAAGGCGGCCGACTGGGAGGCCAGCACTTCGTTTTCGGGCGTGTTCTCAAAATCGAGCCGGATCAGCTGCTGCTGGCGCCCGATCACGCGCAGCTTGACGGTGGTTTTGAGCTGCGCGTCGCGGCCAAAGTAGGGTGTGATGCCGGTTTTGGCGACCAGCGCTTCGAGCTGGTGGCTGGCTTCGTCATCCCCGACCACGCTGAGCAGCGAAGCCTGGGCGCCCAGGGTGACGATGTTGTAGGCCACGTTGGCGGCGGCACCGATTCGCTCCTCGGTGCGGGTCACTCGCACCACCGGCACCGGGGCTTCGGGCGAGATGCGGTCCACCGCGCCGTACCAGTAACGGTCGAGCATGGCGTCGCCCACCACCAGCACACGGGCCGAAGAGATTTTTTGCGGAGTCAATGTCGTTGCGGGTGTGGGCATGGTCATGGGGGTGGGGTTACAGCTCTTCAATGCGGCGCGTCGGGTAGCTGTCCCAGGCCTGGCAGCCCGGGCAGTGCCAGAAATGCTGCGTCGCTTCGAAGCCGCAGGCGGCGCAGCGATAGCGCATCAGCGGTTTGGTGGCCTGGTCCAGCGCGCGTTGCACCAGGGCCTGATGCTGCGCATTGTCCAGCTTTTCACCGGCAATCCATTTGCCGGCCGCGATCAGGGAGCTTTGGCGTTCCAGGTGCTGCATGTACCACTGGCGGGCCGCACCCGGGTCGTTTTCCAGCTTGACGATGGCTTCGATCAAGTCGATGGACGGCATCTGGGCATAGCTGGCCTTGAGCAGCGCCAGCACCGTGTCAGGCTGGCCGCTGCTCAGGGCGATGTTGGCCAGCAGGCCAGCGGCCAGCGGCAGGCCCTGCGGGGCCATTTTTTCCAGCTTCAACAGCGTCTGCAATGCGTCTCGTGGCTGGCCCAGCTGGTTTTGCTGTTTGGCCAGGTCCAGCAGCGGCCGGGCCGCGTCGGGCGCCATCGCGGCGGCCTGGTGCAGGGTGGCCAGGGCCATGCTGCTGTCGCCGGCAGCGGCCGCCGCGCTGGCCTGTTCGCACAGGTAGTGCGCCTGCCGCGTGCTGAAGCTGCCATGGCTGGCGCCGCCCATTCGGGCCGCAATTTCCGTGGCATTGGCCCAGTCGCGCGAGCGCTCATAAATCGACAGCAGGGCGAGGCGGGCTTCCTCTTCAAACGGCGTGCCCTCCAGCCTGCGCAGGGCCATCTCGGCCCGGTCGAGCAGGCCGGCCTTGAGGAAGTCCAGTGCCAGCGCGTGCTGGGCCCGGTCGCGTTCGGGCTGGGTCAGGTCGCCGCGCGACATCAGGTGTTCATGTACGCGCACGGCACGCTCGTATTCACCGCGACGGCGAAACAGGTTGCCCAGGGCGAAGTGCAGTTCCGAGGTGTCCGGGTCGTTCTGCACCGCTTCAATAAAGGCATCAATCGCCTGGTCCTGCTGCTCGTTGAGCAGGAAGTTCAGGCCCTTGAAATAGGCCTTGGGCGCCTGGCGGTTCTCAATGCGCAGCTGCCGCAGATCCAGCCGCGAGGCCAGCCAGCCCAGCGTGAAAAAAATCGGCAGCCCGAGCAAAACCCAGGTGAAATCAAATTCCATGGTGAGACGTCGAGGGGTTGTCAGTGACCTGGGAAGCGCCGCCTGCAAGCGGGTGCTGCGCGGCCCGGCGTTTCTTCCACCAGCGCGGCAGCATGCCAAACACACCCAGCGCCAGACCGCAGGCAAACGCCGCCAGCACCACCAGCACCAGCGGCGCCTGCCACAAGGTGCCAAAAAAGAAATGCACCGCAACCGTCTGCTGATTGTTCAGTGCAAAAGCAAACAGGGTAAAAAAAATGGCTGCCTTAAGCAGCCACATCAGGTATTTCACTTGGCAATCCTCCTAGTGGTCTGGCGATTGTAGCCAGCCCACCGGGGGAAAACCGCATGACCTTACGGGGAGTCCGCGACCGCCAGCAATTCCTGGGTTCGGGCATCGACCGCTTCGCGCAATGCCTTCCCCGGTTTGAAATGGGGCACCCGTTTTTCCGGGATGGCCACACTCTCTCCAGAACGCGGATTGCGGCCCATGCGGGGAGGACGCCGGTTGATGGAGAAACTGCCAAAGCCCCTGATTTCAATCCGGTGGCCCCGCACCAGTGCGTCGCTCATGGCATCAAGAATGGTCTTGACGGCATATTCGGCATCACGGTGCGTGAGCTGGCTGAAACGGGTTGCCAGTTCTTCTACGAGATCGCTTCGGGTCATGGAGAAATAAGACTAGCTTGTTGGGGACAGAGCGCGCGGGCAGCTTTGCTGCGTCACGCGGTCTGTCCCGCAGGGCTATTTATTTTTCGTTGTTTTCCATCTTGGCGCGCAGCAGGGCGCCCAGGTTGGTCAGACCGGCGTTGTCGCGCGAGGATTGCTGGCTCAGGGAGGCCATGGCTTCCTGCTGGTCAGCGTTGTCCTTGGCCTTGACCGACAGCTGGATGTTGCGGGTCTTGCGATCCACGTTCACCACCACTGCGGAGACTTCGTCGCCTTCTTTCAGCACATTGCGCGCGTCTTCAACGCGGTCACGGCTGATTTCGCTGGCGCGCAGGTAGCCAATGATGTCTTCGCCCAGGTCGATTTCGGCGCCCTTGGCGTCAACCGTCTTGACCTTGCCGGTCACAATCGCGCCCTTGTCGTTGATCGACACGAAGGTGGTGAACGGGTCGGAATCGAGCTGCTTGATGCCGAGCGAGATACGCTCGCGGTCAACGTCAACCGCCAGCACAATCGCTTCGACTTCCTGGCCCTTTTTGTAGTTGCGAACCGCGGCTTCGCCGGGCTCGTTCCACGACAGGTCGGACAGGTGAACCAGGCCGTCGATGCCGGCAGCCAGACCCACGAACACGCCGAAGTCGGTGATCGACTTGATCGGGCCCTTGACGCGGTCGCCGCGCTTGGTGTCCTGCGCGAATTCTTGCCATGGGTTGGCCTTGCACTGCTTCATGCCCAGGCTGATGCGGCGCTTGTCTTCGTCGATTTCGAGGACCATGACTTCGACCTCGTCACCGAGGGCCACGAGCTTGCTCGGTGCCACGTTCTTGTTGGTCCAGTCCATTTCGGACACGTGGACCAAGCCTTCGATGCCTGGCTCGAGTTCGACAAACGCGCCGTAGTCGGCGATGTTGGTGATCTTGCCGAACAGACGCGTACCCTGGGGGTAGCGGCGGTTCACGCCCATCCAAGGGTCGTCGCCCATCTGCTTCAGGCCCAGCGACACGCGGTTTTTCTCGGTGTCGAACTTCAGGATCTTGGCCACGATTTCCTGGCCAGCCGTCACTACTTCGCTTGGGTGACGCACGCGGCGCCAGGCCATGTCGGTGATGTGCAGCAGGCCGTCAATGCCGCCCAGGTCAACGAAGGCACCGTATTCGGTGATGTTCTTGACGATGCCCTTGACAGCGGAGCCTTCTTTCAGGGTTTCCATCAGCTTGGCGCGCTCTTCGCCCATGCTGGCTTCGACCACGGCGCGGCGGCTCAGCACCACGTTGTTGCGCTTGCGGTCGAGCTTGATGACCTTGAATTCCATGGTCTTGTTCTCGTACGGAGACAAGTCCTTGATCGGGCGGGTGTCGATCAGCGAGCCGGGCAGGAAAGCGCGGATGCCGTTGACCAGAACGGTCAGGCCGCCCTTGACCTTGCCGCTGGTCTGGCCGGTGACGAATTCGCCGGATTCCAGGGCTTTTTCCAGGCTCATCCACGATGCCAGGCGCTTGGCCTTGTCGCGGCTCAGCAGCGTGTCGCCATAGCCGTTTTCGACGGAGTCGATGGCCACGGAGACAAAGTCGCCGACCTGGACTTCAAGCTCGCCCTGGTCGTTTTTGAATTCTTCGAGGGGGACATACGCCTCGGATTTGAGTCCGGCGTTCACAACCACGTGGTTGTGATCGATGCGCACCACTTCAGCGGTGATGACTTCACCGGCACGCATTTCAGAGCGTTGCAGCGATTCGTTAAATAGGTCGGCAAAAGATTCAGACATGATTTTCCTAATCCACAGAACAGGGTTCCAATAGCGGAATTGCTATTGTTTTTATAGCTGCTTGCGGCGGTTTGGTAAGGTTATTGCGGTCAAACGTCTAATAAGACCGCGGGTTGCGTTAATGAACCAGCTGACTCGCGCCCGGTGAGAAAAGAGCGCGTGGGGAGTCAGAAGGGCCGGGTGCCTTGCCACCAGTCAATCACCTGGTCCACCGATTCTTCAATCGACAGATCAGAATTGTCCAGCAACCGGGCGTCATCAGCGGGTTTGAGGGGGGCGGTTTGCCGGGACATATCCCGCGCATCACGCGCCTCCAGATCCTGCTGAATCTCGGCGATTGTAGTCGAATTTCCCTTTGAAATCAATTGCTTATGGCGCCGTTCGGCCCGGTGCAGGGCGCTTGCGGTCAGGTAGATCTTGAGTGGGGCGTCGGGAAATACGACGGTCCCCATGTCGCGGCCATCGGCCACCAGACCGGGCAGGCGACGAAAGCTGTGCAGCAATTCCAGCAAGGCAATGCGGACCTGGGGGTGTGCAGACACGCGCGAGGCCGCCATGCCGGCGGTTTCGGTTCGGATGGCGTCAGACACATCCTCGTCCTGCAGAAATATCCGGTCGGCTTCGAAGCGCACCGGCAGGTCGCGTGCAATCTTGGCCACGCCAGCGGCATCGCCTAGCGAAATGCCGGCCCGCGTGGCAGCGAAGGCGCTGACCCGGTACAGCGCGCCCGAATCCAGGAAATGGTAGCCGAGTCGCCGGGCGGTCATGGCGGCCAGGCTGCCCTTGCCTGATGCGGTGGGGCCGTCTATGCAGATGATCGGAATCCGGGCCGTTTCGGCCTCGGAGACTGCAAACAGGGCCTCGAAATAGTCCGGGAATGTCTTGGCAACGCACTTGGGGTCGAGGATGCGAACCGGCAGCTGCGCCGGGTTGAACGCCGCCAGCGAAAAACACATGGCCATGCGATGGTCGTCGTAGGTATGAATGGCCGCTGTCTTCCACTCACCGGCCTTTGCGGGCGGGGTGATTTTCAGGTAATCCGGCCCTTCTTCAACGCTGGCGCCCAGTTTTTGCAGCTCGCAGGCCATGGCGGTGATGCGGTCGGTCTCCTTGACGCGCCAGCTGGCAATGTTGCGCAGCGTCGTGGTGCCGTCGGCATACAGCGCCATCACGGCCAGCGTCATGGCGGCGTCCGGTATGTGGTTGCAGTCCAGGTCGATGGCCTTGAGCGGCCAGCCCTGGCCGGGCTGGCCGCGCGAGATGCGCAGCGAGTTGGGGGAGCTTTCAATCTGCGCGCCCATCAGCCGGGCGGCGTCGATGAAGCGGATATCGCCCTGGATCGAATCGGCGCCCACACCCAGAATTTCGATGCCATTTTGGCCGCCGGCCCTTTCAGCAAGAGCACCAAGCGCTATGAAATAGCTAGCAGACGAGGCGTCGCCCTCGACATGGATTTCACCCGGCGACTGGTACTGGCTACCGGCTGGAATGGTGAAGCGCTGCCAGCCTTCGCTCTGCACCTGAATACCGAAACGCGCCAGCAGCTTGAGGGTGATTTCTATATAGGGCCGGGAAATCAGCTCGCCCACGACCTCAATCTGGATGTCACGGCTGGCCATCAGCGGCAGTGCCATCAGCAGCGCCGTCAGAAACTGGCTGGACACATCGCCCCGCACGCGGATGGGTGCGTCCAGCTTCAATTGCCCGGGGCGCAAACGCAGCGGCGGGAAGCCCTCGTTGCCAAGGTAGTCAATCGCGCAGCCCAATTGCCTGAGCGCGTCGACCAGATCGCCAATCGGCCGCTCGTGCATGCGCGGCACGCCCGAGAGTTCAAACTCGCCGCCCAGCAATGCCAGCGCCGCCGTCAGGGGCCGTATGGCCGTGCCGGCGTTGCCCATGAACAAGGTGGCCTTGGCGTTAACGAGCCGGCCACCCAGCCCGCCAATCACCGCGGTGGCACCGTCCTGCGTCACGCCGCAACCCAGCTGTTTGAGCGCGGTCAGCATGACGGCGGTGTCGTCAGACGCCAGCAGGTCATGCACGGTGGTTTGCCCGTGGCTCAGCGCGGCCAGCAGCAGCACCCGGTTGGAAATGCTTTTGGAACCGGGCAGGCGAACCGTGCCGCCCGCCCCGGCCAGTGGCGGGATATCCAGGAACTCGGTATCAAACATGGGCCAGGACTCAGGAATGGGTTTTGGGTGAGGAGATGCGCCAGTTGGCGCGCGTTTCGCTGGCCTGCTCGATCAAGGCTTCCAGCGCGTCACCGTTGCCGCCGGAGATCAGTTGCTCGAGTGAACGCAGGGTCTGCTGGAAGATTTTGGACTGCTCCAGCAGCTCTTCGCGGTTGGCGATCATGATGTCGCGCCACATGGTGGGGTCGCTGGCGGCGATGCGGGTGAAGTCGCGAAAGCCGGGTCCGGCCAATGCCATGTAGTCTTTGCCGTGCTCCTGTCCCATGATGCCGTTGATCAGGGCGAACGCAATCAGGTGGGGCAGGTGGCTGACCGCCGCATACGCCGCATCGTGGGCTTGTGGCGACATTTTGACCACATGGCAACCCAGGGCGGTCCAGACGTCGACCGCTTTTTGCAGCTGAACCGTCAAGGTTCGCTCTATCGGGGTGAGGATGACCTGCTTGCTGGTGTACAGGTCGGCATCCGCGTAGTCGACGCCCGAAACTTCCTTGCCGGTGATGGGGTGGCAGGGCACGAAAGAGCCCACCTGGTCGCGCAAAACCCGTCTGGCCGCGTCCACCACGTCGCGCTTGGTCGAGCCGACGTCCATGATCAGCGTGTTGGGCCCCACCAGGTGCCGGATGGCCCTGAAGGTGGCCTCGGTGGCGGCCACCGGAACCGCCAGCAGCACGATGTCGGCACCCGAGACGGCCAGCAGGGCGGAGGGCGCTTCCACATCGATCACGCCGAGCTGGCGCGCACGCTCGGTGGTGGAAGGCGACTTGCTGTAGCCCACCACGCGTTTGACCAGGCCGGCACGTTTTAGCGCCAGCGCAAAAGAGCCGCCCATCAGGCCGCAGCCAATGAGACCGAGTTGTTCAAACATGACGCAGCACCTGCCTTTGTTGTCTTTGTTGAGATCGATGCATGAGAGCCAGGTCCTGAGCTTGCCCGGTGATCAGTCACTGACCGGGTAGGTTCCCAGCACTTTGTAAAACGCGCAAAGCTGCTGCAATTCAGCCAGTGCTGCCCTGACATGGGGCTGCGACGGGTGACCCTGCAAGTCGATGTAAAAATAGTATTCCCACTGGCCCGAGCGGGCCGGCCGGGATTCAAAGCGGGTCATGGAAACGCCATGCGTTTTCAGGGGAACCAGCAAATCATGCACGGCGCCGGGCTTGTTCGGAACGGAAACAATCAGGCTGATGCAGTCCTTGCCTGACGCCTGCGGTGGCTGCAGGGTCTGGGGCAGGCAGACCACGACAAAGCGGGTGCGGTTGAAGGCGTCGTCCTGAATCGCCGGTGCAGCCACATGCAAGCCAAATTCGCCGCCGGCGCGTTCGCTGGCAATGCCGGCCCAGTCCGGGTTGGTCGAGGCCAGGCGGGCGCCCTCGGCATTGCTGGCGGCGGCATGGCGCTCGGCATGCGGCAAGTGGGTGTTGAGCCAGTTCTGGCACTGGGCAAGGGCCTGCGGATGGGCATAGACCGCCGTGATGCCTTCCAGCGAATTGGACAGGCGCAGCAGGTTGTGGCGTACCAGCAGGCTGGTTTCGCCAACGATGTGAAGCGGGGAGTTCAGGAACAGGTCCAGCGAGCGGGTGACCACGCCCTCGGTGTTGTTCTCGACGGGGACCACGCCAAAATCAGCCGTTCCCGCCGTGGCGGCACGAAACACGTCATCAAAGCTGGCGCAAGGCACATGCTCGATGCTGGAGCCGAAAAACCGCACCGCCGCTTCCTCGCTGAAGGTGCCCGCCGGACCCAGGTAGGCGACGCGCTGCGGTGCTTCAAGCGCACGGCAGGCCGACATGATTTCGCGCCAGATGGTGGCGACATTGCTACTTTTAAGCGGGCCGGGATTGGCGGTCTGCAGGCCGTGGATCACCTGGGCCTCGCGTTCGGGCCGGAACACGGTTGAACCCTCGGCGCGCTTGATCTCTCCGACCTCGTTGGCCAGCGCGGCGCGCCGGTTCAGCAGCGTCAGCAACTCAATGTCAGCGGCATCGATCAGGTCGCGAAGTTCGGGGAGTGTTCTGGCCATGGTCAGCTTTGGGTTCTCTCAAATTCTTGCATGTAGGCCACCAGCGCCTGCACGCCCTGGATCGTCATGGCGTTGTAAATGCTGGCGCGCATGCCGCCGACGGACTTGTGGCCCTTTAGCTGCAGCAGGCGATGGGATGCGGCACCGGCCAGAAAGGCGTCGTTGCGGCTTTCATCGCGCAGGAAAAAAGGCACGTTCATGCGTGATCGGCACTGCGGATCCACCTTGTTGAAATAAAACGCCGAGCTGTCGATGGCGTCGTACAGCAGTTGGGCTTTGGCCCGGTTGCGCTGCTCCATGGCCGCGACGCCCGACAAACCGCTTTCAGTCTGGCGCTTGAGCCACGAAAAGGTCAGCCCGGCGATGTAGATCGCGTAGGTGGGCGGCGTGTTGTACATCGACTGGTTGTCAGCCACCGTCTTGTAGTTGAAGGCGCTGGGGCAGGCCGGCAGGGCGTGACCGAGCAAGTCCTCTCGCACAACGACGAGCGTCACGCCGGCAGGGCCGAGGTTCTTCTGGGCACCGCCAAAAGCCAGGCCGACCCGCGACCAATCCACCGGCCGCGATGCAACGTGGGATGAAAAATCAATTACCAGCGGCGCGTCGCTTCCCAGGGCCTTCAAATCAGGCAGGTCTTGAAACTCCACCCCGTGAATGGTTTCATTGGTGCAGAGGTGCACATAGCTGGCGTCGCGCCTCAGTTGCCAGCTGGCGGGCGGCGGCAGGCTGGTGTGGCCGCTGCTTTCATTGCTGGCGGCAATCTTCACGTCGCAGTACTTGCGTGCTTCTTTTTGCGACTTGTCGCTCCAACCGCCAGTCACCACGAAATCAGCCGCGTTGCCGCGCGACAGGTTCAGCGGCACGATGGCGTTTTCGGCCAGTCCGCCGCCCTGCATGAACAGGATCTTGAAGTGAGGCGGAATGACCATCAGCGCGCGAAAATCAGCTTCGGCGTTTTCGTAAATCGAGACGAATTCCTTGCCGCGATGGCTCATCTCCATCACGCTCATGCCGCTGCCGTGCCAGTCCAGCATCTCGGCGGCGGCCTGCTGCAAAACCTCTTCAGGCAAGTTGGCCGGGCCCGCCGAAAAATTGAACGGTCGGGTCATTTCTTGGCAGGAGGCTTGCCCGCTCCCGCCGGCGGGGCAGAGCCCACAATTTTGGCGGCGCTGTCATCGAACTGCTTGGCACGCGCTGCAACGTCGGGCCGGGCGGCTTCCAAAAGCTTTTGCACAAACACATTGCCCAGCGCCGGCGCGGCGGCCTGGTATTTTTTGACCGCCGACGACTCAAAGAAGGCGGCCAGTTGCTTCAGCTCATCGACCGTAAAGCGCTCTGCATAGGCGGGCACCATGGCATCGGTGCTGACTTTGGCGACCTTGCTGCTGATGACTTTTCTGGTGTCCTCGGAGTATTTCTTCAGTTCGGCATTCATGTCTTCCGTGGCCTTGGCCTGCCTGGCCTTGGGCACATTGGCATCCAGTTTGGGGCCCCAGGTATTGATCAGGTCCTGCACCGAGCTTTCGGTGATCTGGTCAATCAATCGATCCAGTTCGGGCCCCTGCTGCAGCGCCACAACCTTGGCGGCCCATTCTGTTTTTGGGTCGGCGGTTTGCGCGTGCGTTGCGGTGGCAAGTGTCAGGCCAGCCAGGGCCAGCGCGAGGAATGTTTTTTTCATGAGTTGCTTTCGGAGTTAGAGGCGTTTTTGCCTGCATCGTTGTCAAGATCGGTATCGTCCAGCGAGGCGTCGTTTTCGACAATTCGCTGCAGTCCGCTCAACTGTGAGCCTTCGTCGAGGCCAATCAGGGTAACACCCTGGGTGGCCCTTCCCATCTCGCGGATTTCACTGACCCGGGTGCGAACCAGCACCCCCGTGTCCGTGATCAGCATGATTTCATCGTCTGCATGCACCAGCGTCGCGGCAACCACTTTCCCGTTGCGCTCGCTTTGCTGGATGGCGATCATGCCTTTGGTGCCGCGGCCATGACGGGTGTACTCGGTAATCGAGGTGCGCTTGCCGTAGCCATTCTGGGTCGCCGTCAGCACGCTTTGTTGTTCGTCCTCCGCGACCAGCATGGCGATGACGCCCTGGCCTTCTTCCAGCGTCATGCCGCGCACGCCGCGGGCGTTGCGGCCCATCGGGCGCACATCGTTTTCATCAAAGCGCACGGCCTTGCCGCCATCGCTGAACAGCATCACGTCGTGCTTGCCATCGGTCAGTGAGGCGCCAATCAGGTAGTCGCCTTCGTCAAGGTCAACCGCGATGATGCCGGCCTTGCGCGGGTTGCTGAATTCGTTCAACGCTGTTTTCTTCACCGTCCCCATGGAGGTGCCCATAAAGACGTACTGGTCGGCCGGGAACGTACGCTTTTCGCCGGTCAGCGGCAAAACCACGGTGATCTTCTCACCCTCCTGCAACGGAAACATGTTGACAATCGGGCGGCCGCGCGAGCCGCGAGAGCCGGCCGGCACCTCCCAGACCTTGAGCCAGTAAAGCCGGCCGCGGTTGGAAAAGCACAGGATGTAGTCATGCGTGTTGGCGATGAACAGCTGGTCAACCCAGTCATCTTCCTTGGTGGCAGTGGCCTGCTTGCCGCGGCCGCCTCGCTTTTGGGCGCGGTATTCCGAAAGCGGCTGGCTCTTGATATAGCCGGTATGCGACAGGGTGACCACCATGTCGGTGGGCGTGATCAGGTCTTCGGTACTCAGGTCAAACGAGCTGTGCTCGATCTGGCTGCGCCGACCGCCCAGCTTGGTCTGGCCAAACTCAAGCCGGATGGCCGTCAGTTCTTCGCCAATGATGATGGACACCCGTTCGGGCTTGGCCAGAATATCCAGCAGGTCGTCGATCTCGGCCATGACTTCCTTGTATTCAGCCACGATCTTGTCCTGCTCCAGGCCGGTCAGGCGCTGCAGACGCATCTGCAGGATTTCCTGGGCTTGGGTTTCTGACAGCCGGTACAGGCCATCGCTGCCCATGCCAAAAGCTCGTTCCAGGTCAACCGGCCGGTAGTCGTCGGCATTGACCACGCCGCCATCGGCGCGGGTGCGCGTCAGCATTTCGCGCACCAGGCTGCTGTCCCAGGGCCGCAGCATCAACTCCGCCTTGGCTACCGGCGGCGTGGGGGCGTTGCGGATGATGGCGATGAAATCGTCAATGTTGGCCAGCGCCACGGCCAGGCCTTCCAGCACATGACCGCGTTCACGCGCCTTGCGCAGCGTGAACACCGTGCGGCGTGTCACCACCTCGCGGCGGTGCGACAGAAACACCTGAATCAGGTCCTTCAGGTTGCACAGTTTGGGCTGGCCATTGATCAGCGCCACCATGTTGATGCCAAAGGTGTCCTGCAGCTGCGTCTGCTTGTACAGGTTGTTCAGTACGACTTCAGGGACTTCGCCGCGCTTGAGGTCAATCACCAGACGCATGCCGGACTTGTCGCTTTCGTCCTGGATATGGCTGATGCCCTCTATCTTCTTCTCATGGACCAGCTCGGCCATGCGCTCTTGCAGCGTTTTCTTGTTGACTTGATACGGCAGTTCGTCAACGATGATGGACTGGCGCTGGCCCTTGTCGATGTCCTCAAAATGGCATTTGGCACGCATGACGACCTTGCCGCGCCCGGTGCGGTAGCCGTCCTTGACGCCGTTGATGCCGTAAATAATGCCGCCGGTGGGAAAGTCCGGTGCCGGGATGATCTCCATCAGTTCTTCGATGGAGGCATCTGGTTTCCTGAGCAGATGCAGGCAGGCATCGACCACTTCACACAGGTTGTGGGGCGGAATGTTGGTGGCCATGCCGACGGCGATGCCGCCAGAGCCGTTGACCAGCAGATTAGGCAGCCGCGAGGGAAGAACCAGCGGCTCCTGCTCGCTGCCGTCATAGTTGGGGCCGAAATCGACGGTTTCCTTGTCCAGGTCGGCCAGCAGCTCATGGGCTACTTTGGCCAAGCGGATTTCGGTGTACCGCATGGCTGCCGCGTTGTCGCCGTCGACCGAGCCGAAATTGCCCTGGCCGTCGACCAGCATGTGGCGCATCGAAAAATCCTGGGCCATGCGCACGATGGTGTCGTAGACCGACTGGTCGCCATGCGGGTGGTATTTACCGATCACATCGCCCACGATACGAGCGGACTTTTTGTAGGGCCGGTTCCAGTCGTTGTTCAACTCGTGCATGGCAAACAGCACGCGCCGGTGTACCGGCTTCAGACCGTCCCTCGCATCGGGCAGTGCGCGACCCACAATCACGCTCATCGCGTAATCCAGATAGCTTCGGCGCATTTCCTCTTCAAGACTGATGGGCAGGGTTTCTTTGGCGAACTGGGTCATGAGAGGCCTGGTTGGGGGTTTTCAAGATAGAAGATTCTTGAGGAAAGCCTCTGATTTTAAGGCTTGAGTTTAAAGTGGCGTTCTGTGGCAAAGCAGCAACAAATACTAAAGAATCTGGAGTCTCTGTCGGACGAAGCCGATACCGCGCTTGTTGACCAGAGTAGGTATGGCACAATTACTGTAACGCTTTGAGTGATGGTCACTCACGGCGTGTAAATTACTAATCGCAGCAAGTCTGCGGCTTTTCTCTAGAGGAGAACCATGAAGAAACTCAACAAAGTGGCAATGTTGTTTGCTTCCGCAGCGCTTGTTACCGCCGC
>NZ_JANOAL010000197.1:0-17637 GCF_031411155.1 Polaromonas sp. | reverse complement strand
ACAACTTCACCGGGCAGATGATTTACGAGCACCCGCTGTGTTTTTTGCATCCGCAGGCCGAGGCCGGCCTGCGCCGGGCCAGCGTGGCGGCCCGGGGCCTGGGCCTGCGGCTCAAGATTCTCGATGCCTTCCGGCCGCAGGAAGCGCAGCAAGCCCTGTGGGCGGTGGCGCCCGACCCCGACTATGTGGCCGACCCGGCCCAAGGCTCCAACCACACGCGCGGCGTGGCGCTGGATGTGACGCTGATGGGCGCCGACGGGCAGGTGCTGGACATGGGCACGCCGGTAGACACCATGACGCCGGCCTCGCACCACTTTCACGCCGCGCACCCGGTGGCGATTCAGCTTAACCGCATGCGCCTGCTCAGCATCATGCTGGAGGCCGGTTTTGTGCACCACCCCCGTGAATGGTGGCACTACCAGTTGCCCGATGCGGACCGCTTTGCGCTGATCGACAGCCATGCCTTCATGCACTGCGTGGCCCACGGCAGCCAACCCGCCGGCCAGGCACCGGCCTGAGGACTTCAGCCGGGCGCTGGCGGCGCGGGTGGCATGGCCCCGGCCAGTTCGGCCCGCAGCAGCGGCAGGTGCTGCGGATACTCGCGCTGCATGAAATCCACCAGCGCCTCGCGCACCCTGCAGCGCAAGTCCCAGTTCAGGCTGGCGCTGGCCGAGGTCACCAGCAGCCGCAGCTGCATGCTGCGCTCGCCCGCCTCCACCAGTTGCAGCAGGCACAGGCGCCGGTCCCATTCGGGCGCGGCTTCGCAGGCCCGGCGCGCCGCCTCGCGCAGCGGCTGCAGTGGCATGCGGTAGTCCACCCACAAAAACACCGTGCCGGTGATCTGTGCGCTGCTGCGGGTCCAGTTCTGGAACGGGTTTTCAATAAACCACTGCAGCGGCACAATCAGGCGCCGCTCGTCCCAGATTTTCAGCACCACATAGGTGCCGGTGATTTCCTCGACCCGGCCCCACTCGCCCTGCACGATCAGCACGTCGTCAAGCCGGATCGGCTGCGCCAGCGCGATCTGCAGGCCGGCAATCAGGTTGCTGAACACCGGCCGCGCCGCAATCCCGGCCACAATGCCGATCACCCCGGCCGAGGCCAGCAGGCTGGTGCCGACCTGGCGCGCCGCCGGAAACGTCATCAGCATCAGCGACAGCCCGGCCATCAGCACCATGAAGCTGACGGTGCGCGCCAGCAGCCGGGTCTGGGTGTGGATGCGGCGCGCATTGAGGTTGTCCTCGACTGTCACCGAGTGCTGCGCCGTGATGCCCTGCGCCACGCCGTTGACGGCGCGCTGTGCCAGCCAGGTCAGGGTAGCCAGCAGCAGCAAGGCATTGCCATGGCGCACCAGGGCGATCAGCGCCAGCTTGTCGGGCGCGGCCTGCCACACCGCCTGCAGCGCCAGCAGCGGCAGCACGAAGCGGGTGGGTCGCCAGCAGCGGCGCGCCACCGCACTGGCAATCGGCATGCCGCGCGTCACGCGCCAGATCAGCGCCGCGCTGACCCGGTGCAGCAGCAGCCCCAGCGCCACCGCCAGCAGCGCCGCCACCAGCACCTGCCACGATGAATCGTCGAGCAGGCCGAGCAGATCGCGTTGCGTCATGGCGCCGGGGCCGCTCAGGTGGCCACGCGCGGTTTGACCAGCGCCGCCGCCTGCTTCGCATGGCGGCGCGCCAGCTCGACATCGGCGGCAAAGGCCAGCGCCACGCCCATGCGGCGCTTGACAAAACTCTCGGGCTTGCCAAACAGGCGGATGTCGCTGTTGGGTACGCGCAGCGCCTCGGCCACGCCGTCAAACACAATGCCCCGGGCATCGACGCCGCCGTAGATCACGGCACTGGCGCCGGGGCTTTTGAGTGCGGTATTGACCGGCAGGCCCAAAATGGCGCGCGCGTGCAGTTCGAACTGGGTTTGCACCTGGCTGCACATCGTCACCATGCCGGTGTCGTGCGGGCGCGGGCTGACCTCGCTGAACCAGACCTCGTCGCCCTTGACAAACAGCTCCACGCCAAAAACTCCCTGGCCGCCCAGGTTGTCCGTCACGGCTTTGGCAATGTCGCGACTCTTTTGCAGCGCGGCCTGGCGCATCGGATGCGGCTGCCAGCTTTCCACATAGTCGCCACTGACCTGGATGTGGCCGATGGGCTCGCAAAAATGGGTTTCGATGCTGCCGTCTGCCCCCACGGCGCGCACCGTGAGCTGGGTGATCTCGTAGTCAAAGTCGATGAAGCCCTCAACGATGACGCGGCCGTGGCTGACGCGGCCACCGGCCATGGCGTAGTCCCAGGCGGTTTTCACATCGGCCGGGCCGGCGATTTTGCTCTGGCCCTTGCCCGACGAGCTCATCACCGGCTTGACGATGCAGGGGTAGCCGATTGTTGAATCGACGGCGGCCTGCAACTCGGCCAGCGAATCGCAAAACACATAGGGGCTGGTCGGCAGGCCCAGCGTTTCGGCGGCCAGGCGGCGTATGCCCTCGCGGTCCATGGTCAGGCGCGCCGCTCTGGCCGTGGGGATCACGCGCACCGTTCCGGCGGCTTCGAGTTGTTCCAGCACGGCGGTGGCAATCGCCTCGATTTCGGGCACCACCAGCTGCGGCCTTTCCTGTTCAATCAGGCTTTTAAGCTGCGCCGGGTCGCTCATGGTGATGGTGCGCGCATGGTGCGCCACCTGCTGGCCGGGCGCATTGTCATAGCGGTCCACCGCCGTGGTTTCCACGCCCAGGCGCTGCAGCGCAATCAGCACCTCCTTGCCCAGCTCGCCCGAGCCGAGCAGCATGACTTTGGTTGCATGGGGAGTTAAAGGCGTGCCGAAGGTGGTCATGGTGGTGCAGGAAGGTTGTGGATTGGGGTTGACGCAGCCAAAAGCGCCTAAAGCGCCGAAAGAAACACTTTACTTCACCCGGCGCGGGCCAGCCCTTGCCCCTACAGACGGCGGGCCTGCGCGCCTTCGATAACAATGACTGGCATTTGCCAAACCCGTGACTGGAGCGACCCGTGAGCAACCCGCCACCCACCCCCGCCAAAGCGGCTGCCATTGATGGCGCCAGCCCGGCACCCGCCCGCAAGCGCCGGCCGCCGCGCCGGGTCGAAGTCAGCCGCATTGAAGTCCTGAGCCCGGCGATGCGGCGCATCACGCTGACCGGCGCCGAACTTCAGGGTTTCGAGCCGACGGCGCCGGCCAGCTACCTCAAGCTGATTTTCCCCGAGCCCGGCCAGCGTGAACCCACCCGGCCCCTGCCCGAGGGCCCGCGCGCGGTGTCCATGCGCACCTACACGCCGCTGGCGGTGCGGCCCGATGTGCTCGAAGTCGATGTTGATTTTGTGCTGCACGGCGAAGGTCCGGCCTCCGGCTGGGCGGCACAGGCGCAAATCGGCCAAGTGCTGTACCTGATGGGGCCAGGCCCCGGCTACCCGGTCGATGCCAGTGCCACGCAGCACCTGCTGCTGGCCGATGACAGCGCCTTGCCGGCGGTCGAAACCATTCTGGCCGCCCTGCCCGCCAGCGCCCGCGTGCAGCTGCTGCTCGAAGTCATCAGCGCCGCCGAGGAGCGCCCGCTGCACAGCCCGGCCGCGCTGACGCTGCAGTGGCTGGCACGCGGCGCTGACCACCGCGCCGCCGGCCTGCCGCTGGAAAAGGCCTTACGCAGCCTGCCGGCCATTGCGCCCGAGACCAAAATTTACCTGGCCTGCGAGGCCGCCGCCATGCGCCGCATCCGGCAACTGCTGGTTGACGAGCTGGGCGTCAGCCGCGGCCAGATCGTTGGCCGGGGCTACTGGAAGCTGGGCGTGGTCAACCACCCCGACCATGACTACGGCGACGATGCCTGAGCTTGCCGCAATCAGGCAACAATAGCCGCATGCGCCCTCCCCTCGTCCACGTTCAAGGCCTGAGCAAACACTATGGCAGCGCCAGGGTGGTCAATGACCTGTCTTTCGAGATTGCCCCCGGCGAATGCCTGGGCGTGATCGGCCCCAATGGCGCGGGCAAGACCACCACCATACGCATGTGCCTGGGGCTGACGGTGCCCGATGCCGGCCGCATCTCGTTTCACCTGAACGGCGAGGCGAACGGTCAGGAGAGCGGGCTGCGCATGCCGGAAGACGCGCTGGCGATCAAGGCCAAGCTCGGCGTGGTGACCCAGTTCGACACACTGGACCCGGACTTCAGCTGCGCCGAAAACCTGCAGGTCTATGGCCGCTATTTCGGCATGACGGCGGCCCAGGTGCGCGCCCGCGTGCCGGGGCTGCTGGAATTTGCCTCGCTGTCGCACAAGGCCGGCAGCAAGCCGGGCGAGCTGTCGGGCGGCATGAAGCGGCGCCTGAGCCTGGCGCGGGCGCTGGTCAATGACCCGCAGCTGCTGCTGCTCGACGAACCCACCACCGGACTCGATCCGCAGGCGCGGCACCTGATGTGGGAGCGGCTGCAACTGCTGCTGCAGCAGGGCAAGTCGATTTTGCTGACGACCCACTTCATGGACGAGGCCGAGCGCCTGTGCTCGCGCCTGCTGGTGCTGGACCACGGTAAAAAAATTGCCGAAGGAAAACCCAAGGCGCTGATTGCCGAGCACCTGGAGCCCGACGTGGTCGAGGTCTATGGCGTGGGGGCGCTGGCGCTGGCGCAATCCGCCGAGCATGCGGGGCTGCGGGCGCTGGCCGCGCGCGTGGAGGTCAGCGGTGAAACCGTGTTTTTCTACACCCAGGACGCGCGAGCGCTGCTGGCGCGGCTGGCCTCGCACCATGAGTTGCGCACGCTGCACCGCCCGGCCAATCTGGAAGACCTGTTTCTCAAACTGACGGGCCGGCAGATCAGGGAGGATGCGTGATGGCAGAGCATGAGTCCGCGACCAACGACGCCTCCGATGCAGATGCGAGCGTGCGCCGCGCAGGGCCGCCCCAAGCAAGCACAGCCCCTGCTTACGGTGCAAGGGGCAGCGCAACGCCGCAGGCACACGCAGTGACGAGCGTGGGGGCTCCATCGATTTGGCGTTGGCCCGATCTTTCAACGCGCTGGTGGCCGGTGTTCATGCGCAACCTGCTGGTCTGGCGCAAGCTGGCCATCCCCAGCCTGGTCGGCAACATTGCCGAGCCGCTGATGTGGCTGGTGGCCTTTGGCTACGGCATGGGCGCGCTGGTCGGCGAGGTCAGCGTCGGCGCGGCGGCCGCGGGCGGCGCCGCGAAGGTGCCCAACATCCTGTTTCTGGCCAGCGGCTCGATCTGCATGAGCGCGATGAATGCGGCGTCGTTCGAAGCGCTGTATTCGGCCTTTTCACGCATGCATGTGCAAAAAACCTGGGACGGCATCATGAACGCGCCGGTCAGCCTGGACAGCGTGCTGCTGGCCGAGATGCTGTGGGCGGCGTTCAAGGCGCTGTTCACCGTGACGGCGATTCTGGGCGTGATGCTGGCGCTGGGCATCAGCCACAGCCCCAAGCTGCTGCTGGCCTGGCCGATCTTGCTGCTGGTCGGCATGATGTTTTCGTGCATCGCGCTGATCTTCAACGCGCTGGCCAAGGGCTACGATTTTTTCACCTACTACTTCACGCTGGTGCTGACGCCCATGATGTTTTTGAGCGGCGTGTTTTTTCCGCGCGAACAGCTGCCCACCGTGGTGCGCATCATTTCCGACTGGCTGCCGCTGACCAACGCGGTGGAAATCGTCCGCCCGCTGTTCATGGACCAGTGGCCGCAGGCGCCGCTGCGGCACGGCCTGGTGCTGGCGGCCTACACCGTGCTGGCCTACTGGGTGGCGCTGGCGCTGACGCGCCGGCGTTTTCGCAGCTGACGCCGCCCGCCCGCCCCCGTTCGACCTCGTTTGGGAGCAAAACAGGGCTGCAGCCCAGGCAAAACGTGCGTCTATAGCTATGATTTATATAGCAAACTGCGCACCCCGGCACCCCGGCGTCAGTTGGCGGCAAAGCAGTAAAGCAGCCCCGCGCCGCCGGTCCCCTTGAGCGCGTCCATGCCGCAGCCCCGCGAGGCGTGCGAGGCGTTCCAGGACTTGGCCGGTGCCGATTCGTCCAGGCCGGTGCGGTCATGGTGACCGACGATGGCCGAGCCTTCGCCGCTCTTGGTCCAGTTGCCGCAGGTGGTGTCCGGCGCCGAGGTGTCGATACGGCCGTCGGCGGTGGAGCCGGTCAGGATGTCGTGCATGTTGACCGCGTCGCCGCGGCCACTGATGCCCTCGCCTTTTTCGGTCAGCGCGCTCTGTTTGCTGAGCTTGTTGTTGGCGCTGTGCAGGTCGTCCACGCTGCTGGCCACCACCATGCCCTTGGCGTTCTGCCACGGGCCGCGGCCGATACGGTCACGCGCGTTGACGGCCGGGCCGGTGCCGCTGGCGGTGGTGCTGAGGTAGGCGCGCCAGTTCTTGTTGCCGGCGTTGACCGCCGTGGCCAGCCGCTGGCAATAGGCATCGGCGCCAGCGAGACCCCCCAAATCAGCGCCTTTGCCCGGGTTGGCGCTGGTCACAAAAAAACTCATCGGGCTCTGCGAGGTCGACGCCATGGGCGCGCAGGCGCCCAGAACGACGGCCGAGGCCAGAAGGGCGAGTTTCAGACGTGGGTGCATGGTGGTCTCCTTGAGCAAGGGTTTGCCGGGTTGTTGTGAGCTTGCACGATACCCCAAGCCTTGGCGCGATTCAAGTGCCCGCTCGGGCTGCCGCCGGCGCCATTTAATCCAGCGCGGCGTTCCCGGCCGGCGTTTCGAAGGTGAGCGAGGCCCAGAAGCTCTCCCACTCGGCGTCGGCGCCGGCAGGCGCCGCAACCATATGGACGGCCTTGACCAGCCACATCCCGCCCGGGCGCAGCCGCAACCGCACGCGGCCTTTGGCGTCAGTGCGCACCGCCTGCTTCGCGTCAGGGTTCAGGCTGTTCATGGCAACGACCAGCGCGCCCGCGAGCGGCTGGCCCTGGTAGCTCAGGCGAACCGGAAAATCCTGCCCCGCGCCCAGGGTGTAGGGGTTGCGTTCGGCGACCAGTTCCAGCGGAAATCCAAGGGCCCGATCGCCCTGCGCCTGGCCCGGCGGCCCCACCAGCAGCAGGCTTTTGGCGCAGCGGGAATAAAGCTCGCGCGCGCTGGCGCCGGTTTCGTTGCGCCGCGCCCGCTGGGCGGTGACCGCATCCAGCCCTTCCGCCACCAGGTAGGCATTGAACTTGTCGGCCGGCAGCTCAATGCGGCTCGGGTGACTGAAATAGCCGACGATGTGCAGGCCGGGCCTGGCCACGCGCAGGAGCCCGGCAGGATCGGCGTCCGGCCGGCCGACGACCGGCCTGCGCCCGCCCGCATCCTCGACCACGAACTGATTGACCAGCGCCGGAATGCGCGGAATCGGATCGCCCACCAGGTCCTGGCCGACGCGCAGGCGCACGCCGACCAGTTGGCCAGGCGCCGGCAAATAGCTGCTGGGCTCGATCCACACATCGTGGGCGAGAAGCGGCGGCGCGCCGCTCAAGGCCATCGTCAGCGCCATCAGTCCCTTCACACGACGAAACATAAACGCGCGCAGCGATGGCCACATGATGATTGCCCCATACCGATCCAAAAGCCGATCTTAAGTCGGATGCGCTGGCCCGGGCAGTTCAGATGCCAGGGTTTGCAGATTCGGGAGCGAAGTCGAGCGGCCCGCCGCAGCGGGGACGGTTCGACCTCGCGCGTGGCGTGTCAGGGCAGCGGGATGTTGGGCACCGTCGGCACATTGATGCCGCCGTGCCCCTGCAGCAGGCCCTGGTGCGCGGGCGCCAGGAACGGGAACCGCGGCAGAAAATCCTTGTCGTTGACCTCGGTGCCCTTGGCCAAGCCGGCGGCCGGGTTGCCGGCGACGATCAGGCTGATCAGCACCGTGTTGACATTGACCTGGTGCCGGTTCGGTGCCGTACCACCGCCCAGCCGCCTTCCATTCGGAAAGCTCGAGTCGACGGCGGCGTCGAGCGTGATGACATCACCGGTGGAGCCGTCGGCGACCGGGATTGGCCGGCCCAGGTTGATGGCCGTGATGATGTCGAGGCGGGGACCCTTGAGCGCGGTCACCGTGGCCGCGGGCACGCCCAGGGCGCGGTAGATGCCGAGCGCTTCGGCGTCCCGCACCAGCACCGGGAACAGGATGTCCGCGCCAAAGTTGCTCACGTCATGGAGCGGACTGCTGCGTAGGTAGCGGGTCTGGCGCTGCGTGCCGACCAGGCCGGCATTGAACAGCGGCAGCCCATTGCGGCCGACCTGCACGAAGCGGCCGGAACCGCGCAGGCCGGTGATGATGTTGGTGGCGTCGACGGTCTGCGTTTCCTGCCGCTTGATCCTCGAATGCACGCGCAGCAGGCTGTTGGTTGAGTTCACGTCGAGCACGCCGTTGTGCGGGATGCCGTGCGGGAAGATGTCGGCCATCGGCACTTCGAGGGCAATCGAGAAAACGTTGAAGCCGGTGAACACGTCCTCGCCGGGTGGCCGGCGCGCGCCCGGAATTCCGCCAAGATCGTCGCGGTTCAGGTTGACCAGGTCGAAGATGCCCTTCTCATCGAGCTGGTAGGGGTCGTCGAACTGGCCGGCGATGACCCGCCCGCCGTTGGCCAGCGTGCGGATGAAGGTATCGACAAACGGCTGGTCGTACAGGCCGACTTCCCGGCTGGTGGGATTCCCCGAGTCGTAACCGGCAAAGGCGCCCAGACCGTACACCAGCCGGTCGGTTTGCGGGCCGTGGTTGTTCGGCAGCACCGGGATATCCGTGCCGAGGACCGTGACTTGCCGGTCATCATCATCGTCATCCCGGTCCCGGTCGTCCGGACGCGCGATCCGGCTGACCTTCAGGGTCTCGGTGCCGCCGGTCAGTTGCCAGAGCAGCTCGTTGCCGCCACCCAGCGGATCCGCGGCGCTGGGCGCCGCCTCCGGCGTCAGCGTGTTCCTGAACTCGACCCGGTAGATCAGCCGCGACTTGAGGCTGGTGCCGATGCCGATATGGAACTCGTAGCGGTAGCCGTTGCAGGCCCGCAGGCCCTGGTTGCCCTGACCCGGCTCGTGCAGCGGGTTGAAGTTCATGATCAGGTAGAGCTTGTCGTGCGAGCGGTCAGACACCCAGGCATAGGTGTCGGTGTTGTCGGCGCAGGGCTCGTTCAGCACCGCCAGCGCCTCCCGGTGGCTTGATGCCTGCACGGTGATGGCGCTCGCGGCGAGCAGCGTCGCGGCGAGCAGCTTTTTGCACAATCGTTTCACAGCAGTCTCCTTGAGGGTTGGAGCCAGCGGGGCCAGCTCTTGCGATAACACCTGGACACATCCATCAAACGCCCCGCCCCGGGCCTGCGGCCTAGGCCCGGACGGGCAGCAGCGGGCTGTTTCAAAAACCCAATCCGGCCACCCGCAAATCAACAGGAAATGCTAGCCCTTGCCCCAGCAGGACCGTTAGGACAATCCGGCTAATCGTTAAGACAATCCTGCGCCCGCCGGGGGCCAGGCATGGGCCACCATTTATCTGTTCGGATGCGGCGGCCGCGGCGCATTGAGCGGCAAGGCATTGGACTTTCGACGGTCGAAGGCTGCGACCGGAAAACTGGTGCACAATATTTTCTGGTTGACTTATCGTTATCGCAAGGAAATCAACATGAACAGAATCACCCTGGAACCCGGGAAACGTGGCGGGCGGCCATGCATCCGCGGCTTGCGTATTTCGGTTTACGACGTGTTGTCCATGCTGTCCAGTGGCATGACGCAGGAGGAAATTTTGCAGGACTTTCCTGAGCTGGAAACAGAAGATATTCTGGCGGTGCTGGCCTTTGCTGCCGACCGCGAGCACAAGGTTTATTCGCTGGCGGTTTAGTGAAGCTACTACTCGACGAGAACCTGTCCCGACGGCTGGTTCCGTTTCTCTTGAATGACTACCCCGGTAGTTCCCATGTCTCGCTGCTGGGTCTTGAGTCGGCCTCGGACGTGGTGGTGTGGAACACCGCGAAAGCGCAAGGCTTCGTGATCGTCACGCGCGATGCCGACTTTGAAGAACTATCCCTGGTCTGGGGTCAGCCGCCGAAAGTGATTTGGCTCAAGATCAAAAATCAGTCACGGACCACGACCCTAAAAGTTCTTCTAGACCACCAAGCAATGATCGAAAAAGCCTTGTTCGACTTGGGACAGGCATGCATTGAGGTGTCTACGTTGTAGGCGATAAGGGTGGGGCGGTACCTTTTCGGTTGAATGGGATTTGGGAAACTTCGATTCGCTGTTCGCGCTCGCGGCATCAACCCCGGTCCCTGAAATCGAGCTTGTTCACCGGCCCGCCGTAACCCCGTTGTTGCAGCTTGAGAACGGTTTGCTTGAAAGCGGCGATTTCGGCCAGCTGGAACTTGCGCCACTTTTCGTTGCTGTCGTCAGAGGTATCCTGCTTGAGGAAATCCTCATAAAAGCGTTTGACTGACATGATGGGCCGCGCCAGATCGACAATCGTCAACTGGTCGCCAGCCGGCAATTCCTTCAATTCGTAGTTAATGCCGAAAAACCGCTTGTTCGATTGCAGATAGATCTGCCCTTTGTGCAGCGCGTCGTATTCTGCTTCGCAGCGTAAAAAAGCGTCCACCTGCAACCGGGACGGAACGATGATCTGCACGCTGACATTTTCTGGCGCGAACCTGCGCGGCGCCTTGTCCGCCTTCGAGGCAAACAACTCCAGCTCGCCGCGTGCGATCTCGCCAAAAACAGGGTCGAGAAAGTTGTAGTAGTAGCCGACGGCCAGCACGACCGACATGCTGCCACTCTCCTGCTTCTTGAAACTCTCGAAAATTTTCGCGACGAAGGGGATGGCGGCCGCCGCTGCCTTGACGCCTTCTCCGATCACGCCGATGGTACTGAGGACGGGATCCACCATGATGCCTCCCTTTAAATTTTGGGTCTTCTTGAACCTCTTGAGCTTCGGGGTCGAGGTGTGTGATCGCCGTCGCGGCGATCCCCGGCCTCAGCGCACCCTGATGATGGCGTGCATGCCGTCGACAAAGTGCGGCCGCACGTTGCAGATCACCAGGTAGTCTCCGGCCTCCGCGAACGACACCGATTCGACCCGGTTCCCCGCGTTCGACGGGTTCGCGGTCGCTGGCGTTCCCGGAGGCGGGCCGCCAGCCGGGGCCAGGCCCACATAGTAGGCATGCGGCAAGTCGAAATTAATGAAGAGCGAGGTCGCCGGCGGCAAGGCGATGCTGGCCGGCGTGACCCCCGGGAAATAGACGACGGGCTGGTGGAAGCCGGCAACCACGAAGTTCACGACGCCGCCCTTGCGCACCTTGATCAGGCCCGGCAGTATGTGGTGGTTGGCGGAATTTCCCGGCTGCGCGGTGTTGAGCCCCGCGCCGAACGAGACCGTCACGCTCAAACGGGCTTCGCCGTTGTCGCGATCGTGGTCGGGGCCGTGCCCGTCCTGGGCCCATGCGCGCACCGGGGCGAGTCCAAAGGATGCGGCGGCCAATAGCAGACCGGTAGAAGCTAGGCGTCTATCCATCGCGTTCTCCTTGTGTTTGGGGGTGTATTTGGGGATGTTGGGGGAAGGTCTGGTCATAAACCGCAGGAAAAGCTGCCCGCCCGGACCCTGACCAGGCGGTTCGGGAGGCGCGCGGCGGGATGTGACAGGACGCACGCCTGCCGCGCTGCTGCCCTGCGAATCCTAGCGCCGGTGCGGCCAGGTCCGTTAGGACAATCCGGCTATTCGTTAAGACAATCTTGCGCCCGCCTGGTAGTCGCTCGGGCAGACGCCGGTCTGGCGCTTGAAGGCCCGGGTGAAATACGAGAGGTCGTTGAAGCCGACCGAGTAAGCCACTTCCTTGGCCAGCGCGCCCGGCTCGGCCAGGCCTTCGCATGCCCGCTCCAGCCGGTAGTGCAGCAGATGCTGGGCAAAGCTCAGGCCCTGCTCCTGCCGGAAGACGCGGCAGAACTGCGAGGGGCTGAGCCGGCACAGGGCAGCGACATCATCCAGCGCGATCCTGCGGTCGAAATGGGTTGCCACATGCAGGATGGCCGGATAGGTCTTTGCCGACCGGCCCTGACCATTCAGGGCGGCCGGGGCTCCGGTGCCGTTTAACGAAAACAGGGTTTCGTGCGCAGGCCCCGGCCCGCTACGGCGCGTCAGCTCGATCAGCGCGCCGATGCACTCGCTCAGCTGCCGGTTTGACACCGGCTTGACCAGCAGGTCCCAGACCCGGATGCGCAGCGCCCACAGCGCCACGGCCTCGGAATGGCAGCCGGTGATCATGAGAACGGGCAGGCCCGGGTGCTCGCGCCGGGTGCGGGCCAGGGCGGCCATGCCTGGCGCGTCCGGCTCGTCATACTCGAAACACAAAAAGGGCGGGGCGTGGACCTGGATGGCGGCGGGAATCTGCGTCGGCCCGCGCACGCAACGGACATCAAATGCGCCGCAAACGCTCTCACCGAGCGCGGTGTGCGCTTCCCGCGTCAGGTTGACCCAGAGGAATCGGGTTTCATGCGGAGCACGCGCGGTATCCAATGAGTCAGGCATTCTTGTTATTCCCCCTCATCTGTGCCTTAGGGCATCTCTTGCTGATCCGCGACAAGACCGTGGCAGACCCACTTCCCTGCCGTCGCTGCCGTCGCCCGCCAGACGCACCCGCAATCAAGCGGCTTGGGCTTAATCAATCCCGGGAAGCAAATAATAGGACGAAACAACGGCTGCGCCAAGCCGCAAGCACTTCCAGCGCTTTAGCCCTTACAGGACGGGCGCATGCAGCTATCACTTATTCATAAGCAGCAACCCGGCTGGGCCAGCGACTGGGGCGGCGTCAAGTCCAACCCCAAGCACCGGCTCAAGCCAGGGTATCGGCATGCAGCTCACCAAACCACTTGAACAGGTTCTCGAAGTTGTCGCCGGTCGGGTTGGCCGCCTCACCGACCCGGCTAGCCACCATGGTGAATGGGGCGCCTGGGTTTGTCTGCGCCTGATACACCGTCGTGAACCAGGAAGCGGTGTCGGCCGTGATCGGCGAGAAGCCGACCGTGGCGGTGGCGGGTGATGGATCCAGCGGCTGCCTCTGCAGCAGGCGCACGATGGCGTCGGCGCCAATCTTGCCCTGCTGGTTGCCCATGTGGCCGGCCTTGGGCAGCCGCACGGCGCCCAAGGGGTCGCCCACCACGGCGCTACAGGAATCGCCCACCACATGGATGCCCGGCACCTGCGTGGATTCATAGCTCAGCACGTTCACGGGGGCGAAGCGGCCGCCCGCCGTCAGATTCAGGCCGGTACCGGTCACGATGGCTCCGGCCTTTTGCCGCGGAATCGCGTTGACGACGTCGCCAAGGAACACTTCTTGCGACACCACACCGGTGCTGCTCGTGACGCTCGCCGCCACCCGGATGGGGGTCACGGACGCATCGATGGCGGTAACCAGCGCGCTGGGGATGCGGGTGATGATGCCCGCAAACCGGCCACTGAACGCCGCGCCGAAGGTGGCGGCGCCGCCCGCGAAGTTCGCATTGGCATCGAGCACGATAATTTTCGCGCTGGGATTGCGACTCCTGAAGAAGTCGGCGACGATGCAGGCCCGCTCATAAGGCGCGGTCGCGGCGCGAAACGGCGTGGGCGGAATGCCGATGATGAAGGTGCCACCAGCGCGCATCGCGCGCAACTGATCCCGCAGCGTGGTGGTTTGCACGCCGGCCTTCCAGGCGTGGGGCACGCGGTCCTGCGCGGCCTGGCTTTCCAGGCCGGGGATGACGTCAAAGTCAATGCCAGGCGCCAGCACCAGCCGGTCGTAGGGCAGGCTGGCGCTTCCCACACGGATGCTGCCACCCGTGGAGCTGGGCGTGATGCCCGTGACGTCGCCGGTGCGCACATCAACACCATAGGCCCTGAGCCGGTCGTACTGGAACACCAGATTCGAAATCTGGCGCGAGCCATTGAGCACCAGGTTGCTGCTGATATTGGTGGTGTAGCTGCGCTCGCGCTCAACCAGCGTGACGTTGACGCCGGTACCGCCCCAGAGCCGCAAATACTTGGCCATGGCCGCGCCCGACATGCCGCCGCCGACCACCACCACCCGGCCAATCGAGCCGTTGGCGCCGGTATCGGGCACCACCGGCAACCGGCTGATTTCCGAATGCAGCACCACCGTGCCATCCCCACTGCTGCCACCACCACCACCACAGCCGGGCAGCGTCAGACCCAAGCCGGCCGCCGCCAGGGCGCCCAGAAATTCTCTTCGCTGGTTCATGATTTTCTCCGATGCAAGGTTGTCGGGGCTAGCGCGGCTGGCGCGAAAAATAATCGGCGATCAACCGCAACTGCGCGTCGGTGTAGCCCAGGGCATGCACCTTCATGATCTCGTTGGGATCGGTCTTGTTCTGCAGTTCCTTGAGCTCTTTAAAGAGGTCGCCCGAGGACTTGCCGGCCAGCCGGTCAAAGCCGGCCACCATCGGGTTGCCGTTCGTGCCATGGCACTGGAAGCAGTTGGAGGCCAGCAGACGGCCCGCCGGTGGCAGTGGCGCGGTGGATGGCGGTGCTGTCTGTGCCCATGCCATGCCGGCCCAGACACACAATGAAACGGCGACGCTAGCCTGCCGCCAGAGGCGATGTCGGTTGCTCATAAAAACCCCCGTCTTGATAGCCGTTCCGCAGCGGGAACCTGGCCGAGGGTTCGGTTATAGGCGCTAAGCTTTGTGGCAACAAGCCAGTGCAAGGCATCTTTTGCAACCGGGAGTTGCCGTTGCAAGGCAACTGTCGCAATTGTCGCCAGCTGCTTGTGCGGCAGCCCAAGTGATCCCCACACCCTGCCGGCCATTGCAGCCATGTGCGTCAGGCCCCCAGCGACAAACAGGAAGCCTTGCCCACACTGGGTGAACCGGGCGCACTACCCGGGCCGCGGGGACAGGTGGGTGCGCATCGGGCTGCTGGCGGCTGATCGGCTGATGCGCGTGCCTGGTCGCGCTAGGACGGCCGCAGCATGCGCGAGGGCACGATGCCGCGCTTGCCGTTTTCCAGGCTCACGTCATAGGCCACCTCCGGGCCGCGCGGCCCGACGCGCTGGGTCACCTGGTTGACGCGCGCCCTGACCCATTCGCGGCCATAGCGAACCTGCACCGCCTGGCCGACCGCAAACTCGGCGGCCGGCACGCGCTGGCCAGCCAGCGGCGCGGCACTGGCCAGCGGCCGGCCCACAACGCTGCGGGGGTTGGCCTGGGCCGCATTGCCGCCGCGCCCGGCGCCGGGGCACAGCAGCTCCCACTGCTGCGAAATGCCCAGCCCACCGCTGGCGTTGTCGCGCCCCACCATCCGGCCCGCCGCATCGCGCCACTTGCTGCGGCCCCGGCCGATGTCGCTGCCGTCCCAGACGCCGGCCAGGGTGTAGCTTTTGCCATCGATCGGCGTGATGCGGCCAGCCTGGCAATTGGCCGTGGCCCGGTAGACTCTCGTCAGGTCTTCGGCGGCCAGCTGCTGCCGGACGCAGCTTTTGTCGTCGGGCTGCCAGCTGGCGCACCAACTCTGGACGTCGGCCCGCGTGATGCGGGCCTCGGCCCTGGCGTTGGCCGTGCCTATGCCCGATTTGGCAAAAATCGTCGGGCTGACGCATTGGCTGCAAATCGCCAGCCACTCGCTCTCGGCACTGGCGCTGCCGGCCGCGCCGGCCAGCAGCAGCGCGATCAGCCCCGCCTGGGCGACGCCGGCGCTGCGGTTCATCAAGGCTTTGAACATGGCCGCCTCCCTGTGAAGAGATTTCCGCTCGGCCGCTCCGGCCGCAAATTGCTATCAATTAAATAGCTGCAAGCGCACGTCTTACATGGGCTAGAGGCCAAAAACACCAACATATTGGGCGAAAATTGCCGGCTACATCCCGACGTCGTAGAAAAACTCCTCGCGAACGATCTTTCCGTCACGGACCGTATAAAGGCCGACCTCGTCCATCGTCATCCGCTTGCCCGTAGGCTTGTTGGTCACGTCGAACTGGAAGCCCACCACAAAGCGGTCACCATGCGGCCACGGGCCGGTCACCGACGCCGAATGGATCTCGTGGTTGGCAAACCACCATTCGCCCTTGGCCTTGACCGCCGCCATGCCCTTGGCCTCCTGCTGCCCGTCAGGCATTGGCACCGCTTCGACGCTGACCACGTCCGGCGCGAACAGAGTTTGCAGCGCTTCCTCGTTCTTGCCCTGCCGGCACAGCGCCACCAGCTGCCGGGCTATTTCCATGGTGTTCATGGCCTGTCCTTTCGGCTCGTCCAGAGCGCGCAAGCCCGCGCGCCAGTCCGCGGCCCCCGGGCGACGAGCAGTGCAGCCGGGAACCACAAGTGCAATGGTAGGACGGAGGGGGGCACAAGGCAACTGGTGGCGGCACCCGAACATCGGGTTACCGCTCGGCAACAAAGTCCTGCACTTACAACGGCTCAAACTTCCTCAAAATAATCAGAATCGACACGCTTGACCACATAAGACGCGGACGCCGATACCCCCACGTCGAAATCGATCATGAGGGCCGAAAGGTGTTTGCCATCAATCAGGACCACCTTGGTATCGATTCGGGATGCGTAGTCAACCGCATCGGCTGTATATGTCGAGGTAGTAATGAATACACCTTTGCGCGCACGCTGCCCCTGTAGCGCGCCGACAAACTTCTGAATCTCGGGCCGGCCGACCGAGCCTTGCCAGCGTTTAGCCTGGATAAAGATGGCATCCAGGCCCAGACGGTCTTCCTTGATGATGCCGTCAATGCCGCCGTCCCCTGTTTGACCAATTCGTTCTCCCGCGTCACGACGCGAGCCGCCGTAACCCATTTTCACGAGCAGCTCAACAACGAGTTGCTCAAAGAAAGTGGGCGAACAACTGAGGATTTTCGAGAGAAGTTCCTGCGCCAGTTGCTCCCGCAATCCCTGATATGCCAGCTCAATAGCTTCCTCCGGAGTGGTGGTCGCGGCCTCCGCTGCCACTGCCGCAGCAGTAACGGCAACCATCTCGTTCGGCGCCTTGGACAAATCCCTGAACTCCAGAAATTCAGGAAACTGCTCCAGATACTTTCCGTCGATCTTGATCGGATTGGATGCGAGAGTTTTTAGTCCTCTCTCTGAAATTTTGAAGACACCTCGTTTGGGAGCTTCAACGAGACCCGCTTTTTTCAGATAGGTACGTGCCCAGCCAACCCTGTTCCTGAAGATGCCCTGCTGCCCGCTTGGCAGCAGTTCCGCCCGCTCGGCGGGCGTCAGATGGAAGTGTTCTCCAAGGGCCTCTTCAACCTCACGCAAGGTGTGGTCGCCGCCGTCGCCAAGAAAACGCAGAAACGGAAGCATGCAGGATTGGTAGTCGGGAATAGCCATCTGCAGAGGATAGCGCAGCCCAAACCAGCAAGCTGGAATCTACATTGCTATCAATTCAATAGCTGCAAGCACCTATTCCGTAAGGGCCAACGGCCTGAAACGCCAGGAAAACAGGTCGAAACCGGCCTTTCACAGGTCAAAGAAAACCGTTTCCTTGCCGTGCGCGCTGTCCTGCATGTGGATGTCAAAGCGGTAGACCACGCCGGCGCCGGTGCTTTCGCGCTGGGCGATCAGCGTGGCGCGGCGTTCGGCCGGTACGCTGGCCAGCACCGCGTCCTGGCTGTTGGCGGCGGCTTCGTCGTCGAAGTAGATGCGGCTGAAGGTATGCACCAAGAGGCCGCGCATGGTGACGCAGACGTTGATG
>NZ_JANOAL010000196.1:0-5986 GCF_031411155.1 Polaromonas sp. | reverse complement strand
AAGGGTGGCAGCCGAACTTCATCAACTGGTGGGACGATGTCGGCCCCGAAGGTTCGACCCATTACGACGTGTACTTGCGCACCGCCGTGAGCGTCGATCCGACCGGCTGGGCCCAGTTCGGCCACGTGAAGATGCGCGACTACCGCTGGGGCATCTTCTTGAACCCCGGCGAGGCCGATCGCAAGATCCACTTCGGCGACCACAAGGGCGAGAAGGCCTGGCAAGACGTGCCTGGCGAGTACCGCAGCACCTTCCGCCGCCTGATCGTCACCCAGGGTGACACCGAGCCGGCTTCGGTGGAGCAGCAGCGCCTGCTGGGCCACACCGCGCCGTCGCTGTATGACCTGCGCAACCTGTTCCAGGTCAATGTCGAGGAAGGCCGCCACCTGTGGGCCATGGTCTACCTGCTGCACGCGCATTTTGGCCGCGACGGCCGCGAGGAAGCCGAGGAGCTGCTGATGCGCCACAGCGGCGACGCCGACAAGCCGCGCATTTTGAGCACCTTCAACGAGCCCATGGACAACTGGCTCAGCTTTTTCATGTTCACCTACTTCACCGACCGCGACGGCAAGTTCCAGCTCAAGAGCTTTGCCGAAAGCGCGTTCGACCCGCTGGCCCGCACCACCCGCTTCATGCTGACCGAAGAAGCGCACCACATGTTCGTCGGCGAAACCGGCGTCGGCCGGGTCATCAAGCGCACGCTGGAAGTCATGAAAGAGCTGGACACCGATGATGTGGCCACGCTGCGCAAGGCCGGCGTGATTGACCTGCCCACGGTGCAGAAATTCATGAACTTCTGGTTTACCTCCTCGCTCGATTTGTTTGGCTCCGAGGCCTCCAGCAATGCGGCCAGCTACTTCAGCAACGGCATCAAGGGTCGCCCCGACGAGGCCAAATTTGCCGACCATGTGGAACTGGACACCGAGATCAGCATTCAGGTGCCCAATGGCAAGGGCGGCCTCAAAAACGAGACCATTTCGACCCGCAACGGCATGAACGAAATCACCCGGCGGGAGTATGTCAAGGACTGCAACATCGGCGTCACGCGCTGGAATATGGGCATCAAGCGCGCCGGCATCGACTTCGAACTGCGCCTGCCCAGCACCCGATTCCGCCGCACCGTGGGCGCCTGGTCAGGCATGCCGACCGACCCGCTGGGCAATCCCATCGGCACCGCCGAGTTTGAGGCGCAGCAGGGCGTCTGGCTGCCGACCGACGACGACAAGACCTTCATCCATAGCCTGATGCGGCGCGTGACCGAACCCGGCAAGATGGCCGGCTGGATCGCGCCGCCTGACCGCGGCATCAACGCCCATGCGCTTGCATACCAGTATGTGAGGCTTTGAGCGCCTCGGGCGGCGTTCGGGTGCGGTTTCAGCCCGCAGCCGCCCACGGATCATAAGTACCAACGTTCCACAGATGGCCTTCGACGTCAAGGCACGAAAAACCGCGGCAACCGTAGTCCTCGTCCTTGATCTCGAAATACCGGAGGATTTCTTCTTGGCGACTTTGCTCGGGATGAAGGTTTCGGGGTGGAGCCTACAGGGTACTCACGGCAGCAGCTTGTAGGCCGCATGCGGCACCTGATGGCGAGCGCTGAGCCAGTTATGTAAAGTGCGTAGCGAGACGTGCAGAATCTTCGCCGCGTCCGGGTGATTCAGGCCAAGGTCAGCGAGCAGCGCCCGGAAGCGCCTGGCTTGTTCCATGCGGTCTGCCGGGCATTGGCGCAGCTTTTTAGGGCTGACTTTGATATTCCACGATGTATATTATGTTAAATAACAATCATCGCCACCGAATGTAGGACAACAGATAATTTCCAGCATGCAAGTTTCTGCCGGTGGCAAACTTGCGAAATGCGAAGAATCAGCGCCCTCGTCTCAAGGTACTTGTTGCCGGCTGCCATGGCCCTGGCGTTCATGGCTGCGGCTCCGGCGGGCGCACAGACGACCGCTGAGGCCGTCACCGAGACCGGCGCCTCCGCCTTGCTGGAAAAGCATGCGGCGCTTGCCGGGCGATTGGCGCAGAACCCATACCATCGGCCACTTGTTCTGGAGTCGTCGGAAACGCCCAACATGGTCAAGGGCCATGCCTATGCGGTGCTGGATGCGCCGTTCAACACCGTGAGCACGACCTTCAAGAGCCCACCTCTATGGTGTGAGGTCCTGATACTTCATCTCAACACCAAATATTGTCACGCCAGCGCCAACAGCAGTCCGAGCGTGCTGATGGTCAACATCGGTAAAAAGACACCGCAGGAGATTAAGGATGCCTTTGCGCTGGAATTCAACTACCGTCTGGGGGTTGCCACGCCAGGCTACCTGGCCACTCAGCTGCATGCCGAAAAGGGGCCGTTGAGCA
Source organism: Polaromonas sp. (assembly GCF_031411155.1). Classification (GTDB taxonomy): domain Bacteria; phylum Pseudomonadota; class Gammaproteobacteria; order Burkholderiales; family Burkholderiaceae_C; genus Polaromonas. Next base: position 3,628 of record NZ_JANOAL010000196.1, on the reverse strand, counting down.
CCAGCAACTACCGGATCGAGCTCGAGGCCGTGCCCTTGCCGGGCGGCAAGACCTTTATGCACCTGGGCTATTCGTATGGGTATGGCGCGGTGGGCCGCCTGGCCATGCAGGCTTATTTAAGCAGCCTGGGGAGCGGCAAGGTCGGCTTTACCAAGGTGCCGGGCCAACAGGGCGAAGAGGCAGCCTATATTGGCGGCATGCGCGGTGCGGTCGAGCGCAACACCATGCGGTACTACCTCGCCATTGAGGCCTACCTGAGCTCGCTCAGCCAGGCGCCCGCCCAGCAATTCAATACCCGGCTGCAGCTCTGGTTTGATGCCACCGAAGCCTACCCGCGACAGCTGCATGAGCTGGACAAGGACAGCTACGTCACCATGAAGAAGGCGGAGTATCAGCGCCAGCAGGGCACCACGCCCGGATAGTGTTTTCAGGGGTCAAAAGGGTCAAGCCGCCCGGGAATCAGATTGGGCTGCCTCAAACTTTTTCCCCTGTCCGACGCAGTAAGCCAGCAAGGCGTCTATTTCAGTCGATTTGTCGAACACCGCATCGACCCCAAGCTGGGCACAGCGCTGGCGCACGTCGCGGGTGGCGTAATTGCTGAACACCACAATGGTTTGCTTCGCATCGCGTGCGCGGCAGGCCTGCAGCACACCCAGGCCGCTGCCGCTTTTCAAAAATAAATCGACGATGGCCAGGTCCCACTGCCCCTGATGGCTGGTCAGCCAGGCAGCGCCCTCCTCTTCCGTTGCCGCCGAGCCCACGGTTGTAACGGGCGCGAGTTCTTCGAGCGTGCTGATCAGGTTGTCCCGAATGATCGGGTTGTCCTCGACCAGGTAAGTTCTCATTTTCATCCTCCCAATTTACGCCGCCAGGTCGCGCCCTGATGACGGAAGTCCCACCGTGCCGCTGTAGGAGGATGCGCCACCCCTACCGATTCAGGCGGTAAGCGGCGTCTTACGCCAGGAGCAGACAGGCCTTACAGACGCTGTCGGCATCCGGCTACCGCGCAGTTACCGGCTGGCCGTTAAGGTCGAAAGCTGATTCCTCCGTAGCGTCCGGCGTTTTGACGTCACCGCGTTCTATTCAAACCAGGGACCCTCATGTCGCCATCCAAGCGCAAAGCCGCCAACCACAGCAAGCCCCTGGAGGGCGCCGCCGGCAAAAAAAACCAGCTTGAAGGCTTTACGGAAGATGCGGGGCATGGCCTGACAACCAACCAGGGCCTGCCGATTCCGGACAATCACAATTCGCTGAAAGCCGGGCTGCGCGGCCCTACCCTGCTGGAGGATTTCATCCTCCGCGAAAAGATTACCCATTTCGACCATGAGCGCATTCCGGAACGCGCGGTGCATGCGCGCGGCTCCGGCGCGCATGGCTACTTCAAGGTCTACAAGCCCATGGGCGAGTACACCCGCGCCGGTTTTTTGCAGGATCCGGAGGTGGAAACACCGGTATTCGTGCGCTTTTCTACCGTGGCGGGCTCCGCCGGTTCGGCCGATACGGTGCGTGATGCGCGCGGCTTTGCGGTCAAGTTTTACACCGCCGAGGGCAACTACGACCTGGTGGGCAACAACATTCCGGTGTTTTTTATCCAGGATGCGATCAAGTTCCCGGATCTGGTGCATGCCGTCAAGCCCGAACCGCACCATGGCATGCCGCAGGCGGCCAGCGCGCACGACACCTTCTGGGACTTTGTCTCGCTGATGCCCGAGTCCACCCACATGCTGATGTGGGTCATGTCTGACCGCGCCGTGCCGCGCAGCCTGCGCATGATGGAAGGCTTTGGCATTCACGCCTTTCGCTTCATCAACGCGCGCGGCGATTCGCATTTCGTCAAGTTTCACTGGAAACCCAAGCTGGGCGTACACGGCCTGGCCTGGGACGAAGCGCAGAAGATTGCCGGCAAGGATTCGGATTTTCACCGGCGCGACCTGTGGGAGGCGATCGAGAGCGGCAATTTCCCCGAATGGGAGCTCGGCGTGCAGATTGTGGACGAGGGCAAGGAGGCCGAACTGGGCTTTGACATCCTGGACCCGACCAAGCTGATTCCGGAGCAGCAGGTGCCGGTTCAGCTGATTGGCAAGATGGTGCTGAACCGCAACCCCGACAACTTTTTTGCCGAAACCGAGCAGGTCGCGTTTCACCCCGGCCACCTGGTGCCGGGCATTGATTTTTCCAACGACCCGTTGCTGCAGGGCCGGCTATTTTCGTATACCGACACCCAGCTTTCGCGCCTGGGCGGGGCCAATTTCCATGAGCTGCCGATCAACCGGGGGGTCTGCCCCATGCACAATTTCCAGCGTGACGGCATGCATCGCCAGACCATCAGCAAGGGGCGGGTTGCCTACGAGCCCAACACCCTGGGCAGCGGCGCGGAGTTCCGGGTTGACGGCGCGGCGCAGGGCTTTCAGTCTTACCCCGAGCTGCTGGAGCCGCCCAAAATCCGGCGCCGCAGCCCGTCCTTTGACGACCATTTTTCCCAGGCCAGCCTGTTCTGGAACAGCCAGAGCACGGCGGAAAAAGACCACATCGTGGCGGCCTTCCGGTTTGAGCTGTCCAAGGTCGAGGTCGATATTCGCCAGCGCATGGTCGACAACCTGGCCCATGTGGACGCCAAACTCGCCGCACGGGTGGCCGCGCCGCTGGGCATCAACCCGCCGGACCCGAAAGCCGCCGCCGGCCGTCTCGGCTTTCGGGACTACCGCATCACCAACAAAGTGGATGAAGACCTTTCGCTGCGCATGACGGGGCGGCCCGGCGGCAGCGTCAAAACCCGCAAGATTGCAATTCTGGTGGCCGACGGCGTGGAACCGGTCACCTTCAAGCGCATCCAGCAGGACCTGGTCGATGCCGGGGCCGTCTGCAAGCTGGTGGCGCCGCACCTGGGCACCGTCAGCACCGCCAGCGGGCGGCAACTCGCGGTCGACCACAGCCTTGCCAACATGCCGTCGGTGATGTTTGATGCGGTGTTGATTCCGGGCGGCGCCGACAGCGCCGCCGCGCTCGGCCGGCTCGGCGATGCCGTCCATTTTGTGCTGGAAGCCTACAAGCACTGCAAAGCCATTTGCGCGATCAACGAAGGATGCCAATTGCTGGGCACGCTCGGCTTCGAGCGGGGCAATAGCCCGGACAGCGTCAGCGTGCCGACCGGGGGCGTGTTGCTGGCCGATGGCCGCAAGGTGCTTGACGGCCAGGTGTCACGGGACTTCATGACCGCCATCGCCCTGCACCGGCATTGGGACCGTCTCAATGTCGAGGCGATTCCCGCCTGAGCCCGGGCCGGCGCGTCACGGCGCCAGGATCAGCTGGTGCGGGTAGCTGGCCGGGTTCATTTGCAGGGGCCGGTACTCGACGTGCGCCCACCGGTCCCGCATATCGCGGTAGCGGCTGGAGAACACCAGCCCGCTCTGCCCGGTCTGGTAGATGAAACGCGAGTTTTCCAGATCGGCCAGGTCGTACACGGCGCGCAGCGAGGCCGCATGGCGGTTGGCAAAGGGCAACTTTTCGTCGTTGGCCCAGTACTGGCCCACGTTGACGGTGAAGGCATCGCCGCCGGTGGGCACCCGCACATCAAAAAAGCGCGCCAGCGCGGGCACATTGCCAAACGGTTTGTGGGCCGACAAGGCGT
>NZ_JANOAL010000195.1:0-6945 GCF_031411155.1 Polaromonas sp. | reverse complement strand
GGGGGCAGGTACGAGCGCATGTCCCGCGAGGGCACTGCGACCCCGAGCGGCAAGTACCGCAGCGACCCTTGTGCACGCCAATGCGTCGCTTCACGGTCAGTCGGCCGCCCAGCGGCCATAGCGTGAAATATCCGGGCTAGCGGCTTGCCGCCAGTGTTCACCTTCTCAAAGACCACGCAGACCGCCTCTTTGGAGGTTGATCGGTCCAACGCAATCACCGGAACCCGGTAGTACTTGAAGTTCTCCAACACGTCGCGCTTGAAGCGGCGGAACTCTTCACGCACAGCAGCATGGGCATCACCGGCCCACGCCTGGTCGAAGCCGTCTTGCCAATGATCCCAGTCAAACACCTTGGCCACGGGGTACATGAGCATCTTGTATTCACGCTCGGAAGACGACAAATCCGGCCCAGCTTCGCGCCCAAACTCGCCCCGCACAATCTTGTCTTCCGGCACACCAATGATCGCCTCTTCTCGGTCCACGGATGTGTCCAACGCCTTGCGAATATCGATGTAGAACCAGCGCTTGACCTTCTTTTTCTTCGGTGTAACCGTTTCAACCACTTTGCCCCGCATGGTGACCTGATACAGCGATGTCATGCGCTGCTGCCCATCCAACAGCAATGAGAGTGGCTTTACCTCTTTGGCAGCGGCTGGCGCACCTTCTACCGGCCGTGGCTTGAAGTTGACATCTCCGCCCGTGTTTAGTGTCATCAACGCACCGACGGGAAAAGCACGAGAAATGGAAGCGATCAGACTCTTGATGCGGTCTTCGTCCCACACCCAGCTGCGTTGAAAGTCTGGCAATTGCAAGGCACCCCGATGACAGTCTTCAAGCAACTTGGATAAGTCGTACGGGTTGGTCTGAAAGGTTGAGCCTGCCATTATTTGATTACCTCTTTGTTGGTGACCATGCAATACGCCTGATCAGGCCGATTTCGAACGTCTGGATACCGCAACTCCAAAGCGTCCTCCCTCACCATCGCCGTCAAAAAGCGTGACTGCAGTTTTTCGGCATCGCGGTCCACCAGCGCGGCCAGTTCAGAAGTTGCCAACCAGCGGCCTTCGCATAGCTGCTGAATGACGCCTTTAAGTTGGTCCACAGGGAGTTTCTTGTTCTTGCGGGCGGGCTCGGCAAGCGGTAACAGGTCCAGAATCTCGGACAAAATACCGGCCAGCCGATCCGATTGGGGGGAGTTCGGTGGCAATTGGGGGGAGCTTTGGGGGGAGCCCGCCTGCGTGAGCAACGCGTCGATGGTTTGTCTGGCTTTGGCTTCTGGTGTCATTCCCCCTCCGGTGTAGGGCATTCTAGGGGTAGCACAATGCCCGGGCCTTGCATGCGTGGCGCAGGCCGGGTCGGGAGCAACAAAAAGGCCGATTTCAGAGCAAAAAAGCCCTGCAGCCCAAGTATAGCTTGCGCCGTCAGCTATATTTTTTATAGCATTTTCAGCGCTGCCCGGAACTCCCGCGGCAAACGCTCAGCGGGCCGGGGATTGGTGACCGGAACCGCGCGCCAGGGCGACCGGATATTTCTCGCCGTTGACGATCATCTTCAGGCGCGCGGCCTCGACCAGGTCAATGCCCAGCTTGTCGCACAGTTGCAGCAGGTAGAGCAGCACGTCAGCGGCTTCGGCGGCGACCGCTGACTTTTGGGGCGCGCTCAGGGTTCGGCTTTGCGCTTCGGTCAGCCACTGAAAGTGCTCCAGCAACTCCGCCGCCTCGACGCTGAGGGCCGAAGCCAGGTTTTTGGGCGAGTGAAACCGCTCCCAGTCGCGCGCTTGGGCAAAGTCGCGCAGGGCCTGGGTGAGTGATGGAAGATCGTGGGTCATGCCCGATTCTGGCCTGAATCAGCGCCGGGCGCACCCAGCGCCTGCACGCCACCAGCGGCCTCAGTGCGGGTGGGAAAAGAAGAAACGCAGCATCTCGCGCGTGGCGTCGGGGCCCTTGGCGTCGGTGTAGGAGCCCGCGGCATGGCCGCCCGACCAGGCGTGCCCTGCGCCGTGCACCAGCCAGTGTTCGGCCAGCACCTTGCCCTGGCCGCCGCGGTGGGTCGAGCGGGTGTAGCGCCGGCCGTTGGGCGACAGGCCTTTTTCCACCTGCGATGCAGCGGCCCCTGCAGCGGCCCCGACAACGGCGCCGGCCAGCACGGCCGCGATCACCTGCTCGCCGTTGCGCGGGTGCACGGTCTTGTCTTCGTCACCGTGGAAAACAATCGTGGGCACGGCCTGCTGGCTCGTCTTTTCGATGCGTGCCGACCCCGCGCCAAATTGGCCGGCCTGGCCGCGCAGGCCGGGGCCGGTGGCGCCGCTGCGCATCAAGGCCAGGGCTTCGGGCATGTTGCGCGCGGCGCCGCTGGGCAGGCCCGAATGCACGCCGACCGCGGCAAACAGCTCGGGGTAGGCGTCGGCCACGATGGCGGCCATGGCGCCCCCCGCCGACAGGCCGGCGATGTAGACGCGGCGCGCGTCGATGCCGTGCTGCTTGATCACCGCCCGCGTCAGGTCGGCAATCAGCGCCGGCTCGCCGCTGCCGCGCCGCTGGTGGTTGTGCTTGAACCAGTTCCAGCAGCGCTGCGGGTTGGCGCCTTGCGGCTGCTCGGGGTACAGCACGAAAAATCCCTGTTCGCGCGCCCTCTCGTTCATGCCGGTACCCGCGGCAAAGTCGTCGGGGTTCTGGGTGCAGCCGTGCAGCATCACCACCAGCGGCAGCGCCTTGCCCGCGTGGCCGGGCGGCGTGTAGAGCTTGTAGCGGCGCGTCAGGCCGCCATGGGTGTGGCTGGCGCTGGTGAAATCGGCCTGGCCGGTTTGGCGGACCGGGGCAGTGGCAGGCACCACAAACGGGGTCGCGGGTGGGCGCGCGCGCACCTCGAACACGCAGCCGTCCAGAATCAGCCCAGCGTCTGGCGGGCCGGCGACGGGGCCGCGCGGCCCCGTGGTCTCAGGCGCCCCGCCCGTCAGTGCGCGCTGGATTGCCGCGGTGGCCTCAGTCAACCGGCCGGCTTGCGTTAGCCGGCTGGCCTCGCGCATCAGGGTCTGCAGGGTGTCGTTCATAAAAACTTTCTTGGGGGTGAATCGGGGGGTGGCGCGGGCTTAGCGCTGGCGGCTGGCCAGCGCGGCCTTGACGGCGGGACTGGCATGCAGCGCGCCCAGCACGTCAAGCGAGGCGATGGTGGCCAGGGCCAGTTCGGGGCTGACGTCATCGGCAATCGTGGCCAGGCCCAGCACGCGAATCTGCAGCTGCTCGTTGGCCGCCTGCACCGCGCGCAGGTCGTCGGCACTGAAATGCTGCAAGCCCAGCACCAGCATCTTGCGGGCCACCACCTGCTTCACCGCATCCGAATGCGTGCCCAGCTGGTTGCGAATGGCGGTGCGGATGAAGTCGCTGCGGTTGCCATAAAAGCCCTCGGCCACCAGCAGGTCGATCTGGCCCAGGTCGACAAAACCGAGGTTGATGGTGATCTTTTCGGAATCCGCGATCTTGGGTTTGGCGGCGAGGGTTACGTGTTCTTTTTTCATGCAACCATCCTAACACCATCCGTATGGATGTTAAATGGATGGTTATTCCCGAATCCCTGTAGTCCTGCGCCATCAGATGGCAAGCACGGGCCTGGCTATGCGCGGCGCTTCAGCCGGCAGCCATGAAACTCAGGCGCGGACCGGCGCCAGCATCCATTCGTGTGCCGGATCGTTCCTGAACACCCAGAAACGGTTCGGTCCGGCCATCACGTTGAGGTAGTACAGGTCGTAGCCATGCGGCGCGACGACCGGGTGGTAGCCACGCGGCACCATCACCACATCATGGTTCTCCACGGCGCAGGCCTCGTCCAGGCTGCGGTCGTCAGTGTAGACGCGCTGAAAGGCGAAGCCCTGCGGCGGGTTCAGGCGGTGGTAGTAGGTTTCCTCCAGCTGCGTCTCGACCGGTGGCTGCTCGAGGTCGTGCTTGTGCGGCGGATAGCTCGACGAATGGCTGGCCGGCGTCAGCACCTCGACCACCAGCAGGTGGGCGGCCGTGGGGTCGTCGTGCGGCAGGATGTCGCAGACGTAGCGGGTGTTGGTGCCCTGGCCGCGCACGCTGCGGCGCATGGCGGCCGGGGCTATCACACGAAGCTGGCGCGCCTCGCTGCCACCGGGCGCGCTGCACAGGGCCACCTCGGCACCACTTTCGGCGCGCACCTGCACGGTTTTGCCGGCAGGCACGTAGACCGCCGCGGGCGAGACTTCTTCAAACACGCTGCTGCGCGTGCCCAGGTGGCTGAAGGCCTGGCCGTCCATCGTCACCTCAACGGTACCGGTGAGCACCACCAGGCACAGTTCGCGCGTGCCGGTGTCCACCGTTTCCGTATCACCGGCGGCCAGGCGCAGCGCGCGAAAACCCACATGGATCCAGCCGGCGCGCTCGGGCGTGACATTGACGATCTCGCGGCCGGTGGGCGCGGCCTTGGCAAGCAGGGGGCTGACCATCTCAGGCCACCTGGCTCAAACGGTCAACGATGCCGCGCAGGGTGTCATAGCCCTTCTTGGCATAGTCGTAGCTCGGGGCCACGGCCGGGTCCTGCTCGGCCTCGACCACCAGCCAGCCCTCATAGCCCGCCTCTTTGAGGGTGGCCAGCACGGCCTCGTAGTCCAGCGCACCATCGCCCGGCACGGTGAAGGTGCCGTTGAGGACACCGTTCAGAAAGCTCCAGCCGTCGTTGCGCGCCCGCGCGATCACCGGGGCCCGCACATCCTTGCAATGCACATGCACCACGCGCTTGACATGCTTTTTCAGCAGGGCGACCGGATCGGCCGCGCCACCGAAGTAGGCGTGGCCGGTGTCGAACAGCAGGAACACCTTGCCGGGGTCGGTCAGCTCCATCAGCTTGTCCACATCGGCCGGCGACTCGACGTAGGCGCCCATGTGGTGGTGGTAGGCCAGCTTGATGCCGTAGGTGGTGAGCAAATGCTCGCCAAAGGCATTGAGGCGTTCGGCATAGGCTTGCCACAGCGCTTCACTGGCAAAGCGCGGGCGCCTGGAGACGGGGGTGTCGATCTGGCCCTGAATGGTGTCGGCGCATTCACCGTAAACCACGACGCGCGCGCCGTTGTACTGCAGTTTGCGCATGTGCGCCTGGCAGCGCTCGATTTCGTCGGCCACCGTGCCCGTCGCCAGAAAGCCGGAGTACCAGCCCGAGACGCAAGCCAGGTTGAATTCATCGAGCTTGGCTTTCAGGCCGGGGCCGTCCTTGGGGAACTTGTTGCCGAGTTCGAAGCCTTCGTAACCGATTTCCCTGCCCTCGCTTAAGGCGGTTTCCAGCAGGGTGTTGCCCCCCAGCGAGGGCAGGTCGTCGTTCATCCACGACAGGGGGTTGATGCCGATGCGTACGTTCCAGGTCATGACAGGGTTTCTTTCGGATAAGGTTGTTCAAAGACGTTGCTCTTGCTTGGCGGCAACATAGCGCGCGTGTGCGGCGTTGACCTCGCTGCGGCTGGAGACCTCGGGAATCGCCACCTCCCACCAGCAACCGCCGTCTTCGGTGCCGCGGCTGTGGGTGGTGTCTATCACCAGCACCTGCGTGCGCGTGGCGGCGCGGGCGCGGGCCATCGCCGCCTTGAGTTCAGCCACGTCTTTCACATGCACCGCCTCGGCGCCCATGCTGCGCGCGTGCATGGCAAAGTCGATCTGGCTGGCGTTGCCGCCTTCGGGCACGCAGTCATCGAGCATGTTGTTGAAACTGGGGCTGCCAGAAGCAAGCTGCAGCCGCTCGATGCAGCCGTAACCCCGGTTATCGAGCACCACGATGATGAGTTTCTGCCCCAGCAGCACCGAGCTGGCGATCTCGGAGTTCATCATCATGTAGGAGCCATCACCCACCATGACGATGACTTCCTGATTGGGGCGCGCCAGTTTGACGCCCAGGCCGCCGGCGATCTCGTAACCCATGCACGAGTAGCCGTACTCGACGTGGTAATTGCCCGGTGATCCGGCGCGCCAGAGTTTGTGCAATTCGGCGGGCAAGGTACCGGCGGCGCAGACGACCACGTCACGCTGGCCGCTGTCGCCGCCTGCATCATTGAGCGAATCGCGCACCGCGCCCATGACTTCGGCGTCATACGGCAACACATCTTTCGGCACGGCGGTGGTGAGTTCGGTGACACGGGCCAGCCAGCCGGCGGCTTGCGTTTCGGCGCGCGCCGTCCAGCCGGCATCGGCCTTCCAGTCGCCTAGCGCGCGGCCCAGCTGGCCCAAGCCCACGCGGGCGTCGGCCACCAGGGCGGTGCTGCGCCATTTGGCGGCATCGACGCTGTGCACGTTGAGGCTCAGGATGCTGGCATTGGCAAACAGGCTGTGTGAGCCCGTGGTGAAGTCCTGCAAGCGTGTGCCAATGGCCAGCACCACATCGGCATCGCGCGCCAGCGCATTGGCGGCGGGTGAGCCGGTCACGCCCAGCGCGCCCAGATTCAGCGGGTGGTCCCACGGCAGGCTGCTTTTGCCCGCCTGCGATTCGACGACCGGTACGCCATGGGCCTCGGCGAAGGCACGCAGGGCGTCCCAAGCCTGACTGTAGAGCACGCCGCCACCGGCCACGATGAGCGGTTGCCGGGCACTGCGCAGCAGGCCCGCGGCGCGCTCCAGTTCGCGGGCGTCCGCCGGGGGGCGGCGAAAACGGATCAGCTCGGGTTGCAGAAAGCTTTCCGGACAGTCGAAGGCGTGGGTCTGCACGTCCTGCGGCAAGGCCAGGCATACCGGGCCGCAGGTGGCCGGGTCGGTCATCACCTGAATCGCGCGTGGCAGGGCCGTGAGGATCTGCTGCGCTGCGCTGATGCGGTCGAAATAGCGGGTCACGGGCCTGAACGCATCGTTGGCCGTCAGGTCGCCCTGCGAGAAGTCTTCAATCTGCTGCAGCACCGGGTCCGGCGCGCGGGAGTTGAAGCTGTCCCCCGGCAGCAGCAGCACCGGCAGGCGATTC
>NZ_JANOAL010000194.1:0-4057 GCF_031411155.1 Polaromonas sp. | reverse complement strand
CCTGCCGATGGCAGCGACAAACCCGCCGAGGCTACCCCAGGTGCCGAAGCCCCGAAAACCACCACCGTTAAGCGCGTCCGAAAAGCCGCGCCAGCTGCAGCAGCTGACGGTGCCAAGACTGAGTAATCAGTCAGAATAACGGAGAATAAAAATGCTGCAACCCGCTCGCAGAAAATACCGCAAAGAGCAAAAAGGCCGTAACACTGGTGTCGCCACCCGTGGTAACTCGGTTGCGTTTGGTGACTTCGGTCTCAAATGCACCGACCGTGGTCGCCTGACCGCTCGTCAAATTGAAGCCGCACGGCGTGCGATTTCCCGTCACGTTAAACGTGGCGGCCGTATCTGGATCCGTGTCTTTCCGGACAAGCCGATTTCCCAAAAGCCTGCTGAAGTGCGTATGGGTAACGGTAAAGGCAATCCAGAGTACTACGTGGCTGAAATCCAGCCTGGCAAGATCGTTTTTGAAATCGTCGGTGTGCCTGAAGAACTTGCACGCGAAGCGTTCCGCCTGGCCTCGGCCAAGCTGCCGCTGCGCACCACGTTCGTCAGCCGCATGATCGGCCAGTGATCAGGAGAAGATGCAAATGAAAACTACTGAACTGCGCCAAAAAGACGTTGCCGGCCTGCAAGCCGAGGTCAAAGAGCTGCAAAAAGCCCACTTTGGCCTGCGCATGCAAAAAGCCACGCAGCAACTGACCAACCTCTCCACGCTGCGTTCGACGCGCCGTGCCATCGCTCGCGCCAAAACCATTTTGGCCGAAACCATCGTCAAGCAAGGAGCCAAAAAATGACGGAAGCTAAAAAATCCCTCAAGCGCACCTTGATTGGCAAGGTGGTCAGCGACAAGCGCGCCAAGACCGTGACGGTTCTGGTCGAGCGCCGCGTCAAGCACGAGCTGTACGGCAAAATTGTGTCGCTGTCGAGCAAGTACCACGCCCATGACGAAAAGGGCGAGTACAAGACCGGCGACGTGATCGAGATCACCGAAAGCCGTCCTATCTCCAAAACCAAGAACTGGGTTGTGACCCGTTTGGTTGAAAAGGCGGCCGTGGTCTGAGTCTGACCGACTTTGACGGCAAGTCACAAAAAACGGCTCACGGTGTGGGCCGTTTTTGTTGGTGCCGTCGCTTGGGTTCGGTGTCGTGGCAGACGGGCGGCGACCGGCCCGCCGCCAAAGCCCGCAAGATGACCAAGACTTTCAGCCTGCATCAAAATACAGGCAGCCTGGCGCGCCAGCGCACACTACATTCACTTCCTTTTCTTTCCCAACCAGGAGCACCCATGATCAAAGTAGGCGATACCCTTCCCGCGGCCACGCTGATGGAATATTCAGAAGTTGAAGGCGGCGGCTGCAGCCTGGGCCCGAATGCGGTGGATGTGGCCAAGGCCAGCGCCGGCAAGACGATTGCCCTGTTTGCCCTGCCGGGGGCCTTCACCCCGACCTGCTCGGCCAAGCATGTGCCGGGTTATGTCGAGAATTTTGCCGCGCTCAAGGCCGCCGGCGTTGATGAAATCTGGTGCGTCAGCGTGAACGACGCGTTCGTGATGGGCGCCTGGGCGCGTGAGCAAAAGACCGACGGCAAGGTCCGTATGCTGGCCGACGGCAGCGCGGCCTTTGCCCAGGCCACCGGCCTGACGCTGGACCTGACCGCCAAGGGCATGGGTTTGCGCAGCAACCGCTACTCCATGCTGGTCAAGGACGGCAAGGTCGCCAGCCTGAATGTCGAGGGCCCCGGCAAGTTTGAAGTCAGCGACGCGGCGACCCTGCTGGCGCAGGCCCAGGGCTGAGCCGCCGTCTGGTTCCAGGAATCAAGCCACTGGCCTTGCGGTCAGTGGCTTTTTTTGTGCTTCGGGAGGCTGAGTGCGCTATTAATTTTATAGTAAACTATGCTTATGGTAATTGGGCTACGGGCTAATTCTTGCTATAAATCGGCCTTCAGGTAATGCGCCCCGGCAATCGGATTGTGATAGTAGGGCGGGATCCCCTCAAAGCCCAGTTCGGTATAAAGCGCCCGCGCCGACTCCATGTCATCCAGGGTGTCGAGCAGCACGCTGTGGTAGCCCGCCACGCGCGCCGCGTCGAGTGTCGCCTCTGCCAGCTGGCGCCCCAGGCCAAAGCGGCGAAAGGCTTTGCGCACATACAGGCGCTTCATCTCGCCGGCGTTCGGGTAGTCCACATTGTCCAGGGCGCGCAACGCGCAGCAGCCAGCCACTTCGCCGTCTACCAGTGCCAGCAACAAGGCGCCCTGCGGCGGCGCATAGCTGCCGGGCAGCCCGGCCAGTTCCGCGTCAAAATTCTGGAAGCACAAGTCAACGTCCAGCTGCTCCGCGTACTCGCTGAAAATCTGGCGCGTGTCATCCAGCCGCTCTGGCGTGACAGGGGTGATGAGCTGAATCGAGGGGCGTTGCACGGCGTTGAAACGGGGAAAGCGGCCATCAGTGTAGCGGCGTTTGCCCCGCGCCTCAAAACGCCGGCGCGGCCAGGCTGGCAACCCAGTACACCAGGGCGGCGCAGCCCGCCAGAATGAGCAGTGCCAGCAGGCGCGAGACCGCGTCGTCGCGCGACGACGGCGCCGCGATCACCAGTTCCTTGTCACCATGCAGCATGGCGCCCAGCAGCTTGTGTTTGCGGCGCAGGTAAAAAACAATGGCCGCCAGATGCAGCAGCACCAGCGCCAGAACAATCCACTTGCCGATGTTCTTGTGGTAGCTGCTGGCCAGGCTGACCGTGCTGTTGGAGACGAATCGGGTCAGCGGCCCGGCTGCGGCGATTTCATCGTCGCTGAATAGGCCGCTGCCCACCTGCATCAGCAAAACCGCCAGCATGGCAAAGACCGAGCCGGCACCAAGGGGGCTGTGGCCCATGCCGTGCTCGGGCTTGCCTTGTCCCTTGAGGTAGTTGATGACGGTCCTGGGCGAGTAAAGAAAAGCCGCGAAGCGCGACCAGTGGCCGCCCACCAGGCCCCAGGCGAGGCGAAACAGCAGCAGCGTGAAGACGCTGTAGCCAAAGCGGAAGTGCCACCGCATGGCGTCGCCGCCCACGCTGCCGCTAATGGCCAGCCCCAGCACGCAGACCACCAGCGCCCAGTGAAAAAGCCGCGTGGGCAAGTCCCAGACCCGCACCTTGTTGCGGTAGTTGTTGTTCTGCATCTGTCGTTTCCATTCGTGGGGTGGTTTAGTCTCTCGCGCACGCGAGCCCGCGGTCTTGGGGTTTTCCCGCGACGCAGAGTTCCTGCGGAACTTACCGGACGCCGATAAACTCAAGCTCGCTGGCAGCAGTCTAACCAGCGCTTGCCGACTCACCCTGCTTTTCCCAGCAACGTACCACCGGACGAGGAATCCCATGAAAACTTTTGCCTGTATTGCCGCAGCCGCCACCCTGGCTGCCCTGGCCGCTCCGGCCGCTGCGCAGTTTGCCAAACCGGAAGATGCCGTCAAATATCGCCAGAGCGCGATGTTCATCCAGAGCCAGCATTTCGGCCGCATCGGCGCCATGACCTCCGGCAAGGTGCCGTTCGATGCCAAGGTTGCTGCCGAGAATGCGGAGGTGGTGGCCGAGGTATCCCGGCTGCCGTGGGCGGGGTTCATGCCGGGCACCGACAAGGCGGGCAATACCAAGGCCAAGCCCGAGATCTGGACAGAGCAGGCCAAGTTCAAGGAAACCAACGAAAAACTGATGGCCGAAACCACCAAGCTGTCGGCCGCCGCCAAGACCGGCAACCTCGACGCGCTGAAAACCGCCTTTGCCGCCACCGCCGACACTTGCAAGACCTGCCACGACGCCTTCCGCGCCAAGTGATTGGGCGGGGGCCGACCCACAGCCCCTTTGCAACACAGGCCCCGGTCCGCGACCGGGGCCCTGCTGTGTCCGTGATCACACTTCGACAAGACCAAAACCGATGAAAACTCTTGCCTCTTTTGCCCTGGCCGCCAGTCTGGTGGGCTTGAGCCTGCCGGCCGCGGCGCAATTTGCCAAACCCGAAGATGCCATCAAATACCGCCAGAATGCGCTGTTTGTGATGGGCCAGCATGTCAGCCGCGTCGGCGCCATGGCGGC
>NZ_JANOAL010000193.1:0-2516 GCF_031411155.1 Polaromonas sp. | reverse complement strand
TCGACCAGGGCCTGGGCGGCCGCGTGCTCCATGCCCGGAATGTGGATGGACAGTTCGACCGCGATGCTAAAGCCGGTGGGGATGGGGCCTATGCCGACGGCGCCGTCGATTTGGGTGTCTGCCGGCAGCGCAATCTTTTGCTGGCCCGCCACAAACTTCATGGCGCCCAGAAAGCAGGCCGAGTAGCCGGCCGCGAACAGCTGTTCGGGGTTGACGCCGCCGCCGGCGCCGCCCATTTCCTTGGGCACCACGAGTTTGACGTCGAGCAGGCCGTCATCGGACCTGGCCTTGCCGTCGCGGCCGCCGGTGGCGCTGGCGTGGGCGGTGTAAACAATTTTTTCGGGTTTTGACATGGTGTTTCCTTTAAAAAAGTCCCGGATTCGGGACGGGTTGCGACGAAAAAAACTAAACCGTTGAAGGATTGCGCGGCCCCTACGCCACCAAGCGCTGGCGCAGGGCCTGCACCTGCTGCGTCAGCGCCACCAGCTCGGGGATGGAGCACTGGCTGGCGGCCAGGATGCAGCCCGGAACTTTGGCGGCTTTGGCCTTGAGCTTGCGGCCCGCCGCCGTCAGCGTGATGTGGACCCGGCGCTCGTCCTGCAGCGCGCGCAGGCGGGTGATGAGACCCGAGGCTTCCAGCCGCTTGAGCAGGGGCGTGAGCGTGCCCGAATCGAGAAACAGCCGCTCGCCCAGCTCCGACACCATCAGGCCGTCCTGCTCCCACAGCACCAGCATGGCCAGGTACTGCGGGTAGGTCAGGCCCAGTTCGTCAAGCAGCGGCTTGTAGAGCCGGGTCATGGCCAGCGAGGTGGAGTAAAGCGCAAAGCAGAGCTGGTTGTCGAGCAGCAGCAGGGCGTCGGCGCCAGGGGTTTTGTCGGGCATGGCGCAATTATACCGTGCAATTAAATTGTGTTCAATGCAATTGTTGGAAAATGTAGTCGCAGCCCCACTAAACTGGAGGGCCATGCGACACGCCCCAAGCCCCCCAGCCGCCCAATCCTTCGCCAAGCCGGCCGCCAAGCCGGCCGCCAAACCCGCGCCAGTCATTGAAGAGCTGCGCCCCGGCCAGTCGATCGAGCTGCTCAAGGAGCTGCACATCCTGACGCGCGAAGGCAAGCTGAACCAGGACACGCGGCGCAAGCTCAAGCAGGTTTACCACCTGTACCAGTTCATCGAGCCGCTGCTCAACGAGGTGGCGGCCAGCAGCCCCGCGCCCACGCTGGCCGACCATGGCGCCGGCAAGTCCTACCTCGGCTTCATTCTGTACGACCTGTTTTTCAACGTCGCGCACCGGGGCCAGAAAACCGCCGGCCATATCTACGGCATTGAAACCCGCGCCGAGCTGGTCGCCAAATCGCGCGCGCTGGCGGCCCGTCTCGGCTTTGCCCGCATGTCGTTTTTAAACCTGACCGTGGCCGAGGCCACCACATCGCCCGATTTGCCGGGCCGCATCGACATCGTCACCGCGCTGCACGCCTGCGACACCGCCACCGACGACGCGATTGCCTTTGGCCTGGCCAAGCAGGCGCGCCACATGGTGCTGGTGCCCTGCTGCCAGGCCGAGGTGGCCAGCGTGCTGAAAAAAAGCCGGGCACTGAACCTGGCCAGAACCCCGCTGGCCGAGCTCTGGCGCCATCCGCTGCACACGCGCGAATTCGGCAGCCAGATCACCAACGTGCTGCGTTGCCTGCAGCTGGAAGCCAGCGGCTACCAGGTCACCGTGACCGAGCTGGTGGGCTGGGAACATTCGATGAAGAACGAACTGATTCTGGCCAGCCGCCCGGCCACGCCCAACGCCGCCAAAACCCGCGCGGCGCAAGAGCGACTGACCCAGGTGCTGCAGGCGCTGGGTCTTGCCGAATTGGGCGCGCGTTTTGCGGTGTCAGCCGCCTTGGCCAGCGCGCCGTAAGCCCGCCAGGGCCGTGGCCTTCAGACCACCAGGCTGGCGTCAAGCTGGCGCATCCGGTGGTCCACGTAGTAGCCGCCGAATTCGGTGTAGCGCAGCAGCACCCGTCCGCAGCCGTCGCAGGCATGCACCTCACAGCGGTTGTAGGGGTAAAAATCGACGGCCACCGGCGCGTCCGGCGAATCGTAGCGCGTGCCGTCGGGGTGGTATTCGCTGGAACCGGGCTCGTAGGCCTCCGGATCACGCAGGCTGCCGAGGTGGCGCATTTTTTCCTTGGGCCAGCGCTCCTCGGTGAAACTTTCCCAGCCCGGGCAGGGGCCGAGTGCGCAGTGGCAGGCATGGGCCTGGGGTCCTTCGCCCGCTTGCCTGAGGGACGCCGCGCTGAGTTTTTCCATACCGAATTATGGCGCCGGCGCAAGCCTTGTCACGGCACCACGCGGGTCGCCCGGCGCTCAAGCGCCAGCCCGCGTATGGCGCCCATCACCTCGGCCTGCGCCGGCGTCGGCGCCATGTCGGCGCGCAGGCTCAGGCCGACCAGCTCTTCGGTGCCGGCCATGCTCACCGGCAGCGGCCGCAGGGCGCCGCTGTCCAGGTCGGGCCGCGCCGCGCC
>NZ_JANOAL010000192.1:0-1550 GCF_031411155.1 Polaromonas sp. | reverse complement strand
GTGCGCCTGCTGGCGGGCGGTGTGCGGCTGATTGCGGTGGAAGACGACGGCCAGGGCATCGCACGCGAGGAACTGCCGATTGCGCTGCGCCGCCACGCCACCAGCAAGATTGCCTCGCTGCAAGACCTGGAGGCCGTGGGCACCATGGGTTTTCGGGGCGAGGCGCTGGCCGCCATCAATTCGATTGCCGACATGAGCCTGCTGTCGCGCACCGATGACGCCGAGCACGCCTGGCAACTCGATGGCCGCACCGGCGAGCTGCAGCCGGCGGCGCGTGCACGCGGCACCAGCGTCGAGGTGCGCGAGCTGTTTTATGCCACCCCGGCGCGCCGCAAATTTTTAAAGACCGACGCCACCGAACTGGCGCACTGCATCGAGGCGGTGCGCCGCCACGCGCTGGTGCGGCCCGATGTCGGTTTTGCCATCTGGCATGAAGGCAAGCTGGTGGAGCAATGGCGCGCCTGCAGCGGCGCGCAGGCGCAGGATCAGCGCCTGGCCGATGTGCTGGGCGGGGAGTTTGTGGCGCAGTCGGTGGCCGTGCACTATGAAAGCGCCGCCCGCCGCGCCGACGGCCAGCCCGCCGTGCGGGTGTGGGGCCGCGCCGGCATTCCGGATGCCGCCCGTTCGCGCGCCGACCAGCAGTTTGCCTATGTCAATGGCCGCTATGTGCGCGACAAGGTACTGACGCACGCCGCCCGCAGCGCCTACGAAGACGTGCTGCACGGTCACCGCCAGCCGGTGTATGCGCTGTACATCGACATTGCGCCGGCGCGGGTTGACGTGAATGTTCACCCGACCAAGATCGAGGTGCGCTTTCGCGACAGCCGCGAGGTGCACCAGGCGGTGCGGCACGCGGCCGAAAACGCGCTGGCCGCGCCGCGCTCGGCCCTGCCCGGCGCGGCCAGCCCGCTCGCCACACCGCCGCCAGCCCCGCCGGATGAGCTTTCCGATAGCTTTTTGGCGTCAAATAGGCCGTTTGCCCCATCAGAATGGGCGCAGCCAGCTATCAATTTTGTAGCAAGCCGCGGTCACCACGCCTCTGACTTCGACGCGATGTGGCCCACGCAGACGGCTGCCGCGCCCGCCGCTGAAGCCAAGCTCTCACCTGCTGACAGCTGGCCGCTGGGCCGCGCCATTGCCCAGCTGCAGGGCATTTACGTGCTGGCCGAAAACGCGCAGGGCCTGGTCATCGTGGACATGCACGCAGCCCACGAGCGCATCGTGTACGAGCGGCTGAAAACCCAGATTGACGCGAGCCACCACATTACCAGCCAGCCGCTGCTGATTCCGGCCACCTTTGCCGCCAGCCCGCAGGAAGTGGCGACGGCCGAAGCCAGCGTGGCCACCTTGGCCACGCTGGGGCTGGAGATCACGCCGTTTTCGCCCCGCACCCTGGCGGTGCGCGCCGTGCCGACCAGCCTTGCGCTGGGCGATGCGGTGGAGCTGGCGCGCAGCGTGCTGGCCGAGCTGGCCCAGATTGATGCCAGCACGGTCATTCAGCGGGCGCAAAACGAGCTGCTGTCGACCATGGCCTGCCACGGCGCGGTGCG
>NZ_JANOAL010000191.1:0-7423 GCF_031411155.1 Polaromonas sp. | reverse complement strand
CACCAAGCGCGAAGACGTGCAGCGCGGCCAGGTGCTGTGCAAGCCCGGCTCGATCAAGCCGCACACCCACTTCACCGGCGAGATCTATGTCTTGTCCAAGGACGAGGGTGGCCGCCACACGCCTTTCTTCAACAACTACCGCCCCCAGTTCTACTTCCGCACCACGGACGTGACCGGTGCGATCGAGTTGCCAGAAGGCAAAGAGATGGTGATGCCGGGTGACAATGTGTCGATCACGGTCAAGCTGATCAACCCGATCGCCATGGAAGAAGGCCTGCGCTTTGCGATTCGCGAAGGCGGCCGCACCGTGGGCGCTGGCGTTGTGGCCACCATCATCGCGTAATTTGCAGGTTTTGCAGAGGTTTGACGGAGGGGTATAGCTCAATTGGCAGAGCGTCGGTCTCCAAAACCGAAGGTTGTAGGTTCGATTCCTACTGCCCCTGCCACCCGGCTCATTGACCGAAATTGATGCCGCAAGTGGTTTAAAAGATAAATAGCAAGCCCGCCGGGAGTCAAAAACTCCAGGTGGGCTTAAGCGTCTGAAAAGGCGCAAGAAGACTGAACAGGAAATCCGGCAACCATGGCCTCTTCTCAAGTTGAAACCGTCAGTACCAATGTCGACAAGGCCAAGCTGGGTTTGGCGGTCGTGCTGGTGCTGGCGTCGCTGGCCGGATTTTACCTGCTGGCCAAGCAGGGACAGGTGGCCCAGTGGGGTGCCCTGATCGCGGGTCTGGTGGCGGCGGTTGTTGTTTTTGTGTCGTCCGAACTTGGCAAGCGGTTTGTGGCCTTTGGTCGCGACTCCTGGCGTGAAGTGAAAAAAGTTGTCTGGCCCGCCCGCAAAGAGGCGATCCAGATGACGGCTTATGTGTTCGTTTTTGTGGTGGTGATGGCGTTGTTTTTGTGGCTGACCGACAAAACGCTCGAATGGGTGTTTTACGACCTGATCCTGGGATGGAAAAGATAATGAGCGATCTGAACGGCACGGTAGTGACTGAAGTGGCGGCGGGCGCGTCCCTGACTCCGACCCCCGGCATGCAGTGGTATGTCGTGCATGCCTACTCCGGAATGGAAAAGGCTGCCGAGCGAAATATCGTCGAGCGCATCAACCGGGCCGGCATGCAGTCGAAGTTCGGCCGTTTTCTGGTGCCCACTGAAGAAGTGGTCGAGATCAAGAATGGTCAGAAGAAAACCACCGAGCGTCGGTTCTTCCCGGGCTATGTGCTGGTTGAGATGGTCATGGATGACGAAACCTGGCACCTGGTCAAGCACACCAACAAGGTCACTGGTTTTGTGGGCGGCGCCAAGAATCGCCCGGCACCGATTTCCGAGGAAGATGTCCAGAAGATTGTGAACCAGATGCAGGTCGGCACCGAGAAGCCGCGCCACAAGGTCGAGTTTGAAACGGGCGAATATGTGCGCGTCAAGGACGGTCCGTTCACCGACTTCAATGGCACGGTGGAAGAGGTCAATTACGACAAGAACAAGGTCCGCGTTTCGGTGACGATTTTCGGGCGTGCCACGCCGGTGGAACTGGAATTCAGCCAGATTGAAAAAACCTGATAGCGCGCAAGCCATCGGGCAGATTTTGAAATTCGCGCCTTGCAACTCGGCGCGGTGGGTTCTTTTGGACCCTTATTGAGTTGTGTAACCCCCGGGGAGCCTGGTCCTGCCGTTTTGGTGGTGTTCAGGCGTTATGACCCGCAAGGAGAAAAGTATGGCGAAAAAAATCGTCGGCTTCGTCAAGCTGCAAGTGCCAGCTGGCAAGGCCAATCCGTCCCCCCCGATTGGTCCGGCATTGGGTCAGCGCGGCTTGAACATCATGGAGTTCTGCAAGGCATTCAATGCCCAGACCCAGGGTGTTGAGCCGGGCCTGCCACTGCCGGTGGTGATTACGGCGTACGCCGACAAGAGCTTTACCTTCATCATCAAGACACCCCCGGCGGTGACCCTGATCAAGAAGGCCATCAAGCTCGACAAGGGTTCGGCCACGCCGCACACCGTCAAGGTTGGCAAGGTCACCCGCGCCCAGCTGGAAGAAATTGCCAAAACCAAGATGAAAGACATGACTGCCGCCGATCTTGACGCCGCAGTTCGTACTATTGCCGGTTCCGCCCGTTCCATGGGTGTGACGGTGGAGGGTGTTGTATGAGCAAGCTGACCAAACGTCAAAAGACCATCGGCGACAAGATCGACAGCAACAAGCTGTACGCCTTGCCGGACGCCTTGGGTCTTGTAAAAGAGTTTGCTGTCGCCAAGTTCGATGAGTCCATCGATGTGGCGGTGCAACTCGGGATTGATGCCAAGAAGTCCGACCAGGTGGTTCGCGGCGCTGTCGTGTTGCCTAACGGTACCGGCAAGACCAAACGCGTTGCCGTGTTTGCCCAGGGGGCCAAGGCCGAGGAAGCCAAGGCAGCCGGCGCCGACATCGTCGGCATGGATGACCTGGCTGCCGAGATCAAAGCCGGCAAGATGGATTTTGATGTGGTGATTGCTTCCCCCGACGCCATGCGCGTCGTGGGTACGCTGGGCCAGATTCTTGGCCCGCGCGGCCTGATGCCCAACCCCAAGGTCGGCACCGTGACGCCTGATGTCGCCACCGCCGTGAAAAACGCCAAGGCTGGACAGGTCCAGTTCCGCGTCGACAAGGCCGGTATCGTGCACGGCACCATTGGCCTGCGTTCGTTTGATACGGCCAAGTTGCAAGGCAATCTGGCCGCGCTGGTGGATGCCTTGATCAAGGCCAAGCCGGCATCGAGCAAAGGTGTGTATTTGAGGAAAGTGGCGGTTTCGTCGACGATGGGCGTGGGCGTTCGCGTCGACACGCAATCCATCACAGCGTAATCGCAAAAATTTGAATGGCCCGCAGGGGTCATTCAACGTGGTGGGCTGCCGGGGCAATGTTCCGGCAGGTCATCCAGGACCGTTGGTGTGCCGGCTTGAATGAAAACTTTGAGCCCGGTGCTTAATCGAAAGACAGCCAACGCAGATGGCGGTCCCGCTGCTTGAATGGTTTTGAAAAGAATCTGAAACAGTTGGTCGCTGAATATGAGCGTGCTCAGGGATTGATGGCCGGCGAAAGCCGGTGGCAAACCGGAAAGCACATTTTTAAGGAGTAGACCTTGAGTCTCAATCGCAGTGAGAAACAAGCCGTCATTGATGAAGTGACCGGCCTCGCCGCTAAAGCTCAAACGCTCGTGATAGCGGAATACCGTGGCATCACGGTCGCTGACATGACCAAGCTGCGCAGCCAAGCCCGCGACAAAGGCGTGAACCTGAGTGTTCTGAAGAACACCCTGGCTCGCCGTGCCGTGGCGGGTAGCGCATTTGAGGTCGTGTCCGATCAGATGACCGGACCGCTGATCTACGGCTTTTCCATCGATGCCGTCGCTGCTGCAAAAGTGGTGGCGGACTTCGCGAAAACCAACGACAAGCTGGTGATTCGTGGGGGCGCATTTGGTGGCAAAACCCTGGACGTGAACGGCGTGAAGCAACTGGCCAACATCCCTTCCAAGGAAGTGTTGCTGGCCCAGGTGTGTGGCTTGCTGATGTCGCCCATTTCGCGTACGGCCGTTGTGCTGGGCGCGCTGGCGGCAAAAAAAGGCGGCGGCGACGCCCCTGTAGCTGAAGCAGCACCCGAAGCCGTAGCGGCTTAACTTGAACCAACTTTTTTAGGAAATCAAAATGGCATTCGATAAAGACGCATTTTTGACCGCGCTGGATAGCATGACGGTCCTCGAACTCAACGATCTGGTGAAAGCCATCGAAGAGAAATTTGGTGTGAGCGCAGCCGCCATGGCTGCTCCTGCTGCTGGCGGTGGTGCTGCCGCTGCGGTGGCCGAAGAGAAGACCGACTTCAACGTCGTGCTGCTCGAAGCCGGCGCCAACAAGGTGCAAGTCATTAAAGCAGTTCGCGAACTCACCGGTCTGGGCCTCAAGGAAGCCAAAGACCTGGTGGACGGCGCTCCAAAGAACGTCAAGGAAGGCGCACCCAAGGCCGACGCGGAAGCCGCCAAGAAAAAGCTCGAAGAAGCTGGCGCGAAAGTCGAACTCAAGTAATTCCTGGTGTTCGCAAAGGCTGGAAGACCGTAGTCGGTCTTCCAGCCTTTCGTGCTTCAAGGAGCACACCGCAAAGAAGGCAAATGCGGCCTTTTTTGCAGTGTTTTCTGACCCCCGACTACAGAAAACGCCTTGGTTCGGGTGACGTGCAATGCGTCACCGTCCGCCATGGTTGGTAGTGGCCAACCACCAAGCGTGCATGAATACGTGGTGTATTCAAGCCCGAGAGTCGCCAGAGCCCATCGACGCGGAGAACTCATGGCCCTTACTTCTAGCTACAGCTTCACCGAACGCAAACGCATCCGCAAAAGCTTCGGCAACCGCGAAAGCGTGTTGACGGTTCCCTATTTGCTGCAAATGCAGAAAGATGCCTACACGGCGTTCCTGCAAGCCGACCGTGCGCCCCAGAAGCGCACCGTCGAAGGCTTGCAAGCGGCGTTTGAAAACGCCTTCCCCATCGTCTCGCACAACGGTTTTGTCGAGATGAAGTTTCTCGAGTACAACCTGGCCAAGCCGGCCTTTGACGTGCGCGAATGCCAGACCCGTGGCCTGACCTTCTCTTCGGCCGTCCGCGCCAAGGTTCAACTGATCATTTATGACCGCGAGTCCTCCACCTCGCAGTCCAAGGTGGTCAAGGAAGTCAAGGAGCAGGAGGTCTACATGGGCGAAGTGCCGCTCATGACCGACAAGGGCTCTTTCGTGATCAACGGCACCGAGCGCGTGATCGTCTCGCAGCTGCATCGCTCGCCTGGCGTTTTCTTTGAGCACGACAAGGGCAAGACCCACAGCTCGGGCAAACTGCTGTTTTCGGCCCGCATCATTCCTTACCGCGGCTCCTGGCTCGACTTCGAGTTCGACCCGAAAGACATCCTGTATTTCCGGGTTGACCGTCGCCGCAAGATGCCGGTCACGATTCTGCTCAAGGCCATTGGCCTGAACCCGGAGTCCATCCTCGCGAACTTTTTTGTGTTTGACAACTTCCGTCTGATGGACAGCGGTGCACAACTGGAATTTGTTGCTGAACGCATGCGCGGCGAAGTGGCCCGTTTCGACATCACCGACAAAGCCGGCAAGGTTGTGGTTGCCAAAGACAAACGCATCACGGTTCGCCACACCCGCGAACTGGAGCAAAGCGGCACCACCACCATCAGTGTTCCTGAAGACTTTTTGCTGGGCCGCGTCGTTGCCAAGAACATCGTTGATGCCGACACGGGTGAAATCATTGCCAAGGCCAATGACGAGTTGAGCGAGTTGCTGCTGAAAAAGCTGCGCGTCGCTGGCGTGCAGGATCTGCAGGTGCTGTACACCAACGAACTCGACCAGGGTTCCTACATTTCGCAGACCCTGCGCTCCGATGAAACCGCTGACGAGTTTGCCGCGCGTGTGGCCATCTACCGCATGATGCGTCCCGGCGAGCCGCCTACCGAAGACGCGGTTCAGGCCCTGTTCCAGCGCCTGTTCTACAACCCGGACACCTACGACCTGTCCAAGGTCGGCCGCATGAAGTTCAATGCCCGCGTGGGCCGCGATTCTTCTACCGGCCCGATGGTGATGACCAACGAGGACATCCTCGCAGTCGTCAAGATTCTGGTGGATTTGCGCAATGGCAACGGCGAAGTCGATGACATTGACCACCTCGGCAACCGCCGCGTGCGTTGTGTTGGTGAACTCGCCGAAAACCAGTACCGCACCGGTCTGGCCCGTATCGAAAAAGCCGTGAAAGAGCGTCTGGGTCAGGCCGAGCAAGAGCCGCTGATGCCGCATGACCTGATCAACAGCAAGCCGATTTCCGCCGCCCTGAAGGAGTTCTTCGGCGCGTCGCAGCTGTCGCAGTTCATGGACCAGACCAACCCGCTGGCAGAAATTACCCACAAACGCCGTGTTTCGGCCCTTGGCCCCGGTGGCTTGACCCGCGAGCGCGCAGGCTTTGAAGTGCGTGACGTGCACGTGACCCACTACGGTCGCGTCTGCCCGATTGAAACGCCGGAAGGCCCGAACATTGGCCTGATCAATTCGCTGGCCTTGTACGCCCGCCTCAACGAATACGGCTTTATTGAAACGCCGTACCGCCGTGTGGTGGACAGCAAGATCACGACCCAGATCGACTACCTGTCTGCCATCGAAGAAGGCAAATATGTGATCGCCCAGGCCAATGCCTTGCTGGACGACGCCGGCACGCTGACGGGTGACCTGGTGTCGGCCCGTGAAAACGGTGAGTCGGTGCTGGTGAGTGCCGAGCGCGTGCAGTACATGGATGTGTCGCCCGCGCAGATCGTTTCGGTGGCGGCTTCGCTGGTGCCTTTCCTGGAGCACGACGATGCCAACCGCGCATTGATGGGCGCCAACATGTCGCGTCAGGCCGTGCCCGTGCTGCGCCCTGAAAAACCGCTGGTCGGCACCGGTATCGAGCGCGTCGCTGCGATCGATTCCGGCACCGTGGTAACGGCCAACCGCGGCGGCGTGGTGGACTATGTCGATGCAACCCGCATCGTGGTGCGCGTCAATGACGCCGAGGCGCTGGCCGGTGAAGTCGGTGTGGACATCTACAACCTGATCAAATACCAGCGTTCCAACCAGAACACCAACATCCACCAGCGCCCCATCGTCAAGATTGGTGACAAGCTGGACAAGGGTGACGTGATTGCCGACGGCGCATCGACCGACCTGGGCGAAATCGCCATTGGCCAGAACATGCTGATCGCCTTCATGCCCTGGAACGGCTACAACTTCGAGGACTCGATCCTGATTTCCGAGCGCGTGGTGGCTGAAGATCGTTACACCTCGATTCACATCGAAGAACTCGTGGTGATGGCGCGCGACACCAAGCTGGGTTCTGAAGAGATCACCCGCGACATCCCCAATCTGTCGGAGCAACAACTCAACCGCCTTGACGAATCCGGCATTATTTATGTCGGCGCTGAAGTCCAGCCGGGCGACACGCTGGTCGGCAAGGTCACGCCAAAAGGCGAGACCACGCTGACGCCGGAAGAAAAGCTGCTGCGCGCCATCTTCGGCGAAAAGGCCAGCGATGTGAAAGACACCTCGCTGCGCGTGAGCCAGGGTTCGCAAGGCACGGTGATCGATGTGCAGGTCTTCACGCGTGAAGGCATTGTGCGCGACAAGCGTGCCCAGCAGATCATTGACGACGAGCTCAAGCGCTTTCGCCTGGATCTGAACGACCAGCTGCGTATTGTGGAAGCCGATGCGTTTGACCGCATCGAAAAGCTCCTCAACGGCAAGGTCGCCAATGGCGGCCCGAAAAAGCTGGCCAAGGGCACGACCATCGACAAGGCCTACCTGGCCGATGTCGAGAAGTACCACTGGTTTGACATTCGTCCGGCCGACGATGAAGTCGCTTCGCAGCTGG
>NZ_JANOAL010000190.1:0-18754 GCF_031411155.1 Polaromonas sp. | reverse complement strand
GGCAAGATGGTCAAGGGCATGGGCGGCGCGATGGACCTGGTGGCTGGCGTCAAGCGCGTCATTGTGCTGATGGAACACGTTGCCAAAAAGAAAGACGGCACCGAAGACCTCAAGATTCTGGAGAAATGCACGCTGCCGCTGACCGGCGTTGGCGTGGTCAACCGCATCATCACCGACCTGGCCGTGATGGATGTGACGCCACAGGGGCTGAAGGTGGTTGAGCTGGCACCGGGCGTCAGCATGGAAGCGTTGCAGGCCAGGACTGGCGTCAAGCTGCACTGAGCCCGCGCGGCAGAAAACTAGGGCGGCTTGATGCCGCGCTGCTCGCGCATGGCCCGGCCCAAGCGGGTGATGTCGGCGTCGGTCAGCAGACGGGCCGCCATCGGCAGCAGCTCGGCCTTTTCGCGTTCCAGGTGACGCAGGCACAGCGACACGAAATCTTCCACCGCGTTCCAGGCCAGCGTGGCAGCCTCGCCGGCCGCGATCTGCCCCAGCGCGGTGCGCAGCGGTCGCCAGGCGGCCTCGATGAGCTGATGCTCTTGGGCCAGTCCCTGCGTCAACTCGCGCAGGCAGACCGCGTCCGATCCGGCCATGGATTCGATCAGGGCCGGAAACAGCGCCAGCTCCTCGTCCTCAAGGTGATCGCGTGCGGCGCGGTTGAAATCGCGCACGATGTTCTGCGCCGCCTCTCTGGCCTGTTCGTCAACGCCATGGGCCGCCAGGTGCGGCAGCAGGCGCTGCAGGGCGTCGCACTGCTGCGCGATGCGCCGGTGGCAGGCGGCCAGCATGTGCAGTGGCGCGCTAAAGCTGCCCTCGAGGCTGTCAACGCCGGCAGGGGGATTGGGCATTTCAGGATCTTCGGCTGAAGGCTTCATGGTCTTGCGTCCAGCAGCCCGATCAGCGACTGCAGCTCGCTGCGGTGCAGCCGCGCCAGCCGGTCTATGCAGCGCCTGCCCTGGGCGGTCAAATGAATCTCCACCACCCGCAAATCGTTCTGGCTGCTACGCCGCAGCACCAGGCCCAGCGCCTCGCAGCGGGTGACCAGCGCCACCACTCCGTGGTGCTTGGCCTGCAGCCGCTCCGCCAACTCGGCCACCGTGGCCCAGACCCGGCCCGGAAAACCCCTGAGCTGCAGCATCAGCTGGTATTGCAGCGGGGTAATGCCGTTGTCCTGACTCAGTTCTTCGCTGAAGCGCAGAAAGCGGCGCAGCCGGTAGCGAAACTCGGCCAGCGCCACGAAATCCGCCTTGCGCATCGGCCCTGCGGTTTGCTGTCTTCGGTCTGCGGTCATCATCCGCAAAATGTATCACGACGTGATATAACTACAAGGCATCGGGTTACCACCATGAAACTCAACATCCTGTCGGACCTGCACCTGAGCCAGGGTGGGCTGCCGCTGCCAGACAACGATGCCGATCTGGTCATCCTGGCGGGCGACATTGCGCGCCCGGCCGAGGCGGTGGCCTGGGCCTCGGCGTTTTCCAGGCCGGTGCTGTATGTGCCCGGCAATCACGAGTTTTACGGCGGCAGCCTTACCGGCGTGCCGGCCGAATTGAAGCGCCTGTGCCAGGGCACCTGGATTCATCTGCTCGATGACGATGAACTGCACATCAACGGCATCCGCTTTCTGGGCAGCACGCTCTGGACTGATTTTTTGCTTTACGGCTATGAGGAGGGACGCAGCGCAGCGGCCGAGCAAGCCATGCGCTTCATGCGCGACTACCAGCGGATTTACCTGGACGAAGCGCTCGACTCGTTGTTCACGCCAGTCGATTCCGCCTCGCTGTTTCAGCGCCATGCCGCCTGGCTGGCAGGCAAACTCGCCGAGCCCCATGCCGGCCCGACCGTGGTGATTACTCACCATGCACCGTCGCGGCAAAGCATTCACCCGCGGTTTGCCGACTCGATGCTCAACGCCTGCTTTGTCTCCGACGCGGAGCATCTGCTGGGCGGCAAGCGGGTCCAGCTCTGGGTGCACGGCCATACCCACGACAGCTTCGACTACACCCTCAAGTCGACCCGCGTGGTCTGCAACCCGCGTGGTTATGCCCAGGGCGGGGTCAATGAAAATCCCCTATTTGACGCCAATTTCATGGTGGAGGTGGGGCAGGGCGCGACGTAGGAATTGGCGTAGCCGTGAGGTGCGCCGACTCCTTCGCCCGACCGCCCAACCGCAGCAGGACGGTGGCCGACCGGCTGCGCCGGATCAGTGGTGCCTCAGGGTGTCACGGGTTGCGCGGTTTCAGCCGGTCAGCCGCTGCCACCGGAAACGGAAAGCCAAGCACTACCGCCCGGCCGCGCACCCGGTTTTGCGCCTGGCAGTTTTGCACGCAAGTCGTGGCTGGTGGCGCGACCTCGGTCGCATCCTCGCCAAACACCATGCCCATGCGGCCGCCGCTGGCAACCAGCCATTTGGAGATGCCTCCGCAATGCAGCACGGTCGCAGTGGATGGTGAAGCGCCGGCGCGCCGCTGGATGATGTTGGTACAGGCGCTGTTGTTGACCCGTGTAGCGACTTGCGGACTGTCACGGCCAACGAATTTTGCCGAGAAGTCGTTGCCGAAGTTGATGCGTGGGCTCACGGTGACGGTGGTGTCCTTGTAGGGCAGCACGTCACCCTCGCGGTTGCGGAAATTGCGATTGTCAGAGTAAAACGCCGTGAGCGGGTCGCGCAGGGAGTCGATGCCCGCCAGCGTGTGAGTGAACAGCGTGGTGGTTTCGTCCGCGCGTTCGACTTCCATCTGGAACACACCGCCGTTGGCACAGTCCTTGGCCTGCAGCTTCATCACCAGGCCGGGGCCTTCCCGGCCGATGCTGAGGGCATCGTCCTTTTGTTCGAGAAACACGTCGCCAGTGAGCGTCAGGCCGCGGTGCTCAGGCAGCTTGCTGGCAAACACGGGTGTCGACCTGCCTCCGGTGATGTCGAGCGCGTTGGCTGCACCGGTGAGCGTGTAGTTGCGGATGCCGAAAGTGGCGGCATCGACCTGGAAGGTCACATATTTGCCCACGACCTCGAATGTGGGGGTGACCTGGGCCGCTGGCACCGCAGTATTTTGCGTGCCGCTCCTGCCCAGCACCGTGAATCCACCGCCTTCGCAGCCGGCCGACGATGCGGCCTGGGCGCCTCCAGTTGCCAGTGCGCCCAGCAACAACAGGGCGGCTGCGGTGCTCCGCCCGGTTCGGCCGGGCGACTTCAAGGATTTATTGAACATTATTGTCCCCTTCAGTTGACACGCTGATCGCTGCGTGAGCGGTGCGGTCAACATTTGGCCGCGCTCTGGCATCCTAAATGTGCTCAATGCACATCGCAATCGAGCGCCACACACAATATGCAACAAACTACAGACCTTACAAAAAGGCGCTCGGCGGATATCTGTTGACCCGGGCTGCGCGATGCCAGTCGCTGTTGGGGTCAATCAACCGGACCCAGCGACTGCCGTCTCTGAGGGCATGGCCGAGGAGTTTGCGGAGGCGCTGCTGGACATCGCGGGCGAGCGCAACCGGGAGCCACCGAAAGCTCGGGCACTGGATCACGCTATGAACGCCAGGATGCCGATGAATCATGGTGCCGGTAGCGGCCATGCGCGATCGTCGGCTTGGGGCTGCTCGTTCTGGGAAATAATGATCCCATGCCGATCACCCCCTCTATCTGGAGTCCCCTGCGCCAGCCCGCCTTTCGCGGGCTTTGGCTTTGCGGCGGCGTCTTTTTCATTGGCAACGGCATGCAGTCCATGGCGGCTGCCTGGCTCATGGTCGAGCTAAGCGGTTCGTCCTTCCTCGCAGCGCTCGTGCAGACCGCGGTTTTCCTGCCCATGTTCCTGCTGGCGCTGCCCGCGGGCGTGCTGGCCGACACCAGTGATCGCCGGCGCCTGATCGCCAGCGCGCTGCTGGCGCAGGTGGCCGCATGCGCGCTGCTGGCCTTGCTGGTGCTGGCTGGCTGGGGTGGGCCGGCCTTGGTACTTTTTCTGGTGTTTGTGTGTGGCTGCTGCACGGCGGTGCTGACGCCGGCCTGGAACTCGTCCGTGGTGGACCCGGTTCCCCGGGACGAATGGCCGCAGGCCATCACCGCTGTCAGCATTGCCTACAACGTGGCGCGCGCCATAGGCCCCACGCTCGCCGGTTTGCTGTTCGCGCACCTGGGTGCGGGCTGGGTGTTCGCGGTCACGGTATTCACGACGCTGGTGATGTGGGAATCGATCCGCCGCTGGCCGCCACGCGCTCACCCGCCGTCGCGCCTGCCGGCCGAGCGCCTATGGAGCGGTACGCTTAGCGGGCTGCGTTTTGCCTGGCACTCGCGCATGATCCTGGCGCAACTGGTGCGGGCCATGGCCTACAGTGCGGCCGGCTCGGCACTGTGGGCGCTGCTGCCGGTGATTGCACAGCGTCAGCTGGGCGCCGGCGCGCAGGGCTTCGGCCTGTTAATGGGTTGCCTGGGCACCGGCGCGGTGGCCACCGGTCTGGTCATCGGTCGCATGCGCGCGCGTTTCGGACTCGACGCTGTCGTTGGCGCCAGCTGCGTGGCGTTTTCTGCCGTCATGCTGCTTGCCGCCTGGGTCCGCGTGCCGCTGCTGGTCTATGGTGCCATGGCGGTCGGCGGCGCCGCGTGGATGGCGGCCATGTCGACCTTCAACACCGCCACCCAGTCCAGCGCGCCGCCGTGGGTGCGCTCGCGTGCGGTGGCGCTGCATATCGTGGCTTCGCTGGGCGCCTTCGCCATCGGTTCGGCGTTCTGGGGCGCGCTGTCCGACATCGCCGGTCTTACATCCGCGCTGGTCGCGGCCGGCCTGCTGATGGCCGCCGGCCTGCTGCTGGCGCGCCCGTTTCCGTTGCGCGTGGGAGCGGCCCAGGAAGTGACGCAGGGCACGCCCTGGGAAGAGTTGTTCGTGGAGGCCGAACCCAGCCCCGAGGCCGGCCCGGTGGCGGTGGAGGTGGCCTACCGCATCCGCGCCGGGGCGGACCACGCCTTTCTCGACACCATTGGCCAGATGAAGGCGCCGCGCCGGCGCGATGGCGCCACCTTCTGGCGCGTCTACAAGGACCTGGGCGAACCATCCCGCTATGTGGAGCGTTTCCTGGTGACCTCATGGGCCGACTACCTGCACCAGCGCGCTCGCGCTACCGTGGCCGACCACACGCTCGAAGCCGAGGTGCGCGCCTTCCTGGCGCACGGCGAAAGCGCGCGCATGTCGCACTACATTGCCGAGCGCTGAGGCGACGGCTGCCGGAGCGGCGCTGGAGGAGCAGTCACCAATGGCTGGAGCAGACTGCAAGCCGCCTTTCAGATTAATGAGGGGAGTCCAGGCGGTTTTGGAAAGATGCAGAGTGGCCCGCAAGGGCTTACGAAACTGGAGCGGGTGATGGGAATCGAACCCACGCTATTTGCTTGGGAAGCAAAAGTTCTGCCATTGAACTACACCCGCGTAGCAGCGATTATAAAAGCAGTGCGGAAACCGCCTTCAAGGGCGCAGGTAAGCCCAGCCTTCGCCCTGTTTTTTCATGATTTCAGTCACGCCAGCCGGCACGTAGCTGATGGCGGGCAGCATGTCGTCTTTGCTCAGCTTCTGGCCGCGCATGGTGTTTTCGCAGGCAATCACCTTGACGTTCGCCTTCATGGTGTCGGCAATGCGTGAGCCCGTAGCAGACTCCAGCTTGAGCATGCCGATGCCGGGCCCATAAGCCACAATTTCAACGTCGACATTGGCCGCGCCGACGTCGTCCTGCAGGTTTTTGGCGTTGTTGAGCGCCAGGTTCCATTTGGCCGGGTCCGCGTCGCTGACCTGGATCACAATTTTGTGATGTTTTTGCGGGGTAGCCCCCGTGTTCTGCGCCTCAACAGCTATCAAAAATGTAGCGCTTAAGGTCGCGGCAGCGGCCTGGGCAAAGATGCGGCGCTTCATTTGAGAATGTCTCCAAGGCAAAGGTATTTCATCTCGGTGTACTCCTCCATGCCGTGGCTGGAGCCCTCGCGGCCCAGGCCGGACTGCTTGACGCCGCCGAAGGGCACATGCTCGGTGGCGATCACGCCGGCGTTGATGCCAACCATGCCGTATTCCAGCGCTTCAGCCACGCGGTAGATGCGGCCGATGTCGCGGCTGTAGAAATAGCTGGCCAGGCCAAATTCGGTGTTGTTGGCCGCGTCTATCGCCTCCTGCTCGGTCTTGAAGCGAAATACCGGCGCAAACGGGCCGAAGGTTTCTTCCCTGGCGCACAGCATGTCGGCGCTGGCTTCGGACACCACCGTGGGTTCAAAAAACTGGCCTTTCAGCTTGTGGCCGCCCACCAGCAGCTTGCCGCCCTTGGCAATCGCGTCGGCCACATGACGCTGCACCTTGTCAACGGCTGAATCTTCAATCAGCGGGCCTTGCACCACGCCGTCCTCAAAGCCGTTGCCGACCTTGAGCGCCTTGACCTTGGCGGCGAATTTTTCAACGAACTGGTCGTATACGCCATCCTGCACATAAATGCGGTTGGCGCAGACGCAGGTCTGGCCGGCATTGCGGTACTTGCTGGCCATCGCGCCTTCGACGGCCGAGTCAATGTCGGCATCGTCAAACACGATGAAGGGCGCATTGCCGCCGAGTTCCAGCGACAGCTTCTTGACCGTTGGCGCGCTTTGCGCCATCAGGATGCGGCCGACCTCGGTGGAGCCGGTAAAGCTCAGGTGCCGCACCACCGGGCTGGCGCACAGCACCTTGCCGATGTCAGCGCTGTGGGTGCTGGTCAGCACATTGAGCACGCCGGCCGGAATGCCGGCGCGCACGGCCAGTTCGGCCGCCGCCAGCGCGGTCAGCGGCGTCAGCTCGGCCGGCTTGATCACCACCGGGCAGCCCGCCGCCAGCGCCGGGGCCACCTTGCGCGTGATCATGGCCAGCGGAAAGTTCCAGGGCGTGATGGCGGCGCACACGCCAATCGGCTGCTTGACCACCATCAGGCGGCGGTTGTTGTCAAACTGCGGCAAGGTTTCGCCATTGACGCGCTTGGCCTCTTCGGCAAACCACTCGACAAAGCTGGCGCCATAGGCAATTTCGCCCTTGGCCTCGGCAAACGGCTTGCCCTGCTCGGCCGTCATGATGCGGGCCAGGTCTTCCTGATTCGCCATCAGCAACTGGTACCACTTCATCAGGATGGCATGGCGTTCCTTGCCGGTTTTGCTGCGCCAGGCCGGCCAGGCCGCGTTGGCGGCGGCAATGGCGGCCTCGGCATCCTGCGGCCCCAGGTCGGCCACGTCGGCCAGTTTCTGGCCGGTGGACGGGTCGGTCACATCAAACCGTGATGTGCCGGCCAGCCATTGGCCTTTGATCAGCGCATCGGTTTTCAGCAGGCTGGGGTCCTTGAGGAGGGCCAGGGGAGAGGTCTTCATGTCCATGGTGGTTTGTCCAGAGCAGGGTGGGGAAATGGGCAGGTCAGAGTAGCGGATTTTCAATACCTTGTCCTGTCCGCGGTGACGGGGCAAGGTATCAGCGGTAGCTCACGCCGGGCAGCACGCAAAGCATTTCGAACAGCAGGTTGGCACCCAGCAGCGCCGTGTTGCCGGAGACATCATAGGGGGGCGATACCTCGACCAGATCAGCGCCCACCAGGTTCAGTCCGCGGCAACCGCGGATGATTTCGAGCGCCTGCGGAACCGTCAGCCCACCGACCTCGGGCGTGCCGGTGCCGCCAGCAAACGCGGGGTCGATGCCGTCGATATCAAAGCTCAGGTAGCACGGGGCCTGCCCGATAGCTTCACGCACCCGCGCCATCAAGGGGGCGAGCGACTGGTACCATACCTCGTGGGCTTGCACCACCGTGAAACCCTGCTGCCGCGGCCAGTCGAAATCATCGGCGCCATAGCCGCTGCCGCGCAGACCGATCTGCCATACCTTGCTGGTCTGGAGCAGCCCTTCTTCCACGGCCCTCCGGAACGGTGTTCCATGCGCGATGCCCTCACCGAACATGTCGTCGTTGACATCCGCATGGGCGTCCACATGCACCAGCGCCACCGGGCCGTGGCGCCGCACCAGGGCCCGCAGGATTGGCAGCACGATGGTGTGGTCGCCGCCCAGCGTCAGCGGCTTGCAGCCGGTGTCAATCACCGGCTGGTAGTGCCGTTCGATGATCTCTATGGACTTGTGCAGGTTGTAGGTGTTGATGGCCACATCGCCCAGGTCGGCAACCTGCAGGGCGTCAAACGGCGCCGCGCCGGTGGCCATGTTGTAGGGCCGGATCAGGCTGGATTCGGCCCGGATCTGGCGCGGGCCGAAGCGCGTGCCGGGCCGGTGGCTGGTGCCAATGTCCAGCGGCACGCCGATGAACGCGGCATCGAGTCCGGCCGCCTCGCTGCACATGGGCAGTCGCATCATGCTGGCCCAGCCGCCGAAGCGGGGCATGGTATTGCCGCCCAGCGGTTGATTGAAGGTCGTGGCTGCTCGGCTCATCAGGTGGCCTTTCTTCCTGTTATTTGGCGCGTCCGCGCAACCACTCCAGCACCATCATCAGCGCGGCAGTGAACAAAATCAGCAAGGTCGCCACGGCGGCAATGGTGGGCGAGATGTTCTCGCGGATGCCGGTAAACATCTGGCGCGGCAGCGTGGCCTGGGTCGGGCCGGCCAGAAACAGCGTGACCACCACCTCGTCGAAGGAGGTGGCAAACGCAAACAGCGCGCCCGACACCACGCCCGGCGCAATCACCGGCAGGGTGACGCGAAAAAAGGTTTGCAGCGGTCCGGCGCCCAGGCTCAGGCTGGCCTTGACCAGATTCTGGTTGAAGCCCTGCAACGTGGCCAGTACGGTGGTGACGACAAATGGCGCACCGAGGGCCGCATGCACCAGCACCAGCCCGGTGTAGGAGTCAGACAGGCCGATGCGGGCAAAAAACAGGTAGGTGCTGACACCCACCACCACAATCGGCACCACCATGGGCGCGATCAGCAGACTGGTGAGCAGGCCCTTGCCAAAAAACTGCGCGCGGGCCAGGCCGACGGCTGCCAGCGTGCCCAGCGTCGTGGCAATCAGCGTTGCCAGCGGTGCCACGATAAAACTGTTGCGTGTGGCGCGGGCCCAGTCATCGGAGGCAAACAGCTCCTGGTACCAGCGCAGCGACCAGCCAGGAATCGGGTAGGCCAGAAACGAGGAGTTGCTGAACGACAGGGGAATGATGACCAGGATGGGCAGCAGCAGAAAAAACAGCACGGCGGCGCAAAGCAGGCGCAGCCCGTACCAACCGAGCTTGTCGGCGAGGGTGTAATAGGCGGGGAAGGCAGGGGGTTTCATGTCGATTCAGCCCAGGCTCAGCTCGGCTTTGGCGAAGCGGCGGTAAAAAGCGTACAGAATCAGAGTGGCCGTCAACAAGACAGAACCCAGCGCACAGGCCATGCCCCAATTGACCTCCACATTGGTGTACTGGGCCACGTAATAGCTTAGCATCTGGTCGCCAGGGCCACCCAGCAGCGCCGGCGTCACGTAATAGCCGATCGAGGTGATGAACACCAGCAGCCCGCCGGCGGCCACCCCGGGGTAAGTTTGCGGAACGTAAACGCGGAAGAAGGCGGCCAGTGGCGCACTGCCCAGCGACACCGCGGCCCGCACGTAGTTGCTGGGGACCGATTTCATCACGCTGTAAAGCGGAAGAATCATGAAAGGCAGCAGGATGTGCACCATGGCAATGATGACGCCGAGCCGGTTGAACAGCAGCGGCACCGGCATATCGGTGAGACCCGCGAACATCAAGAAGCGATTCACCAGCCCGTTCGACTGCAGCAGCACGATCCAGGCGGCGATGCGCACCAGCACCGAAGTCCAGAACGGCAGCAGCACCAGAATCATCATCAGGTTGGCGCGCCGCTCGCTCAGGGTGGACAGCCAGTAAGCCAGCGGATAGCCGAGCGCGATGCACAGCAGCGTGACGATGGCGCTGATCGAAAAAGTGCGCAGCAAAATGTCGCTGAAGGCCGCTTCGCCTGCGCCCACGCGCACGATCTGGCCCTGGGCATCGCGTTTCAGGTCAACCGCGGTCAGCAGGTAGTCGGGCGTCCAGCGCGAACTGTTCTTGGCAATCGCCCACCAGTAGGGCAATTCCGCCCAGCGCGGGTCGTGCGCCAGCAGTTTTTCTTTGGCCTGGGCCGGGCTCAATCCAGTGCCCAGCGGCAGTGCGCGGTAGGTGCTCATGATGAGCGAGCGCGCGCCACCGATCTCGCTGTTGAGGCGGCGCGCCAGCACGCCGGCCTGCGCCGTCTCTGGAATTGCCGACAGGTCGGCCAGCAAGGCGGCGTAGGCCGCGTCGGGCGGCGCGCTTTTCCTATCCCAGCCAGCCAGCGCTTCGCCGGTCCGGCCCAGCGTGCCGGCGACTTCCGGGTTTTCCACCGCACGCACCAGCAAGGCCCCCAACGGCACCAGAAAGGTGACCGCCAGGAACAACAGCAGAGGCAGGGTCAGAGCCATGGCGCGCAGGCGCTTGCGGCGCTCCACCCGGTGCAGCTGAACGGCCAGGGCCGGTCCAGCGGCACCATGCGGGGCCAGAGGCGTCATGGGCAGAGAAGCCGTTGCGGTCATGCGCGCGCCCTTTTCATGCCGGGCTTACTGTGCGGCCCAGGCGGCGAAGCGTTTTTCCAGCGCCTCGCCCTGGTCAGCCCAGAACGAGATGTTGAACTGCAGCGCGTCCTTGCTGTTGGCCGGGGAAGTCGGCAGCAGCGCCAGCACCTTGGGGTCCAGCTTGGCCAGCGCCTTGTTGTTGGTCGGGCCGTAGGAGATGTTGCGTGCGTACTCGGCCTGCGCATCGGGCGTAGAGGCCATGGCGATGAATTTCACGGCCAGATCCTTGTTGGGCGTTCCCTTGGGCATGACCCAGTAGTCGAGGTCGTAAATGCCGCCGGTCCAGCTGATCTTGAGGTTCTTGCCCTCGCGCTGGGCTGCGTCAATACGGCCGTTGTAGGCGGTGGTCATGACCACGTCGCCGGCCACCAGGAACTGCGGCGGCTGCGCACCGGCTTCCCAGAACTGGATGCTCGGCTTGAGTTCAGTCAGTTTCTTGAAGGCGCGTTCTGCGCCGTCCTTGGTTCCCAGCACCTTGTACACGTCAGCGGTTTTTACGCCGTCGGCCATCAGGGCAAATTCCAGGTTGTAGCGGGCGCCCTTGCGCATGCCGCGTTTGCCGGGGAATTTCGTGGTGTCCCAGAAATCGGCCCAGGTGGTGGGGGCGGTCTTGAGCTTGTCGCCGTTGTAGGCCAGCACCGTGGACCAGATAAACACGCCGACGCCGCACTCGTGCACAGCCGCTGGCTGGAAGTCGGCCTTGCTGCCCAATTTGGACCAGTCCAGCTTCTCGAACAGGCCTTCGTCGCAACCGCGGTGGATGTCCGGGCTTTCGACCTCGACGACGTCCCAGCTGATCTTCTTGGCTTCGACCATGGCCTTGATCTTGGCCTGTTCGCCGTTGTATTCGACTTGCGTGATCTTGCCGGCGCCGGATTTCTCGAAGGGCTCGAAATAGGCTTTTTTCTGGGCGGCGCCGTTGGCCCCACCAAAGTTAACCACCGTCAGCTGGTTCTGCGCGAGTACGGGCAAGGCGATGCTGGCAGCTAGGGCAAATATCAGGGGTTTGAGTCTCATCGGAATTTCCTTTGTTGGAAGTTGAAAACGCTTGAAAACGCTGATGGTCAGCGGTACACACGCAGGTGTTCTTCGGGGGCATGGACCTGTATGGTCTGGCCCGGTTCGGGCAACTGGTGGTGGGCCAGCGGCATCTTGATGGTGGCATCGGGCTGGCCGGGCAGCTCACAGCGCAGGCGCAGGTGATCGCCAAAATACATGATGTCGATGACCCGGGTCTCGAAGGTGTTGCCGGCCGGATCTTGCGCAATCTGCAGCCGCTCCGGGCGGATGCCGCACTGCACCGTATCCCCCACCTGGGCCTCGTTGACGTTAAAGCCGCGCAGCTGGATGCCGCTGGGCAGGCGGACCTCGCAGTGGCTGCCGTCGAGCCGGATGACCTCGGCCTGCATCACGGTGCCGTCGCCGACAAAGCCTGCCACGAAGCGGTTCACTGGCGTCTCATACAGGCGGTCTACCGTGTCGATTTGCTGGATCGCGCCGTCATTGAAAACGGCCACGCGGTCGGACATGGTCAGGGCTTCGGTCTGGTCGTGGGTGACGTAGACGAATGTCACGCCGAGGCGGCGGTGCAGTGCCCTCAGTTCGATCTGCATGTGCTCGCGCAGCTGTTTGTCCAGTGCGCCCAGGGGTTCGTCCATCAGCACCAGTTGCGGGTCGAACACCAGCGCGCGGGCCAGGGCCACGCGCTGCTGCTGCCCTCCCGAAAGTTGCGACGGGTAACGCGTGCCCATGCGGCCGAGCTGCACCATGTCCAGCGCGCGCGCCACCTTGGCCTCGCGTTCAAGGCTTGGCAGCTTGCGCACCGTCAGCGGGTAGGCGATGTTGTCGGCGACGGTCATGTGGGGGACCAGCGCGTAGTTCTGGAACACCATGCCGAAGTTGCGCTTGTGCGGCGGCGTGCGCGTGATCGGTACGCCGTTCAGGCTGATTTCACCCGCGGTGGGGGACTCGAAACCGGCCAGCATCATCAGCGTGGTGGTCTTGCCCGAACCTGAAGGGCCCAGCAGCGACAAAAACTCGCCCTGCCGGATATCCAGGTTCAGGTCACGCACCACGAGATTGATGCCGTCGTAGGTTTTCTGGATTCCGCTAAAGCTCACCAGGGGATGGATAGGGGTCATCGTGTGTGGGCTGGTTGTACCCTGCAAGTGTCTATCGGATTGCCGCAAGCCGGTGTACAAATTTAATGCAGATGAAGGGGGCCTGGCAATCGGCGCGTACCCGCCGGAGCCCGGCGGGTTGGCGGGCATGGCCACAGTCTGCAACATGTCGCGGGGTTCAGGCCAGGGCGTCAAAGCAGGCGGCCATGATGCCCAGGCCCTCGTCAAGCAACGCATCGCTGGCGGTCAGGGGGACCAGAACGCGGATGACATTGCCATGGGTGCCGCAGGTCAGCAGGATCAGGCCCCGTGCAGCCGCCTCAAGTGCCATGCGCTTGGCCAAATCAGCGTCGGGCTGCTTGATGTCACCGTTCTTGAACAGTTCGATGGCCACCATGGCGCCCATGCCTCGCACG
Organism: Polaromonas sp.; assembly: GCF_031411155.1. Lineage (GTDB taxonomy): Bacteria > Pseudomonadota > Gammaproteobacteria > Burkholderiales > Burkholderiaceae_C > Polaromonas. The sequence goes on along the minus strand of NZ_JANOAL010000190.1, from coordinate 5,649 downwards.
TCGCCAATGCAGCTGTGGCGTGCCGCCATGGCTCGCAGGGCCGCAGTCAGTCGTTCGCCGACGTCGCGGCTGCGCAGCAGCAGGTTTTCTTTTTCAAAGACATCCAGCACGGCCAACGCCGCTGCGCAGGCGATCGGGCTGCCGGCATAGGTGCCACCCAGACCACCCGGGGCGGCTGCATCCATGACCTCGGCGCGGCCGACCACTGCCGAAATCGGGAATCCGCCGGCCATGGACTTGGCCATGGTGATGAGGTCGGGGGCAACGCCGCTCTGCTCCACGGCAAACCAGGTGCCGGTGCGCCCGGCGCCGGTCTGGATTTCGTCGGCAATCAGCAAAATGCCCTGGGCGTCGCACAGGGTGCGCAGGCGCTGCAGCAACTCGGGCGGGGCGACGTTGAAGCCGCCTTCGCCCTGTACCGGCTCAATGATGATGGCGGCTACGCGGCTGGCCTCGATGTCGTTCTTGAAGATGGATTCCACCGACGCGATGGAGTCGTCGACCGTGATGCCGTGCAGTGCATTCGGAAACGTGGCGTGGAACACCTCCGCCGGGAAGGGGCCAAAGCCGGTTTTATAGGGGGCCACCTTGCCGGTCATGGCCAGCGTCAGCAAGGTGCGGCCATGGTAGCCACCGCCAAAACAGATGACACCCGAACGCCCGGTGGATGCACGTGCGATCTTGATGGCGTTTTCCACCGCTTCGGAGCCGGTCGTCAGAAACAGTGTTTTCTTGGCAAAGTTGCCTGGCGCTTTGGCGTTGATGCGTTCGGCCAGCTCGATGTAAGGCTCATAGGCCAGGACCTGAAAGCAGGTGTGGGTGTAGCGGTCGAGCTGGTCCTTGACCGCCTGGATGACGGCAGGGTGGCGGTGGCCGGTATTGAGCACGGCAATGCCGCCGGCAAAATCCACAAAACGCCGGCCTTCCACGTCCCATATTTCTGCGTTTTCGCCACGGGCAATGACTATTTGGTGGCTGTGGCCGACGCCGCGCGGAATGGCCGCCTGGCGGCGGGCGAACAGGGCGGCGTTGGTCATATGAGGTTCACGGTGCATGAAGGTTCCTTGGCTTGGCGGGCGGTCACGGTCGCCCTGGGACTGTCGAGCAGGTCGAGACCAGACTGTAGGGGGCTGGCCCCAGCGTTAACATATACAGACTGCGCCCGTTCCGGGTGCACTGTGCAGCCCGCGCCCCCACTACATACAAACCCTAGCCCGATGGGGCCTGCTTTCGATGTTTGCACTCGACCCCCAGTCTTCGGTTCCGCTGGTTACGCAGATCGTCGGAGGCTTTCGTCAATTGATGGACGACGGGGCACTGCGTGCGGGTGCCAAGTTGCCTTCGATACGCCAGTTTGCGCACGCACACGGTGTCAGTGTCTACACCGTGGTGGACGCCTACGACAGGCTGGTGGCGCTGGGCTATTTCCTGTCGCAGGCGCATTCGGGGTTTTTTGTGCGCAGCCGCAGCAGCCAGGAGTCATCGTCCCTGGGCGGCTCGGGGCACTACAGTTTTGACTCGATGTGGTATTTGCGCCGCATTTTCGAGAACCGCGCGCTGCGCAGCAAACCCGGCTGCGGCTGGCTACCCGGAGACTGGCTGTTTACCGAGGGGATGCGGCGCAGTCTGCGCAGCCTGGCCGCTGAAGACGTGGATCTGGGAGGCTATGGCGAGCCCAAGGGTTATTTGCCCCTGCGCCAGCTGGTGCGTGACCTGCTGGCTGCCAGGGAGGTGGTGGTCAATGCCGACCAGGTGCTGCTGACTCAGGGTTCCAGCCAGGCCATGGACCTGGCGGCGCGGCGGCTGGTGCGTGAGGGCGACGCCGTGCTGGTGGATGAGCCGGGCTATGCCAACTTGCTGTTTTCACTGAGGTTTCTGGGCGCACGGCTGGTGGGCGCCCCGCGCACTCCGGCGGGCTACGACCTGGAAACCCTGGAGGCGCGCATCATTGAGCACCGGCCCAAGGTGTTCTTCACCCAGCCCCGGCTGCAAAGCCCGACCGGCTCCAGCGCCTCCCTGGCGCATTTGCACCGGGTGCTGCAGCTGGCCGAAAAATACGACTTGATCGTGGTGGAAAACGACATTTATGCCGACCTCGACCCGGAGTCCCGGCCTTCACTGGCCAGTCTGGACCAATTGAAGCGGGTGATTTACATCAGCAGTTTTTCAAAAACCATCTCCCCCAACATCCGTGTCGGCTTCGTGGCGGCCAACCCCGAACTGCTCGAAGAGCTGGCGCGGCTCAAAATGATCTCGGGCCTGACCTCGTCCGAGTTCACCGAGCGGCTGGCCTATGGGGCCCTGACCGACGGGCGCTGGCGCAAACACATCAAAACCCTCAAGGAGCGACTGGCGCAGGGCCAGCAGCAGCTGGCCACCCAGCTGCTGGAGCTGGGCTTTGAGCTGTTCACCGAGCCCAAGGCCGGCCTGTTCCTGTGGGCGCGCCACCCGGCGGTCCAGAACGCTGCCGAACTGGCCTACAAGGCGGTCGAGCAGGACATTTTGCTGGGCCCGGGTCACCTGTTTTCGGTGGACCTGGAGCCCAGCCCCTGGCTGCGCTTCAATGTGGCCTGGGGTCAGGACGAGGCGGTGCTGCGCTTTCTGTCCGCGCTCAAAGCCACCTAAAATCAAGGGCTTGCCTGCACTTGCAGCTGCCCGATGCTGATTACCGCCGTCCATTGCCATTCCCTCAGAATTAATCCACACCATGAGCCAACCCACCATCACCGTCGCCGACATCCGCAAGACCTTTCTTGATTTCTTCGCGTCCAAGGGCCACACCGTGGTGCCGTCCAGCTCGCTGGTGCCGGGCAATGACCCGACCCTGATGTTTACCAATTCGGGCATGGTGCAGTTCAAGGACGTGTTTCTGGGCACCGACAAGCGCAATTACGTGCGTGCGGCCTCGGTGCAGGCCTGCCTGCGGGCCGGCGGCAAGCACAATGACCTGGAAAACGTCGGCTACACCGCGCGCCACCACACCTTTTTCGAGATGCTGGGCAACTGGAGTTTTGGTGACTACTTCAAGCGCGACAGCCTGAAGTGGGGCTGGGAGCTGCTGACCGAGGTCTACCAGCTGCCGGCCGACAAGCTTTGGGCCACGGTCTACATCGACGACGACGAGGCCTACGACATCTGGACGAAAGAGATTGGCCTGCCGCCCGAGCGCGTGGTGCGCATTGGCGACAACAAGGGTGCCAAGTACGCCAGTGACAACTTCTGGATGATGGCCGACACCGGCCCCTGCGGCCCCTGCAGCGAGATCTTTTATGACCACGGCCCAGAGATTGCCGGTGGCCCGCCCGGTTCGCCCGAGCAGGACGGCGACCGCTACATCGAGATCTGGAACCATGTGTTCATGCAGTTCGACATGCAGCCCGACGGCTCGCTGAAGAATTTGCCCGCGCCCTGCGTGGACACCGGCATGGGGCTGGAACGGCTGGCCGCCATCCTGCAGCATGTTCACAGCAACTACGAAATTGATATTTTTGACGCGCTGATCAAGGCCGCCTCGCGTGAAACCGGTGAAAAAGACCTGGGCAACAAGTCGCTGCGCGTGATTGCCGACCACATCCGCGCCACCGCATTTTTGGTGAGCGACGGCGTCAATCCGTCCAACGAAGGCCGCGGCTATGTGCAGCGCCGCATCATTCGCCGCGCCATCCGCCATGGTTACAAGCTGGGCAAGAAGACACCGTTTTTCCACAAGCTGGTGGCCGACCTGGTGCAACTGATGGGAGTCGCCTATCCCCGACTGGCGGAGCAGGCTGAGCGGATTACGGACGTGTTGCGGATTGAAGAGGTTCGGTTTTTTGATACGCTCGAAAACGGTATGGAGATTTTGGATCTTCAATTAGCCACATTGCTCACTCCCGTGGGTATCAGTGATACTGCGCATAAAGCCCTCCTTGATGGGCGCGAGCACACCGACCCACTTCCTCGCGGCAAGCTTGACGGTGAAATCGCTTTCAAATTGCACGACACATACGGGTTCCCGCTTGATTTGACGCAGGATGTATGTCGTGAAAGTGGCGTAGAGGTTGACGAAGCAGGCTTTCATGCCGCCATGGACCAGCAAAAAGCAAAGGGCCGTGCCGCCGGCAAGTTCAAGATGGACCGCGCGCTGGAATACAGCGGCGACGGCAATGCCTTCACCGGTTATGAGCTGCTCGAAGAACCCGCCAAGGTCGTGGCGCTTTACGCCGATGGCGTGGCCGTGCCGGCGCTGAACGCCGGGCAAAGCGGTGTGGTGGTGCTCAACACCACGCCTTTTTATGCCGAAAGCGGCGGCCAGGTCGGCGACCAGGGCCGTATCGCGGCAAGCGGCGCCGTGTTTGCAGTCGACGACACCCAGAAAATCAAGGCCGATGTGTTTGGCCACCACGGCACGCAGGAAGCCGGCTCGCTCAAGGTCGGCGATGCGGTGACGGCCCAGGTCAATACCGCCCAGCGCGCCGCCACCGTGCGCAACCACAGCGCCACGCACCTGATGCACAAGGCCTTGCGCGAGGTGCTGGGCGAGCATGTGCAGCAAAAGGGCTCCCTGGTCAACGCCGAGCGCACGCGCTTTGACTTTGCGCACAACGCCCCGGTCACCGACGCGCAGATTCGCGAGATCGAAGCGCGCGTCAATGCCGAAATCCTGTCCAACGTGGCGACCGATGCGAGCGTCATGGACATGGAAGCCGCGCAGAAGTCGGGCGCCATGATGCTGTTTGGCGAGAAGTATGGCGACGAGGTGCGCGTGCTCAGCATTGGTTCGAGCAAGGAGCTGTGCGGCGGCACCCACGTCGGCCGCACCGGTGACATCGGGCTATTCAAGATCGTTGCCGAGGGCGGCGTCGCCGCCGGTGTGCGCCGTGTCGAAGCCGTCACCGGCGAGAACGCGCTGGCTTATCTGCAGTCGCTCGAGTCCACCGTGCAGTCAGCGGCCGGCACGCTCAAGGCCAGCCCGGCCGAGCTGCAAAACCGTATTGGCCAGGTGCTGGACCAGGTCAAGTCGCTGGAAAAAGAAATCGCCGCGCTCAAGGGCAAGCTGGCCTCGTCGCAGGGCGATGAACTCATGACCCAGGCCATCGATGTGAAGGGCCTGAAAGTGCTGGCCGCGCGGCTGGAAGGCGCCGACGCCAAGACCCTGCGCGAGACCATGGACAAGCTCAAGGACAAGCTCAAAACCGCCGTCATCGTGCTGGCGGCGGTGGACGGCGACAAGGTGCAGATCGCCGCCGGCGTCACCGCTGACAGCGTGGGCAAGCTCAAGGCCGGCGAACTCGTCAACTTTGTGGCGCAGCAGGTGGGCGGCAAGGGCGGCGGCAAGGCCGACATGGCGATGGCCGGTGGCAGCGATGCCTCCAAGCTGGGCGCTGCGCTGCAATCGGTGCCGGGCTGGGTGGCCGAGCGGGTCTGACCGTACTCCAGGAGCGGGCTATTTGCTATCTAATTGATAGCTACCTGCGCGCTTTGTTATTGGGCTAGAGGCACTTTTTGCCCCTAAAACCGCTTCAGGCACCTGGCGCGGCGGCCCAGAACACCGCAAACCATTGCTGGCTGTCGGCCCAGTAGCGGGTCTGGCTGAAACCGGCCTGCCGCAGCAGCGCCGTCATGCCCTGCAGCGTGTACTTGTACGAGTTTTCGGTATGGATGCGCTCA
>NZ_JANOAL010000189.1:0-5317 GCF_031411155.1 Polaromonas sp. | reverse complement strand
AGAGGTTCCCAAGGCGGTGCGCACGCGCCAGTTGGCATGAGGCTTGCGGTTCACTGGCCAACTTTCAGGAGAATTGCGGTGAAGAAATCCAGACTGGTGATGGTTGGCAACGGCATGGCAGGCGTGCGCACCATTGAAGAGCTGCTCAAGATTGCGCCCGAGCTGTACGACATCAGCGTGTTTGGCGCCGAGCCGCACCCCAACTACAACCGCATTTTGCTGAGCCCGGTGCTGGCCGGCGAGCAGACGCTGGACGAGATCGTGCTGAACAGCTGGGACTGGTACAAGGACAACCACATCCGGCTGCACGCCGGCAAAAAAGTGGTTGAGGTAGACCGCATCAAGCGCATTGTGCGCGCCGTGGATGCCGACGGCACAGTCACCGAGGAAGAATACGACCGGCTGCTGATGTGCACCGGCTCCAACCCCTTCATCTTGCCGATTCCGGGCAAGGACCTGAAAGGCGTGATTGCCTACCGCGACATTGCCGACACCAACGAGATGATTGCCACCGCCACCCAGTACAAGAAAGCCGTGGTGATTGGCGGCGGCCTGCTCGGGCTGGAGGCGGCCAACGGCCTGATGCTGCGCGGCATGGAGGTCAGCGTGGTGCATGTGATGCCGACCCTGATGGAGCGCCAGCTCGACAGCGTGGCCGGCAAGCTGCTGCAAAAGTCGCTGGAAGACCGCGGCCTGAAGTTCTTGATGGGCGCGCAGACGCAGGAGCTGGTGGGCGGGCCTGGTATTGATGGCGAGCCGGGCCGCGTCACCAGCATCAAGTTCAAGGACGGCAGCGAGCTGCAAACCGACCTGGTGGTGATGGCCGTGGGCATACGTCCCAACACCGAGCTGGCCGAAACCATGCGCCTCTACTGCAACAAGGGCATCGTGGTCAACGACACCATGCAGACCGTGACCGACGCCCGCATCTATTCAGTCGGTGAATGCGCTGCCCACCGCGGCATTGCCTACGGCCTGGTGGCGCCGCTGTTCGAGCAGGCCAAGGTCGCCGCCAACCACCTGGCGCAGTTCGGCATTGGCCGCTACACCGGCTCGCTGACCTCCACCAAGCTCAAGGTCACCGGCATTGACCTGTTCAGCGCCGGTGAATTCATGGGCGGCGAAGGCACCGAGGAAATCGTCATGAGCGACCCGTTTGGCGGCGTCTACAAAAAGCTGGTCATCAAGGACGACAAGCTGGTGGGCGCCTGCCTCTATGGCGACACGGTCGATGGCAGCTACTACTTCAAGCTGCTGCGCGACGGCCGCAGCGTGGGCGACATCCGCGACAAGCTGATGTTTGGCGAATCCAACATCGGCGACACCGGCCACGAAGGCCACAGCAAGGCCGCCGCCATGCCCGATGAGGCCGAGGTCTGCGGCTGCAACGGCGTCAACAAGGGCACGATCTGCAAGGCGATCAAGGAAAAAGGCCTGTTTACCCTGGACGAGGTGCGCAAGCACACCAAGGCCAGCGCGTCGTGTGGTTCCTGCACCGGCCTGGTCGAGCAGATCTTGATGTTCACCGCCGGTGGCGACTACTCGGCCACGCCCAAGACCAAAGCCATGTGCGGCTGCACCGACCACGGCCACCAGGCGGTGCGCGAGGCCATCGTGAAGCACAAGCTGCTGACGATTGCCGGCGTTTACGCCTTTCTGGAGTGGCGCACCCCCAACGGCTGCGCCAGCTGCCGCCCGGCCATCAACTACTACCTGATCAGCAGCTGGCCCAAGGAGGCCAAGGACGACCCGCAAAGCCGCTACATCAACGAGCGCAGCCATGCCAACATCCAGAAAGACGGCACCTACAGCGTGATTCCGCGCATGTGGGGCGGCCACACCACGCCCGACGAGTTGCGCCGCATCGCCAACGCCGCCGACAAGTACCAGATCCCGACCGTCAAGATCACGGGCGGCCAGCGCATCGACCTGCTGGGCGTGAAAAAGGAAGACCTGCAAGCCGTCTGGAAAGACATCGGCATGCCCACCGGCATGGCCTATGCCAAGGCCTTGCGCACGGTGAAAACCTGCGTCGGCAGCGAATGGTGCCGCTTCGGCACCCAGGACAGCACGCAGATGGGCAAGGACCTGGAGCGCGCGCTGTGGGCCATGTACTCGCCGCACAAGGTCAAGCTGGCCGTCAGCGGCTGCCCGCGCAACTGCGCCGAATCCGGCATCAAGGACGTCGGCGTGATTGGCGTCGATTCAGGCTGGGAAATCTATGTGGGCGGCAACGGCGGCATCAAGACCGAAGTGGCCCAGTTCCTGGTCAAGGTCAAGACCGCGCAGGAAGTGCTCGAATACGCGGGAGGCTTTTTGCAGCTCTACCGCGAGCAAGGCTGGTACCTGGAGCGGACCGTGCACTACATCCACCGCGTCGGCCTGGACTACGTCAAAAAGAAGATCGTTGATGACGCCGAAGGCCGCAAGGCGCTGTGGGAACGCCTGCAGTTCAGCGTCGACGGCCAGCCCGACCCATGGTTCGACTTCGACAAGGCGGCCGTGGACACGCGGCAGTTCGAGGCGATCCCGGCATGAGGCACCGGCATTTCAGCCAGGCGCTACCCGCCGTTCTCAGCCGCCGGGTTTTTTGCCTCGCCGCGCTGGGCGCGGCAGCGGGCGCGCAGGCACAGGTGGCCAGCATGGGCGACGCCATCAACAAGGCGGGCCGCCAGCGCATGCTGTCGCAGCGCATGGCCAAGGCTTGGCTCAGCCTGGGCCAGGGCGTTCAAACCGAGCTGGCCCGCCGCGTGCTGGACCAGTCGATGGCGCTGTTTGACCGGCAACTGATTGAGCTCAAGGCCTACGCCCCACCGGGCGAGACCCGCGACACCTATGGGCAGCTGGAGGCTGACTGGTCGGACTACAAAACCCTGCTGGTGGGCGCCCCGCCAGCGCAGGACAAGGGCAAACCGCTGCTGGCGCAGGCGGGCAAGGTGCTGGCGCTGGCGCACAAGGGAACGGGGCTGTTTGAACAGCAGGCCGGCAAGCCCGGCGCCAAGCTGGTCAACGTGGCTGGGCGCCAGCGCATGCTGTCGCAGCGCATGGCCCAGTTTTACATGGCCAGCAACTGGAACGTGGACAGCGCCACCAGCCTGCAGGAGCTGGCCCGGGCGCGAGAGGAATTCATCCCCGCGCTGGAACTGCTGCGCAATGCCCCGGAAGCCACGGCCGAGATCAAACAGGAGCTGGTGCTGGCCGACCACCAGTGGCTGTTTTTTGACCATGCGCTCAAGGCGCGTAATGGCAACGGTAGCAGTGGCAGCAGCAGCGCCAAGGCAGCCATCGACGTATTTGTGACCAGCGAAAACCTGCTGCAGGTGATGGACCGGGTGACCGGCCTGTATGCGCGCGTGCTGACTTGAAATAGATTCAAAGAGAGACCCAAGATGAGTGACTGGAAACTGATTTGCCGCGTCGATGAAATCCCCGTGCTGGGCTCGCGCCGGGTAGCGCGCCCGCGGGGCATGGATGTTGCGGTATTCCGCAACGACCGGGACCAGGTGTTTGCGCTGCTGGACCGCTGCCCGCACAAGGGCGGACCGCTGAGCCAGGGCATCGTGTTCGGCACCAGCGTGGCCTGCCCGCTGCACAACTGGACGATTGACCTGGAAGGCGGCTGCGCCAGGGCGCCCGACGAAGGCTGCACGCCGCGCTTTGCCGTGAAGGTGGACGGCGGGGCGGTGCACCTCGATGCCGGCGAACTGGCCAACCATGCGACCGACCTGCTGGCCCCGGTGGCCGGCCCGACGCTGGCGCTGGGCAGCCACGGCGCGATTGACACCGGCCATCCGCAGCCAACGGCTGCCGGTTGAATGCCCCTACCCGACGCCTGACCTGCTGAGTTAGCTACCGAATTGACTGCCATGACCGAAACCCGCTCCACCTGCCCTTACTGCGATCTCTCTGCTGTCGCAGCGGATCGCTGTGCGATAAATGGGAAACACCTTCGTAGGGGCGAAAAATAATGCGCGAAACGCGGTCTACCTGCCCCTACTGCGGTGTGGGCTGCGGCGTAATTATTGAGTCCCAGGGCGAGCAGATCACGGGGGTGCGCGGCGACCCGGACCACCCCGCCAATTTCGGCCGGCTCTGCACCAAGGGCTCGACGCTGGCGCTGACCGCCTCCCACGCGGTGACGCAGCAGACCCGCCTGCTCTACCCGATGCGGCGCGAGCATCGCCAGGAAGCGCCCAAGCGCGTGCCATGGGACAGTGCGCTTGATTTCGCCAGCGAAAGCTTTGCGCAAATCATCCGCGAGCACGGGCCCGATGCGGTGGGTTTTTATGTGTCGGGCCAGTTGCTGACCGAGGACTATTACGTCTTCAACAAGCTGGCCAAGGGCCTGATTGGCACCAACAACATAGACACCAATTCGCGCCTGTGCATGAGCAGCGCGGTGGCCGGCTACAAGCAGACCCTGGGCGCCGATGCGCCGCCGACCTGTTACGACGATGTGAACCATGCCGCTTGCATCTTCATCGTCGGCAGCAACACGGCCTATGCGCACCCGATTCTGTTCCGGCGCATTGAAGACGCCAGGGCCGCCAACCCGCAGCTCAAGATCATTTTCTGCGACCCGCGCCGTACCGACACCGCCGAGATTGCCGACCTGTATTTGCCGATCCAGCCCGGCACCGATGTGTCGCTGTTCAACGGCATGCTGCACATCATGCTGTGGGAAGGCTGGGTGCAAACCGGCTACATCGCCGCCCACACCAGCGGTTTTGAGGCCCTCAAAACCACGGTGCGCGACTACACGCCGGACCTGGTGGCCGAGACCTGCGGCATCAAGAAAGAAGACCTGTTTGCGGCCGCAAAAATGTTTGCAACCTCCGCCGCCACGCTCAGCCTGTATTGCCAGGGCCTGAACCAGTCGAGTAGCGGCACCGCCAAAAATGCGGCGCTGATCAACCTGCACCTGGCCACCGCGCAGATCGGAAAACCCGGCGCCGGCCCCTTCTCGCTCACCGGCCAGCCCAACGCCATGGGCGGGCGCGAGGTCGGCGGGCTGGCCAACCTGCTGAGCGGCCACCGCGACCTCGCCGACCCGGTGCACCGCGCCGAAGTGGCCGCGCTCTGGGGCGTGGCCGACGTGCCCGCGGCGCCCGGCAAGACCGCGGTGGAAATGTTCCAGGCGGCGGCCGACGGCGAGATCAAGGCGCTGTGGATCGCCTGCACGAATCCCGCGCAATCCATGCCGGACCAGGCGACCGTGCGCCGCGCGCTCGAGCGGGCGGAAATCGTGATCGTGCAGGAGGCGTTTGCGGATACGGCGACGTGCGCGTACGCGGACTTGCTGCTGCCCGCGACGACG